>MFJA01000015.1:1055-8135 GCA_001779055.1 Candidatus Gottesmanbacteria bacterium RBG_16_37_8
TCTTCCGTTGAGCTACTTCGGCGTCTGTATCATTTTATCAAATTTATGCACGTGGCGTATATCTTTCTCTATTTGCGTCCGGAAGGAAGAAACGTTTGGAAAATCAATAACTTCCCTGATGTAATCCAAAATCTTAAATTTGACAGTCTGATCGTATAAGTTTCCTTCAAAATTAAGAATATATATCTCCAGACTGATTTCCTTGTCTTTTAAAATCAGACGGGGTCCTTTGTATAAAAGTCCCAGAAAGGATTTATTCCCGATATAAACTGTACATCCGTAAACTCCCTCTTTCAGTTTCCTCAGGAGGTTTTTATTGTCAAGGTTAACAGTCGGATAGCCTAAGTTCCTGCCTGTCTTTTTTCCGTAAATGACTCTTGAATGATAAATTTTATTATTTGCCATAACCCCTTGAATAAATAGTCAGTGAAATCTGCTCCGCTCTGATAAACGTCCGGTGCAGTAAGGGAATGACAACAGGTAATATATTATGAATTGGATTAAAAAGCTTTTTTTTATATCCCCGGCTTTGTTGAATTATTTTTATAATTTTTATTTCATCCAGCAGTATTGGAATCAGAGAAAATGTCATTGTCAGGGCAAGCCGAAGATTATAAGGCAGGAAAAAAAGCCCTTTAATTATTTGGCTCGGTGCTGTTACCTCTGTATATAGAAAAACCATCAGACTGATGGCCATGATTTTTAAAGATGTGGTTATTCCGTTAACGAGTCTTGATGATAAATCTATAGCGGAATTAAATAGCAAATTAAAAATAATAATAGCCAAAGCTATGAATAATAACGGGTAGAGTCTGACCTTTAATTTAGACAAGCCTGATATGAATAAAACCCAAAGAGATAATATTAGAAGGATTGATAAAATAAATAATAAATTGCGGCTGACAGCCAATATACTGCTTATTATGATAACCGCCGTTATTTTTAGAAGATTGATAATATTTTCCTTCATCTATTGTTAGAAATTTATATTCGGCCGTTTAATTCCCAGACTGTCAAGCAAATCAAATTTTGACAGAATTTCTTTAGTATTGCCTGTTGTTTTAATTCTGCCTTGGTCAAGGATCATTATTTGCCTGCTGAACTTCCATAAGAAATCAGTATCATGTTCAACAACAATGATTGTTTTTTTCCTGCGATTGAGTTCCCGCAGGATTTTGTACAGTTCCACAGAACTTTTATAGTCCAGCATGGCAGTAGGCTCATCCAAAATAATGTAGTCGGTATCCATGGCCAAGACTGCTGCCAGGCTTACTTTTTGTTTTTCTCCAACCGATAAACTCTGCGGGTCTTTTTTTTCGAAGCCTTTTATTGCTACCATTTTTAATGCCTCTTTAACTCTTCTTCCGATATCAGGGTACTTGAGATTAGTCAGTCCAAATGCTATTTCTTCCTCAACAGTTAAATTAAAAAGCGTTAAATCAGGATTTTGAAAAACCAATCCTACTTTTGTAGCAATATCAGCTGTTTTGGCTGTTTGAGTATCCCTGCCGTCCACCAAAATCCGTCCGTCTAAAATACCCGCTATTTGATGGGGAATAATCCCGTTCAGTAAGTAAGTGAAAGTTGATTTGCCCGATCCGTTAATTCCGCTTATTCCCACAAAATCCCCTTTGGCAATAACATAATTGATATCGGACAAAACCGCTATATTTTTATGATAAGCAAAACTTACCCGTTGAAGCAGAATACCTTTATCCATGTTTTAGTTTTTCCAGGAAGCAAACCGTTCCAGGCGGAAAGAAAAAACCAGCAGCCAGGCAAAGAAAACATCAATTATTGACTGGATGGCATTGAAAATAAAAATAATATACCAGGGAATTGCTGCCATTGCCTGAGCTGAACTCATTCCGGTCCAGATGGGAATTGCGTAAAAATAATTCAGGGGAATAACTATCAGGTTTCTAAGAATAATCCCCAAAAATAAGGGTAAAATCAGATTTTTGATCTGCCTGTATTTATTGATTTCCTGTTTAGTCACATTAAAAAATAAAAAAAGTAAGAGCATGATTGGAATAGTAGCTACCCATTTCATGGATGCCCCAAGCCAGGTATCCGGAGCAAATAAGGTAATGACAATAGCTCCCAGAAGAGAAACCAAAAAAGATGCTCTGATTCCGAATAAAAAGTAGGCTGTGATCCAGGATACCGCTACCAGATCAATCCACATACCCCATTGTGGTGACTGATATCCCAGATGATAAAGTTGGAGTACAGCAGAAATGGCTGCTAAAGCGCTGGCAAAGGTTAATTCTCTTGAAGTTAATTTTAGTTTAAACATAATTTTATAAAAAAAATCCCCTCTTCGGGGATAACATTAATAACACGACAGGATACCCTGTCTTTTCCTTCTTTCATCCCGACTTTACGGTCGCTGTCGTAGTTTCAACGGCTCATCCCCCGATCTAATCGGGGGTCGTAGAGTTTAACTACCGATTATGACTTACACAAATTCCCCGAAGGAATGTTATTATATTATTCAATTATTCTTGTTTCGTCAAGGCAAATGGAAATAATAACTCTAACTGTTGGCCGGATGCAGGAGAACTGTTATCTGGTTTTTGATAACAAGACAAAAAAGGGAATTGTTATCGATCCCGGAGATGATGCCGATTATATTGAAAGAATAATTGCGGATCACACAATGATTCCTCAAGCAATAATCGCCACCCATGGCCATTTTGATCATCTGATGGCCGCCATAGAACTTGTTTTGGCTTACAAGATCCCTTTTATAATTAATTGCCTGGACAAATTCCTGGTTAACAATTTATCTCAGTCTGCCAAGCATTTCCTGGGTATTGAAGCCGGTCCTCCTCCGCCGGTTGCAGCCTGCCTGAAAGATAAAGAAAAAATCATGATAGGTAAATATACTTTGACAGTCATCTATACCCCTGGCCATACTCCGGGCAGTATTTGCCTATATGATAAATCTAATAATATATTATTTACCGGAGATACTCTTTTTGCTGATGGCGGAATTGGCCGGACTGATTTTTCCTATTCCGACCAGCATAAGCTTACAGCTTCCCTGAAAAAAATCTTCCGTCTTCCCGGCCAAACTTGCATCTTTCCCGGCCACGGCCGAGTTTCAACTCTTGAAGAAGAAAAAATCTACCATCACTTATGAAAATTGCTACCTTTACCCTGACTGCTTTAGGCTTAACCGCCGGAACATATTTCCTGTTATCCTCAAACAAATCCAAACCCATGCCGGTTCCTTTCTACACTGTTGCCCGGGTCATTGACGGTGATACTTTTGTGACAGAAGAGAAACAAAATATCCGTATATCTTCAACAGAAGCTCCAGAACTTGAACAATGCGGCGGATTGGAGGCCAAAAAAGCGCTGGAAAAATTAATTCTCGGCAAACCGGTCTATTTGAAAGTTTTATTTTTAGATCCATACAGACGCTTTATCAGCCTGGTCTATACTCCTGATTCGTTTGTTAATGAAGAAATGCTTAAAGGCGGATATTCCTATTATTACCGGACTTCTCCCGGCAGTATCGGCGAAATATTAAATAAAGCAGGTGATGAGGCCAGAAATAATAAAAGGGGAGTTTATAGCCAAAAGTGTACTCAACGGAAAAATGCCGCTAACCCTTCCTGTAGTATTAAAGGAAATACCAGAAACGGAAAAATTTATTATGTTCCCCAATGCGGGTTTTATGATCAGGTCGAAGTACAATTATATTTAGGAGACCGCTGGTTTTGCACAGAAAAAGAAGCTATCAAATCCGGCTTCCGTGCTCCCTCCCAATGCCCTTAGAGCGGGTAACCGTAATCAACTCGGACCTATTCAAGCTCAAGTACTATATCACGCCTGATCTTCGATTGCAGTTACAAGCTCTTAAAGAACATTTAAGCATTCAAAGCTTCAACGAGTTTAAGTGCATACGGAACTAATCGTTCCATTTGAGTTGGGACTCGCTTGGGATCATATGGTTCATCAGTGTAGTCATTACTTGCTACAGTAAAGCAACCTATAAATAGTTTTTTCGTAACAAAACAAGCGTGTGCGATGGAATAAGATTCCATATCAGATACAAATCTTTTACATTTTGCACCTTTGGGTAACATAGTTTGAGCAATATTATCTAAAAATTCTTTACTAAATGCCCACATATTGCCACCACCAACGTAAGCTGTGTCATAATCAATTTTAAGATCGTCTAGTGTTTTTTGACATATAGTAATTAATTTTTCATTTGCAGGAAAATAATAAGGCATTCCACCTAGATTATTGCTATTTACTTGGTGCGGTAGTTCACCGAAAACTGATAACCAAAGTGAAGAATCTTTTGTCGGAGTGTCTTCTTTTGTACGTGTAATCCAAGATGTCCGATGAAAAAATCCTAAAGGGATTATCACATCACCCATTTTGCTTTCGCTATAACTGCCACCAACGCATCCATATTTGATTACAAAGTCAGGATTTACTTCTTTTATTGCTTCAAGGCTAGCAACTGATGCATTAGTGTCTCCAACGAAAGTTTCAACAATATAAATATTAATTGATTTATACGTAGCCTTGTAAAGTGGAAAAACATCCAGAAGCTTTTTAACTTGAATTGCATTTAACTTCTTTAACAAAGGGCGAAGTTCAGTTTCCATCGCTCCTACGAAAAGGATTTTGAGAGTTTTCTTGTTACTTTTATTCATTAATGTAATTTCCTAGTAACTTTCTGGTTACTTCTGTCACTTTTGGAGCGGGCGATGGGATTCGAACACATGAAAATTTCCTGAGGAAAATTTCCAGTGTAAACCCTCGACCTTCCCGCCTTTGGAGGGACATTCAATTCGTAGAGAAACTATTTAACTTTGCTCAAACCTATTTTATCAAGAAATAAGGAAATGATTAATCTTGAATTATTAACGGTGAAAGTAAGATAAGCCAGCAATACCGGCAATCATTAAGGCTGCAGCTAAATATTGCTTCGTACTCATCAGTTCCCGGTAAACCAATCTTCCATAAATAACAGCTACCAGCGGAACACAGCTTAAAATTGTCGAAACTATACTGATTTGTCCAGTTGCATAACCTAAATTCATAAAGATTGATCCTAAACTCCCTAACGATCCAATGGTAATAATAGCAAATGAATATCGGGAAAAATCCTTTTTTATATCAATCGGAATTTTAATAATTATTGTCTGCATCGTTGCCATGAACAAAACCGTAAGTTCAAGAATAAAAGAAAATAAAAATGCCCCTAAAATTCCAGATGGAATACTGAAAAGAGGAAATGTCATACCCCAAAAGATGGCGGCGAGTATTGCAAAAGGAACTCCGCTTTTAAAGCTAAAAATATTTGATTTCTTAAAATCAGAAAAATTGATTGTTGAAAGAATTATCCCAGTAAAAGCAATAAGAATTGAAAAAAGCTGACCGGTGGTTATAACTTCTCTAAAAATGACAAGACCGATAAAGCTGGCAATTAAACCGCGAGTACCCACAATTGGAGAAACTATCCCTACTTTTCCCTTACTTAATGCTTTCATAAAAAAGAAAATACCGCCATAACTGGCAGCAGATATAATAAATCCTAAGAGAATGTAATTTATATCAAAATTTATCGACTTAATAAAAAATAGCAAAGCAATAAATGTAATCAGAACAATGACTAAATTCCTGTAAAAGATCATCCTGATCGGTCCTAATATTTCGGAATATTTTTTAACAATAGCAGTTTCCAAACCAAAACCTATCATTGAAATCAGAGAAAATACGATAGCCTTCATCTGAAGATTCATGAAGGCAATTATAGCAAATGAAAAATATTTAATTTACGTTTCTTGACATGTGTATTTTCATGTGCACGCATTGTTGCTCTGCATATTCAAGGGTATAAAATAAAAGACTTCAAAAAAGACTATCCCTATCTTGATCTCACCAGACAGGACCTAAAGACTATTTACACATATTATCGAAAACTTCTTGCGTAAACAGAAATCTCCTAAAAGGAAAAAATTCCGTTTTCTTTTGGACTCCGCTTTCGCTTCTTCTTCAACATTTCCCGAACTTGCCACAAATAAGGAAATTGATAATAAGGTGACAATATTTATTCACGATAAGAACCCGAAGGACTATTTTGGAAAAGCAATAAAGATCTAATCTATCTTGGGAGCCGGAAAGCGTACTCAGCTCGAACCTATCAAAGTATATCACTTCTGATTTAATCTTACAGTTTAATGTTCTAAAAGAAAATTTAAACATAAAGAACTTTAAAACATTGATATAATCACAAAAACATGATCAATATCGAAAGATCAGAGCTTTACCGAAGACCTGAATACACTCTAGAAAACATGGGGAGAGTTTTTGTCGTTTTAAATAAATTCGGGATAGTCTTTTCCCCCCAGAAACAAAATGAAGTTGATCAACTTTTCTGCGGAATAGACTTTGCGGACCAACTTACTGACAACCAAATATTTTTTCCAAATGCTCCAGAAGACATTCTATCTTTTTTAGCTGGAAAAAGAGATTCTCTGCCCCCCGAATTTCCTCAACCAGTTGTCGAAAACTTCACTTTTCTGAAAGGGATTGTTGAGAGAAGAGGCTTTGATGACCAACTAGAAAAAACTGTAGGCGAGTTACTTTCTCTTCATAAACAATTATCATCTACATGTTTAATTCCCGAATACATTGACTTAACAAAAAAGGAGGCTGTAAAAAGTGCTGAGATGGCATTTTTATTTTTGGATGAAGATCTTCCTTTAAATGTAAAAGAATACCTGATCCAAGCGAATATTTTAGGGAACTTAGCAGATAATTTATTAGATTTAGAATCGGATCATGCAGAACATCAAATATTAATTCAACCTTCAAACAGGTTAAAATTGGCTCTAAAAATGGCAATAACCAAACAACTAGCGTATTTAATTCGGCATTATTCTCAAAAAAGGGAGTTGAAAGGTCTCGCAAAGAAATATGTGGCCATGCTATTCCAACGCAATGAAGGTAGATGAATTCTTGTGATTTTCTGGAGCGGGATACCCCGCATTGCAGGGCGCCTCATCCTTACCTGCCCGCATTGCCCTTTGAGCGGGCGATGGGATT
>MFJA01000016.1:0-1463 GCA_001779055.1 Candidatus Gottesmanbacteria bacterium RBG_16_37_8
ACACTTTCCCAATTAGAGTCAAATATACAAAAAGCAGTGGCAAATCATTTTGAGCAACTTGGTCTTCAGTATATAACTGTTCCAGAAATGGTTGGGGTCACTGGCGCCTGTGAAAACGTGGATACGCTTTTTAAAGTATTAAATAGAAGCGGTGTACAATTATTTATCACCCAAACAGGTCAACTTGCATTAGAACAAGCACTTCAAGTTCATAGAAAGGGGGTATATACAGCTATTCATAGTGGACGAGATGAAGAAGAGGAAGATGCTAGGCACTTACGCCAATTCCGACTTACAGAAGAGGAATTTGGATCAACGCTGGTTGCTGGGATGACACGCGAAAATTATGATGAAGAAAAAATGTTTGAGGCACTTTTACAGCATATTGAGAGTTCAACAAAAGCAATGATAAGAGCTACAGTTGAAGAATATAGTGGGGTTTTAGGAGATTTATATGGAAGAGATGTGACGCAATTACAAGAGGCATTGGATCACAATTTTTTACGCATAAATTATCGAGACGCTATTAACCTGTTGAAAGAAAAAGGTTATGATATCAACTTTGGTGATGATCTTAAAGCCGAACACGAGCAGGCTATCATAATATACAGAAATCAACTTGGAAGAGAAGAAAGTGTGGAAGGAGTCATAGATCAATGGCAATTAATGAGGCAGGGTCTTAAAACAACAACAGACCTTCCCGTTTTTATAATGCGCTATCCCAAGGAGATTAAATTTTTTAATATGAAAGTTTCAGAAAAAGATCCAAGTGTTGTTCTTTCTGCAGATTTGATACTGCCTATTGCAGGTGAAGCTGCTGGTGCCGCAGTCAGGGAACATAGGGGTAAAGAGCTTGAAGAGCGATTACGGACCTCAGAAATGTTTCGGATATATGGTGAAAGAACTAAATTACCACCGGAAATAGCAATCGATGATTTTCGATGGTATCTGGATATTATTTATAAAGAAAAGACAGATCCCCACGCTGGATATGGAATTGGTAATGAAAGAATTATTCAATATATCTTAGGACAAGCAGATATCCGTAAATGTTCTGGAATGCGGCAATTGGCAGAACAAACAAGAGACTGGGAAAAAAGGGAAGCAGTTCCATTACCGGTATGAATTTAATTCAAGTTTCATGAGGTATCCTATATGACTAGCATTTCAAAAAATGCCACTATCCGGATCTTGCGGTTTGATAGGATAGTCTTCGATCTTAAGAAATTTTGGCAATAATATAATACGTAGTAGGACCTCTTGCCTGATTTTCTATTACCTTTATATCACGCAATAATCGCGCAACTAATCGCGCAATGATGTTTCCGCTTTGATACTTAACAATTTCTTCGGAAGTGATAAAATCCATAAAGAAGTAATATGATTTTTATACTATTTCATGGGGCATTTGGAAGTGCCGAAGGTAACTGGTTTCCGGTACTTAAATCGCAGCTTGAATCTCT
>MFJA01000016.1:1485-4105 GCA_001779055.1 Candidatus Gottesmanbacteria bacterium RBG_16_37_8
CAATTTCCTGTCGATGACGAAGCCAAATTAAAACAGGGGGTAAGCAAGCCGACCGAACAGACCCTGGGAAAGTGGTTTGCGGTAATCGAGCAAATCTTAAAAAAATTACCTAAGGACGAAAAGTTATGTTTTGTCGGCCATTCACTGGGGTGCCTGTTTATTTTACGCGCGGTAGAAAAATACAAGATTCAGCTTGATTCAGCAATATTCGTCGGTGCTTTTTTGGATTGCCTGCCTAATGAAATATGGCCTTACTCCAAAATAATCTCTGATTTTCAAAAAACCGATTTTGATCCTGCAGAGATGAAAAAACTCATTCCGGTCAGCTATATATTATATTCCGATTCCGATCCATACGTCCCCAACCGTCAGTCAATAATGTTTGCCAGAGCTGTCGAAGGATCTACAATTCCGCTTCGTAGCGCCGGTCACATGAACATGGAGGTCAATCTGGACGAATTTTCACTTGTTCTGGATCTTTGTTTAACACGTCTCGATATTAGTTACGCTCAAAAATATAAATTTCTCAAGCAAAAAATCGGTGCCTTCGAATATATTCAAAAGAAACGCGAAGCAGGTCAGGTATCTTTCACAACAGAAGAAGCCATCAACATTAAACTTTTCCGCTTCCAAAACGTCAAAAAGTCGGGATACGCAACACTTTATACCGGCTTAAAAAAATTCCAAATGGCTCACTCTCCATATATGGAATTTGCTCGTGAAGCTGCCAAGCGCATGAAGATATTCGAAAGGGTGATTATGCTGGCCGATAAAAATGATCTTAAAGATCCCGACACTCTAGAACAAATCCGTGCCGATATTGCCAGTGGAATCAAAATTTACGTCTGCCTCTACGATAGTTTCAAAAAAAAGGTGCCGGAACCCGACTTTGGTATTTGGGATGACCGCTATATTGTTATCAACCAATTCGATCGGAAAAGCGGCAGACCGACCAACACCGTCATTAGTAGCAGCAATAAGGAAATAAATAAAGTGAAAAAATGGTGGAAAATTGTTAAAGCTAATTCGTTTCCGATAAAATCAATCAATAAAGACATCCATCAATATTTGGTATCAGGAAAATAAATTTTTATGTTTTATAATAAAAAGGATGGATGAATTACCTTCTGTTGGAATTGAAAACAAGTCTAGAATAGTAAGCAGGCAAGATTTTTTAAATTTAGCATATTTTCTAAGTTTAGCAGGTTTATCAGCTTGTGTCCCCAAAATTATCAGCGATATGCTCGCAACTCCTGCTGTTGGATCTAATCAATCTGAAACGGGTAATTTGCCAAACCAGGTGACTAAGCCGGAACTCCAGAAAGATATTCCTATCGGACCACAGTTGGATGTTCCTGACTTTACTCAAGTACAAGAAATGAGGAAATTTGAAACAAATAGTTCATGGAATGCGGATCAATTACAGCAGCAATTACAGGAAGCCGTAAAAAAATCTGTTGAAAAAAACAGAGAAATAGTAGTCGATCTCCCTAAAGGGGAAACTATCATTGATAGACAGATTACCTGTACTATTCCGGAAGGAGCAAAAATAACCTTAAGAGGACATACGGAGGGATCCAGATTAAAACTACATTCAAGCTTATCAAATGTGTCTAAAGAATGGGGATCATTTGCCCAGAAAAACATGCTTTATTTTAAGGATATGGAAGGTGAATTAACAATAAATGGCGTTGAATTCCATGGTGGATCGGAAAGGGCTGGCAGCGGAGGATATATAGCTCCAGCAAGTCCGTGGGATGCTGTAGTTTTGATTGTCGGCAGTGGCGAAGGAGATAAAACTGATCCTGCCATGCATAGGATTGGTAAAAGGAAAGGAAAAGCCAATGTAAAATTTTGCGGTTTTTATCAATCGGAATCAGAGGGAATAATGATGCAAAACCTGAAAAGTGCCGGAATGCAAAATTGTTGGGGTAGAAATCTTGATGTCTTATTTAATGCTTCTTGGTGTGACAGCGTTTCCAGTCGAAATGTTACCGGTGAGAATTTTACCTCCGATGGAACATACATAACCAGTGCTCAAAATGTAGAACTGTCTAATTGGCACATTAAAACCGCCAGACAAGGATATGATTTACAGGGAGTTGCCAATGCAGTTCTTAACGAATGTCACGCTTATGATTGTGGTTACAGCTATGCCATAAGCAGATCAGAAACTGATAGAAAAACCTGGAGTGGTGCAATAACACTAAATAACTGTCATAGTCGAGATTGTCAAATTGTATATGCTTTGGGACTTATTGAAAGACTACAGGTTAACAGAGCTAATCACGATGGAATAGGTAAATGGTATTTGAAATACTTAGAAAATGATTTCCTTCATAAAGATGGTATCCGTAATCCGGAAAGTATTTTTGCCTATAACGCACCGGTACTAGTTTATCCTACAGACGGAGTTTACATGAAAAGTGGGATATATAATGATGTAAAAATAAGACTGTCTTCATTACAAAAACCGGAATATAAAATTCATCAATTTCCGGGCATAACATACTCCCGTGAGGGTTGAAGCAAACTCATTTATTTAAAATTTCCCTAACACTTCCCAGAAAACAGCCTTGATTTTAGAGAGTTCCAGGTAATCTTCAGTTCCCAGAGATAC
>MFJA01000016.1:4111-5620 GCA_001779055.1 Candidatus Gottesmanbacteria bacterium RBG_16_37_8
AAACGGCCTGCCGAATTTCGTCCAAAGAGAAGTCAGGTAAATTCTGCTGGTATTTAGCCAGAAACTTGTGCCTCCGACGATGTTTACTTCTTTTTTTCGCGCTTCCTTAATTACAGAATCCATTAATTTTTTCATAATTTTGGGTGAATCATAGCGCTTTTTCAATTGGATATTTAAAAAACTACCTGTAAATTCTAAATTATTACTCCGTTTATAGGCTGGGTGGTTCTTAAGTTTCGGATAGATGATTTTTTCAATTTTGGATTTTTTATTATCGGTAAGTGTTTCTGCAAGAAATCCGGCCAGTTCAAAGGCATTTCTTTGCGCTCTTAATAGTCTTTTATTTAACATTTTCCTATCTGGTCTGGGTAGGGCATAGACAGACGTATCGCTGATATTGGTGCCTGCATGCTTGCGGTATTCAAATATGCCTCCCGCATCCCTGTTTTCGCAGGTAATTATTCCGGCTGTCACCCGGTCTAATCCGAATTGGTAGTACTTGTTCAGGCTCTCAAAAGTTATTAAATGAACGCGCCTATTGCTCTTTCGCATCTTAAAAGGCTGGCAGGTGATGGAAAGACAGGTATTGTCGATAATGAGGTAAATTTCCCGGTCAGAAGTACGGTAAATATAATCAACAATATTTTTCAAATCAGGCAAAGCTAAATCACTGCTGTTGGCAAGTGTATCCAAAAATATTGCTCCCGGTTTTTCCCTCCTGATCTTTTCTAAGATGGAAGGACTTTTCATTTCCGTAATCGGTATGGCATTCCAGCCGAATGTCCCCCTCAAAATCTGCTTATATTGGAAATATGAAGATTGCCCGACCAGTATTTTGCCGTTTATTTTCTTCTCGGAGAGTAGGTAAGTCAGAATAGTCTGGAAAGCCGCCTGTCCGCTGTTGACAAGGTATGATTTAAGCATAAATTTATACTTGGCATCAATATATTCTTTCAAGAACATTCGTTCGTATTCCTGTTCGTCTAAATGGACATCTCTTTTGTAATCATTGATGGTTCCGACAATTTTTCCGCTTTGCCTGCCCGAATTTGGGGTAATTGAATGCATAAAAGAAGGGGATTGCCAATCCGTTGAAGTAATAAGTGAGCTTGTTAAATTGACCATCAGCCTTAACAGTTCCCGGTATTTGTATTTTTCTGATCTCAATTTTTCAGTGTTAGAATTGGAATGTTTTAATTTAAGCAGATCACTCTTGTATCTTGAAATATTCTTTAAATATGATTGCAGATTTTTGGATAGAAGTTGAAAATTCAGCTTGGCTATGTCTTTTCTGGTTTTAACAAGTTCGCTCCTGAATTTTTTAAGCTTTATATAAAGATCATTAAATAGAAAGATCAGTTCTTCCAAATCGGAAGTTAAGTCCCGTCTTGCTGAATCGAATTTGTTCATAGATAGGTGATTTTATGACAACTGCGGCTATTTTTCCAATTTACGCTCATAAGCCTTAAATCTTGGTGTATTTATATTTCTTCCTCTTTTTGCCATAAT
>MFJA01000016.1:5632-6062 GCA_001779055.1 Candidatus Gottesmanbacteria bacterium RBG_16_37_8
TCACAACTTATTATGGATATAACTGTTATCAAAGCCACGGGTGAAAAAGAACCCTTCAGCGAGGAAAAATTAAGAAGCTCTATAAAAAGGGCCGGTGTTCCTGGCAACCTGCATGATGAGGCTGTTTCTCATATTAAAAGCATACTTCATCCGGATATTCCAACCCAAGAAATCTATAAGCATATTCTGGAATATCTAAGTAATTCTCCGTCTCCCCATTCTCAAACCAGATACAGCCTTAAAAGAGCTATCATGGATCTCGGGCCGACCGGTTTTCCTTTTGAAAAATTTATCGCTGCTATCTTAAAAAACCACGGCTATAAGGTAGAAACTGATGTCATTCTTTACGGTTTATGCGTCTCTCACGAAATAGACGTTTTAGCAGAAAAAGATGACCGCAAAATAATGATTGAATGCAAATTTCATAACA
>MFJA01000016.1:6140-7023 GCA_001779055.1 Candidatus Gottesmanbacteria bacterium RBG_16_37_8
GCAAATCCAATAGCACCAGATTCAAGGAAGTCTGGCTGGTAACCAATACCAAATGCACTCATGACGCAATTGCCTATGCGAAGTGTATGGGAATGAATATTGTCAGTTGGGGCTATCCGGAAAAGGGCAACCTTCAGGAACTGATAGAGACTCAAAAATTACATCCTATAACATGTCTGGTTAACTTGACCAATCATCATAAAAAAACTTTATTGGACAATAACATAGTTCTCTGCAAAGACCTCCTGGATAATCAAATGTATCTTGATCTTCTTAATTTATCATCAGATGATAAACAAAAACTGATCTCCGAACTTCAATCCCTCTGAAATAATTGCCTGTACCCTATAGTACTTGACAAGATTTTTTTAGTCTGTTATAATCCGCCGCAATCTAATTAACAGCCTAAAATTTTGTTCAATTATGATAAAAACGCTTAATAGGGCAGTCTTTTTTTTGGCCCTGACAATTATTTCTTTAACGCTAACTTTTTCTCTGTCAGCTACTGTCTTTGCTGCCGGAGATGAAGAACCCACCCCCACCCCGACTCCTGAAGAGGAAGTTGCAGCTGAACAACCAATTTACGGAGGTGCACCGGTTTATGGCGGATCTCCTGTTTACGGTGGTGGAGTAATTGTCCCGAGAGCCGGAGAAGTCCTTCTTGATAAAAAGGTCAGAAATCCGTCAACAGACAATTTTGTTGATCATCTGGGACCAACCGATCCCAAATATAAGCCATTGCAGATAGTCAGTTTCCGGATAGTAGTCCGTAATTCAGGAGAAGACACCTTATCTGAGATTAAAGTAACCGATACTCTTCCTGATTTTATTGATTTTATGACAGGTCCCGGAAGCTATGATAATGATAGTCGTAAACTGACTT
>MFJA01000017.1:0-3021 GCA_001779055.1 Candidatus Gottesmanbacteria bacterium RBG_16_37_8
CTTGCCGGTAAATTAGAACTATCGGCACAAGATATATTAAATGCACCCAAACAGTTGGAAACTCTCTGGAATCAAATCAGTAGCAGTGGCATTGATGTAACAGGCTTAAATCAAGCCCTACAAACACATGCTGCACAACTGGCTCACACCCAAGTGAGTCAAGTAGATGCGCAAGTGGAAACTCTGAAGCCTCTTCTTGAACAAGCAGTAAACCTTACACAACTTGCTGCTCAAGGTCCTGAAGGTGCCGCGACTCTTGTGAAACAGGCAGAAGCATGGCGATGGGTTGGTGCAATTTCAGGAATAGTTGGGACAGGCGCAACCTTCAGCGAATTTGGGCGACGATTCGTTACTCCCCCCGTCAAAACCGGTATGAAAGTAATCGAGTCAGGTAAAAAACTATGGAATCGGTTGCGAGGTAAAGGTTAATAAGCTAAAATATCTATTAATAATCTATTATTATGGATGATACTCAGATTTCAGTCTACCAGCTAATAAAAAACTTCATTCAGACGTCTAACAGTCTTGAAGAACAGGAAAAAATAAAATTTCTCCTGTTTCTTGATCAACTAGCTGCTGGAAAATATGAAGATGTCGAAACAGCAGAAGCAATCGCTCAATATTTGGATCAAGAACTTCCCCTCCTTGAGGAAGCTGCTATTGCAGCCAAAGACACGGAACAAATAAATCTACTGGCCGATTTGCGTAATGCCAGACTTGAACTACAGAAACAACTTCTAGGTATAACAACTACTCCATAACTATTCAAATCATATCATATATACTTCTTCGCCGGCCGTCAATCTTCAGACTTTGTACTCAAAACAAAATAAGATCAATTTAAATGAAAATAATCGTCAGTAAATTCGGTCAAATCCTAATATCACATCCGTCCGGACGTGAAGCCTATTTAAGCGCCAAAGCATACCTCCTGCCTAAAAAAATGGCTTCAGTTGAATTTGATTTTAAAGAAGTTAAAGTCCTCACACCCTCCTGGATTTCCGAGTGTGTCTTCCTTTTAAAAAAGGACTATCCGCAGGTAAAAATTTCCTGGTTAAATACCCAAAATCCCTCCGTATCCGAAAGTTTGAAGATGTTGGAAGAATGACTATTATCTTCTCTTCTGATACATTCGCTCGACAACGAAAAGGGGCGGAGGATCAACTCCCCAGGGAATTTTTAAATATACTTCTTCGCCAATCTGATAGTTTCTTTGGCAAAAAACTCCTTTACTTCTTCCCAGCTCACCGGTTTAATCATTTTCGGCATATCATCCTCTTCCGCGTCTTCAAAAAATCCTAATGCTTTTATGATTACATAAAGATTATTACCCGTATCACCGAATTTTTTTAAGTATAAATCTATCATATTTTCAACTGAGTATTTTTTGGAAATAAAATATAGATCGATATAATCCCTCTTGGTAGCTCTACCGGAAATTGCCGAAAGCTTCATCGCTGCTATATCCTCAACTCCGGCAATTTTTATGTTCTTAAAAATTGAAAATTTACCGATCATTGGATAGTCATATCGGAATAAACTTAATTTTGTACCTTCAAATTCTCCCAAAATTGTATGAGGCGGCTCAAGCAAAGAAACAGTAAATTTACCTATTCTTGCCAACTGAACAGGTAAATATTTAGCTAAAATTTTCTTTTGAGTATAAAAATCCAAATCAACTGATATACGGTGACCTAAATGAAGAGCCAAAGCCGATCCTCCGGCTAAATAAGAGGAAGTGAAAATCTCCGTTTTCCCTAATTTGGCCAATGCATTTTGCGCATTGACCGGTAAGGTTCCTGCATGCATTTTATCTCCTCAATAGGAATATTTAATAAACGGGACCAGAATATTACAGTTTTGGGCGAAAAATCCCTCATTTTTTTAATCGTCTCAATAATCAGTTCCTCCGGGAAATTCTTTCTCACCCATCTCACCGCTTCCAGATTTCCCTTATCCAGAAGTCTATTGATTACATAATAGGGTCTCTTGCTGGGATCAAGTTTTTTAGCATCAATATCCCAGAAAAAAAAGTAGAAAGAAACGGGAAGTTTTCTAGGAAGATCTTTTATTTTCACCCTATAATTATATCATTCTCTCCTCTTCTGATACATCCTCTCAACAACCGCCAGTGGCGGCGGGTCGACTCCTCGGGGTATTTTAATGGTTATTTCTTCTCCTGATGATAAAATATATTTATACTCCGCCTTAGGAGATTCGTTTAACTCATCGATTAGATCCCCGCTGTATTCAGCCTCAATTGCCGGGGTAATCGGTATTCTGGTAACCGTCACCTCCGCTCCATTTCCTGGCTGCTTTCCGCCATCCTCCATCCCCTTTCTTTTCCCAAATAAAATACTATAAGATACTATCAAAATGATAATTACTATAACAATCAAAATCGGAATAAAAATTCTATGTTTAGTCATTTATTACTTTATAAACTTTATGAACTTTATAACTTTATAAACTTTATAACTTTATAAACTTTATGAACTTTATGACTTTATAAACTTTATAACTTTATAAACTTTATGAACTTTATGAACTTATAACCCATTAAAATGCGGCGGATCAAATCCCGGCAACGGTCTATTATATTTATAATCACCTTCTTTGCCGGTAAAAGCATCCGGAATATTATTAAAATCAACTAAATTGCCACCTGATAAAACAGCACAAAATAGATCAACGGCAATTCCCGCCTGATGCAGACTCTTCCCGGGAGGAGCTACCCCGCAATTAGGATTGGTAGCACAGTTTTTCCCTCTCCATAATGCCTCCTGTTCGGCATAACTGCGGTAGCCGAAGGCTACAAACGGCTCGCAGTCATAATTATTAACAATATATTTCAGCATTTTCTTCAAATCATCTGTTTTACACTTATTATATTTTATACTTGAATTGTATACCCAGAATTCATTCCCCAAGGCATTATTCAGGTTGGTCAGGTCAGGGGGAACGAAAGAAGAATTATAAAAAGGGTACATGGTTGACTGTGTACAAAGTGAAGTGTCTTTC
>MFJA01000017.1:3126-10065 GCA_001779055.1 Candidatus Gottesmanbacteria bacterium RBG_16_37_8
AGCTGTTGGGTTACCTGGCAAGGTAACGGTAGGTACTACAAGGCTGGTCGGTGTAATCGTCGGTGTCCTTGTAGGCGGCGGAGTAAAACTCTTAAACTTGATCGATCGCGGATCCGTCGGCGCCTGAGCCCAAGCCGGAATCCTACTGATTAAAACAAGGTTAATAATAATTAAAATAAAAAAATACAACTTCTTCATACATCTTCTCTCTACATCCTCTCTACCGTCTCAATTCCCAAAAGATAAAGACCTCTCTTTATTATAACCTCTGTCGCCTCCGTCATAGCTAATCTGAATTCTACCGTTTCATTCTTGCTTTCCCGCCTCAGCGGGATCCCGCTAGCGGCGGGACCTGCTTCTTCCTTCTTACTTCCTAATATAGAGTGTTTCTGGTAAAAAAGATTGAATTGCTGGGCCAAATCATAAAGATAAGAACAGATCAAATTCGGAGCCATACTTCTGGCCGCCTCCCAAACCACCTCCTCAAACTGATAAAAACTCCTCAATAACTCCAATTCTTCTTCATTAAGATCATACTTTTCTAATCCTGCAACATTCAACTTGCTGCCGCTATCTGTTTTTGCCTTTCTTAACACACTCTTGCATCTGGCATAGGTATATAAAAGATACGGCCCGCTGTCTCCCTCAAACTCAACCGACTTCTCCAGATCAAAAACCAGGTCAGCCGGCAATCCCACCTTCAAAAAAGAGTATTTAATAGCCGCAATAGCAGCTTTCTCTGCAATATCCTCATATTCCACTCTGGGATAATCTATTCTGCCACCAACACCCCCGCTTGTATCCAGCTTCTCCTTGACCTTATTCTTAACTTCCTCAATCAGAGATTCTCCTGTCACGATCTCCCCGCTCCTGCTGCTCATTTTACCTTTAGGCAGCCTCACCATCCCGTGCCCCAAATGCTCAGTCTTGGCAGCCAGCTTTTTATCAATCAATGATAAAGCTTTCAGTAAGACACGAAAATACTCATCAATCTCCTTCCCGGTAACAATCAGGGAAAAATCATAGGGGTAATCCTTGAATTTTGCCGGTGCCAACCCGAGTTCCTTAGCCTCATAGGTCGGCAATCCCAGCTTGTTGATAAAAACCCTGGTATGAAAGCCGTACTTATCACCGCGAAAAACAATTGCTCCTTCACTTCTGTCAAAAACCCCCTTCTTTAAGGCTTCTCTAACAAACTTGGCTCCATATTCTCCAACGACTGATTCAGGATAATAAAAATCAAACTTAGTTCCCAGTTTCTTATAAATTGTCTCAAAGTAGCCTAAACTCCACTCGCGTCCTATCCTGAATAAATGACTTATCTCTGCAAGCTCTGTCTCATCAACACTGATATACTTCCTGTAATCAATTTGCCTCTCCCAACCTTTAGTTTCTCTTAAATATTCCTGGGCGCTGATATAAATCAGGTAGTTTATTCTGGTAATTTCTGCTTTCGCTTCTTCCTCTTCTTCAAAACTTTTGGCTCCCCTTGCATAGGATTTCTGCAGAAATTCAATTCTTTCCCTCAAAGACCATTTCTCCAAACTTTCAACTGTTATTTTTAAACTATCAATCTGTTTTCTCATCCCCCAAACCGACTTGGCAACATGCATCCCCACATCCCCAAAATAATTAGCCCTTTTGACTTCCGCTCCCTGACTCTCAAAAAGCCGGCATAAAGATTCTCCGACGGAATTACTGTAGAGATGACCGATATGAAAATCCTTAAAGGGATTGGGGTCCGTAAATTCCACTATTGTCTTAAAGCCATGCAACGGTAAATTCTTCTCTTCCTTGATGTTTTGTCCCGATCTAACAATCCATTCATTATTTAGCACTCCTATCATCTGATTGATAAGCCATTTTTTAGCTAAGTTAAGGTTTACGAAGCCCGGAAGCTCGAATTTTGCACTCTCCAGGATATCATTAACCTTGAATGTAACACTCTTTAGACCATTACTATCAGCCTTAAATGATATCAATTGATGTTGTCTTATATATTCTTCAATCTTTCGGCTCAGCTTTTCCGCACACTCAATTGGCTTCATTTTTAACTGGCCGGCCAAAATCAAAGCTAAATTAGTTGAATAATCCCCATAGTTATTAATTCTAGGATGTTCAATTTTTATGACATTTTTGCTGATTTTAGCTTTCAGAAAAGTTTCCCCCGCTGCTTTTTCAACTGCCTTTTTTACCATCTCCTGCAAAATAGGAGGGTTTTCCGCTAACTTCTCCCCCACCGGATTTGACATCTTTTGATCTATTTTCTTTTCCGTTTTATTTTCCTTAATTCTTTTTGAGACTTCCCTCTCCTTTTTTTCTGATCTCCTGCTTTTATCTATAATTACTTCATATATCACACTTGGATTTTTATCTTTAAGAATATAGCTTCTAACTTTACCTCCCAAGAATTTCTTTATTAATTCTTCCGCTTCCACAATTGCCTCTTTAAATACTTCCTCGGATACAACCGGTACTCTTTCAATTACTAAAACAGCCTGACTTGTTTCCTCATCAATCTTGGTTCTGTCTGCTTCCCTCCAGTTCCATCTCCTGCAGATAAATCCGGACTTATCCTTATAAATCACCTCACCCGGATCACAATTTTCAATTTTGTCGCCTCCGATATAGACACCTTTTTCCACGCCGATTGCAAAAGTCAGCCATATATCACCCTCTGCTTTCTCAAGGTCTTCAGCACCGGCTGGCAGATGGTATTTAAGGGAAATATAGTTATAGAGATCAACCAGATTATTAATTTGAGGAATGGGTTTTTCTCCGCCCCTGGCCCTTCTTAATAGAGCTTCAACTGAGGAACGGAAATCCTTCGGATCCGATCCGAATTCATCATAGATCCTTCTCCAGGATGAAATTTCAGGCAAACTCCTTAGTTCTACATTGGAAAGCTTTTCTTTTTGTCTTTTTTCCTCTTTCCTCAGTAAATTCAATATTTCTTTATTATGCCCGCGATTATTCATGCCTGTAATGACCAAAACCTCGATCTCTACTCCCGGAAATCTCTCGAATATATTTGAGTCAATACTGAACTTCATCTTTTAGCTCTTCTATCCTTTTGACCTCTTCTATCCTTGACAAGGATATATATAAATATTAATATACTATTTGACCGAGCGGATGCCGACCAGGATTGAAAGACATCCTCTTAAGCATTCTTCAGTCTTTTTAGACCTCGGTCATTTTTTATGCTTAACTTATCTAAATTAATAATTTCTTTTAAACTGACCGTCTTATCTTCTTTAACATTTCCGGCAAAAACATCATAAGCTTTATAATGCACTTTTGGTCGATTTCCTATTCTTCTAAAAATAATTACCGGCTCTTGGAGTCCAGATTTTCTAATATGATCTAGAATGATATCTTTAAGTAATTTATCATGACCAGGATATTCTATATCAATTATGACTGACTTATTTTATCAAGAAAATTTCGAACTAAAATAAAGACTAACAATCCGAAAAATTTATAAATATAGAGTCTGATCAATCCCTTTCTTCTTTAAATCTCTTGAATTTGTCTTTTTGTTTTTGCATTAACTTTAATGACGTATGATTTATCGTTCGTAAAAGCAATTGCCGTTGGCTTTGCCGAATCCTCAACTTTACCGGATTGATCGATGTATATTTTCATTTATCACGTATACATTCAGTTTAGCATAACTATTTTATTGACCTCTTTTTCCAGCAATTTCTTTGACTCTGATAATTTTATCTCTTTGCTAATAATCTCTTTCTGAAAAGATTTCAGCTTCAAATTAATATCTTTGATCATTTTTTTTACCTCCCCTGGTGCCGGTCCGCCCCTGCTTTTGTGCACTAAAACGCATTGCTTAGCATCCTTAAAATTCTCCAAATCAGACTTTTGTAATAATATCTCTTTACCTATTGCTTTTTTGACAGCTTTGGCTATCAAATCAGGCGTCATCTCGGCAAAACTGGTCTTCAAAATCCTTTCCTTGATCATCATTTTAACTATCTTGTGAGCCTGTCTGAAGCTAATTCTTCCTTTTATACAAATTTGGACAGCAACAGAAGGCGCTATCGAGAAGTTTAAATTGGCAATTTTTTCCATCCGGTCCTTCTGCGGTTCAAGTGTTGACAGTATCCCTGTCAGAATAGGTAAAGACTTAATCATCATTTCAATTGATTCAAATAAGACAGGCTTGGTCTGCTGACTGTCTCTGTTATAGCCTGAAGACAAAACATCCATTATCATCATCATTTGCACCATTGAAGGTAGAAATTTGGCCATATTTGCTCTTAATACCTCCAAGGTATCGGGATTTTCAAGATTAGGCTGAGCTGTTCCTCCGGTTGTATAGCTTCTGTTGATCTTTAAAAGTTCAAATTCATTTGAGGTAAAAAGAATCAGCTCATTCATTGTTCTTCTTATATGAAGAGCCAAAATGGAAAATTCAGCTAAAAGTTTAGCTTCAAGTTCACCTCTCTGGTTGGCAGTATAAAGACTGTGTACTGTTGGAGCCTTAAAACCAAGCAATTGTGCCGTTAATTCTCTGTCTATGGAAAGATGAATCCCGGCCATTTCAAAAATCCCCAGCGGACAATAGTCGATTAATTCATAAATATTTAAGATATTATTAAGATCGTCCATAAAATGATAGGCTTTTCCTGTCAGAAAGTGGCCAAATGTCACCGGCTGGGAAACTCTTAAGTGTGTGTAGCCGGGCATAACTATATAAGTGTGTCTTGCCGCCAGTTCATTAATTCCGTTTATAAGCTCCATAAGCTGTTTTGAAATCAGGATAATTTTGTCTCTCATATACATTCTAGTATCGGTATATACCTGGTCGTTTCTGGCAATCCCCAATCTCAAATAGCCACCTGTTTCAATTCCGTATTTTTCTATCAGATACTGCTCCACATTGCTATGAACATCCTCCAGTTCTTTTTTAAGGATAAATCGGCCTTTTTGATCAAGTTTCCTGATCTCCACCAACCCTGTCAATAATTTAGCTGCTATTTTATTGCTGATTATATTTTGCTTATAAAGCATGACAATATGTGCCATGTTAACTAGGCATTCGTATTGGACAAATGCCGCATCCAAAACTACATCCTCCCCGGCAGCATATTCAATCGCCATCCTGCCGAAATCTTTACTCTCTCCTTCTCCCCAAAATGGGTTGTTATTTTGTTGAGTTTTACTCATAAGTTTCCTTTTTCGTTTAGAATATTTTTAACGTTTCCCGGGTGTGTGGACGAAAAGAGATACTCTTCATATCCGAACGGCACAAAATCCTTTATTTCAGGATAGATTGATTTGACAATTGAACATGGTGAGCTTCTTTTGATGATAGCTATGCTTCCTTTATAGAGAAAGAGAGTTATGCTTCCTGTAACATACTTCTGCATTTGTTTTATAAATCCTGTTAGACCCGCCATCAAAGGACTGTACCAGTAGGAATAGTAAGCCAGCTCAGCCCATTTCTTGTCTATCACCTGTTCTTTGAAATAAAGGGTCTGTTTAGGCAATACTGCCTTCTCCAGCTCTTTATGGGCGGAAAGCAGAATGTCAGCCGCCGGGCTCTCATAAACCCATCTGAATTTGTTCCCGTAAAGCCCGTTCTCAATCATGTCTTTCCTTCCAATCCCGTGCACTCCGCCGATTTTATTCAAATTCTCAATTATGGCTGTCAATTCCTTCTCTTTCCCGTTAATTGAGATGGGTCTGCCTTGATAGAACTCAATTATGACCTTCTCCCCTTTTTCCGGTGCCTCTTGAGGCCTTACTGTCCATTTAAACGCCTCTTCCGGAACGCTTTTCTCAATCTCGTCAATCGTCCCGTAATTAATGGCCACCCCCCAAAGATTTTCATCATAAGAAAAAGGGTTTTTATAATCGACCGGAATAGGAATCTCCTCTTTATGGGCGAATTCTGCCTCTTCCTGCCTGGTCGGATTCCAGTCATGGATGGGCAGAACAACCGGCAAATCAGGCGCCAAAAACTTAAAAACCATATTAATCCTGAAAGCATCAGCACCCCTTCCTTTACAGCCGTGGGCAATAGAATCAACTTTTAATTTCTTTGCCGCCTCAACGCACTTTTTGGCTGTTAATGGTCTTGCCAATGAGGTTGACAGGCAATATTTCTCGTCGTAATAGGCATTAGCCAATATTGCCGACAAAACCCAATTTTTGACAAATTCCTCGCTGGCTTCTATTGTCAGGTGTTTAATCGCCCCAAGCTTTATGGCTTTCTCACCCATCTCCTTGGGATTCTGGAATTTTTGTCCGAGATCGACTGTGGCGGTAATCACTTTATAACCGTAATATTTCTGGAGCAGCACTACGCAGATTGATGTATCCACTCCTCCGGAATACATCAACAGGCATGTTTTGCCCTGCTTTTTATTTTCCTGATAATCTTTATGTTTCTTTGGTAAATTTTTCATAAAAAAATCCGTCCGGTCCTCCGAAATACATCGGAGTTAAGGACGGTTATACCGTGGTGCCACCTTAATTTAATTTCCCAACTAAAAATCCGCCTTGCGGCGGAACAAACTGAAAAGTTAAGAAATCCTCATTCAGCGCTCCGCTTACGACAGCACGTAATAATTTTCTTCGAAAATTAAACGTGCTAGTCGCGTTTATCCCGATTCTATCGGGATATTACGCGACACGCTTGTCTGTATTTTTACGGTTCAGCTTCCGTTCCCGATTTTGCGGGACTGCCTACCGGATCGCGACTCCGGCTTTACCCCGATGTTATCGGGGTAAAACGCTTTATTATTAAATTTGTTCTTTATTATAATCACCATCAGCTATTTTTGTCAAATTTTTGTCCTGTGTTATACGAACTTTGAATTTTCCGCATTTTGCGAACTTTCAACTTTCCTCTAAAGTGCCTCTTGAAGGAGGCACTTATGAAAAATATTTCTCTCGATTACAAAAAGGAAATCA
>MFJA01000018.1:0-147 GCA_001779055.1 Candidatus Gottesmanbacteria bacterium RBG_16_37_8
CAAATGAAGTTCGACATTTTCGATAAACGGCCAGCCAGTAAGAAACAGAACTGACACCATATTTGATAAAATGATAAAATGCAGAAATTCCCGAAAAAATATGTCCTAACTGTCAAACCCAAAAAGTACTTACAACAAGGACTGAGT
>MFJA01000018.1:171-2576 GCA_001779055.1 Candidatus Gottesmanbacteria bacterium RBG_16_37_8
GCAATTTTGAGTGCATACGATTTAGATACAAAAGATCAACCTGAGTATTATCATCCCCATTGGATTGGAAGATTAAGCGGTTTAACTTTTGGCAGAGATTACTTTGTCCGGATACTCAAACAAGCCGGAGTTAACTCTAAAGCGAAAACTGCAGAAAATATTTCAAATGAAGAACGTATCACGCTTCTTAAAAAACTTCTCAGTCGAAATACTCCCGTGATGATTAGAACCGGTTATGGTTATTCAAGCGGTAAATATAACCGCCTCCTTGGAAAACTCGCACCCCACTGGATTACTCTCTGGGGTTATAACGATGAAAAAAGGGAATTTTATGTTTATGACTCCGGATTAAACAAAAAGTTTTGGAGTCAAGAACTACCAATCGGAAATACCATCAGAACCTATGAGGATATTTTAAGAGATTGGCGATTTGGAAAATGGCACCCATACAACTGGCTACTTGTTGGAAATTCAAATTATTTATATATAGAAATAGAAAGTCCTGTTGCTTAACGACAGGCAGGACTAATACTTTATTTATAAAGTTATTCTTTCTTCGAAAGCTTTGACAAAGCGGGTTGGAGATTGAGGATCAAGATCGAAAAACAAGTGAGGCTCAATTAATTCAATCTCTATAAGAATAAAGACTCCGTTTTGACTAATACCGTCAAGTCTGGCGTAAAGAAGGTCAGATTTAATTTTACTTAAGATATCCCCAGCCTGACTTATTAATTTTTTATCAGGTTCAATTTTTGTATATGAAGCGCCAAAACCAAGAGCCCGAAAATCTCCAATCTTGGGACGTTTTAAGACTGTGTGACTGTATTCCCTGCCAAAAAATATTAAAGAGTACTCCCCTTCTTCAATAACTTCTTTCATCAAAGGCTGAATTAAGACGGCTGATCTTTTAACTATTTCATTGAGTTTTACTTGAGCTTTGTCATACTCATTATCTTGAAATCTTAATACATTATAAGATGAGGCTCCGACTGCAGGTTTTATAACAATTTCCTGCCAATCTCTTTTACTGACAAGATCCTTTAAGTTTACTTTTTCTCCCTTGGCCAGGAAAACGGTGGGGACAATCGGCACTCCAATACGCTCCAGATCTTTGAGGTATTTTTTATTTACGTTCCAATTAACAATTTCAACGGGATTTAGGATTTTAATTTTTACTTTTTCCAGTTGATCTAGCCAATTTAGAAATAAAGGGAAATTAAAATGATAATTCCAGCAGGAGCGCAGAATTAAGAAATTATAGGCACTCCAATTAACATTTTTTTTATCCCAGGGTACGGCAAGCGGATCAAAGCCTGCCTTTTTCAGCGGCTCAAGCAGAAGATTATCGCTTGGAGTTAATAACGGTTTTTTACTGAAGGTAATTAAGCCAATTCTTTTATGAGCCATAAGCTTATCTTATCATTTGTATTTTTAACTATTGACAAGCAGGGTTAACATATAGATAATAATCTATATACATAATTTGAACTGACTTAGGGCAAGTATTATCCACTCGTTTCCTTTGCCTCGAATTAAGCAGTCACCAATCAGCTATATAAATATATGCCAGATAATGAAACCGGCAGTGGTATAAGTAATTCTATTGAAGGACCTTTTGTACAAAAAATACTATTTGATGAACCCATACCGGTACAGGGCTTTGATATCGGAGTTTACTCCAGTCCGGCAGGAAAAGTAGGGGGAGATTTCATAAAATTCTTTTACCCTGTTGGAACAGATGACAAGGCAGCTGATATGGGGGTAATTGTCGCAGACGCTGTGGATAAGGGACCTATTGCTTTCGATTATTCTCATGAGGCTCTGAAACATGTTCAAACTGCCGCAAGTCTACCATCGATCGATACTCCTGAAGATATGCTGCGTTATGTCAATGAGAAGCTGTATCAAAATCAAAAGAACCAGATGTTTATAACCGCATTACTCGGACTATTGGATGGGAAAAGCGGAGAATTTTCTTATGCCCGGGCCGGTCATGAACTATTACTTCTTTTTGACTCTAACTTCCAACTAATAGATGCTCCATTTCAAGAAGGACAGCCATTGGGTACTTTACCATATCCCAGTATTGACAGCGGTACAGTAAAAATTCCAGAAGGCGGCATACTGGTAATTATTTCCGACGGAATAGTAGATGAAACGGATACAGATAATAAGCGGTTCGATAAAGATAGATTAATAAAGGCAATTCAACAATCTGGACATTTATCGATGGAGGACCTAATTATTAGCATTGAGTATGCAATTTGTACCCACCAAGCCGGCACTCCCCAATTTGACGATCATTCACTGGTAGTTGTCAGACGTTACCCTATAGAAAGTCAGGTGAGCGGAGAAATTTTCCTTTTATAATCCTAATGCCTGAACGACATCAGCAGCTGTCTTAT
>MFJA01000018.1:2608-7121 GCA_001779055.1 Candidatus Gottesmanbacteria bacterium RBG_16_37_8
GCTTTATCTTCGGCAGAAAAATCAGCCAAATCATTGCATTCTTTGATTAAGTCGGCTTTGGTGGCCGGATATGACTGATGGCTATTTAAATGATCAATGGCTCCTTTTTTATTTTGCATTTATTAATCACCTCCCTTCCATAAGAATAGATATAAATCTATATATCATATGAAATTTTAAATGTACAGGGGTGAAATGACAATCAGCTTTTTTTCAGATGGGAATAGATTATAGCGGTAATTTCAGCGACAACGAGAGCTCCTGCCAACAATGACCAGAGACTTAATCTCTGGAGGGCGGTATGGAATAAAATTAGCCACATAATCAGATAAACCAGCCGGTGAAGTCTATACCACCAAATTTTGAGAAATTTTTCACTAAAGTCATTGGAAGTTATAAAAAGAAAAAAAAGAAGAAACAGGGAAAATGAACCGAAAATCTCAAACAGGTTAATTGCGAAAGGCGGACCGGATTTTATTTTGGGAAGAAGAGAGACGATCAAACCGTGAAAGGCAGCCAGCAGAAACATAGTTATTCCCAAGTGTCTTCTGAAAATTCTGATTAAACCCAGCATTTTATTCCTGACACGAAAGCGATTAAATATTCCGGGCAATAAAACGATGATGAAGAAGATTAAGGAGAGCCTGCCGGAATTGACAGCAAGAGGGTACCAAAATTTATAATCAGTACTGTTTTGGTTAATAACTGAACTGGCAGCCTGGAAGAAGAAGAAAAGAATTATCAGCCACAAGAGGTAAAAGAGTTTAATGACGGCGATTTTTCTAGCTACAGCCGTCTGGAAAAACCGATTAAGCATAGCTACCGACCGGTAATTACTCGACTATGAGTTTACCAACCATGCCCTGCTGGCGGTGCTGGCCAACCGAGCAGTAATATTCAAAGGTCCCGGTCTTATCAGCAACAAATTCAACACTATCCTCACTTCCTTCACCTAACTGTTTAGTCCGGGCATTAAATTCATCTATAACCAGGTCATGAAAACCCTGTTTCCTAACCAGGTTGATTTTTACCCTCGTGCCTTTTTTGACGCGGATTTCCTTAATATTATATGAGAAATTTATGGCATCAAGATTAAAGGTTTTTACATCCGCATCCTCTTGTGTTGCCTCATTTTCTTCATCTGATTCTTTGGCATCTTCCGCCTCTTCTTCCTGACTATCAATCAAACTCTCATCCTCTAAGGTTTCTGTTTGCTCTTCATTAACTTCAGTTTGAGAAGGAACCTTTGTTTGGGAACCTTTGATTAAATTATAGCCGCCTACTGCGACCAGCAGGACGACAATAAAACCGATGAGATATTTATTCATAAATTAATTCTCCGAAAACTTTTTTAAAATATTTATAACGATTGATATATCATAGTATAGAAATGTCTAAATGACAATACTAAATTGTTATGCTATAAATAAGAAGCTGTTTAAGAATGGCCATTCCCCCGATTGAATCGGGGGGAGAAGGCCACCTATGCTCATTAAATAAGAATGGGCGGGGACCACGGGAATGCTGTTCAAGTCAGCAACTGTGCCGCAGCGGTGATCCCCCGATTCAATCGGGGGTAAGTCCGAAGACCGATTAAGCAGTAAATATTAACAGTTCCCCGAGCAGGGATACATATGAGCGTTACTGCGGAACACCTTAAGCAATTCGGATTTGACCCACAAGCTGAGTCTATAAGACTTTCTTCATTAACTCTGGAAAAACAAAATTCTGTTCTGCAGCAGAATTTAAGAGCCTACAGAAATGAAGTAGTGGAAGATAAAGCTGTTTCAATCCCCTATCAATATTATTTCAATGATAAAGGCCAAGTATTTACTGATTCATCCCTTAAACCGATATTTAACTTGAAGCTGCAATTTGATCAAAGGGAGCGATCAGGATTGCCAATGACAGGTGTTTATCGAGCTCTAAATCTGGCCTATGAAAATCCTCAAACTCTGGTTGCGCTCTACAGTCCGGAAGGTTCTGCGGCTTTTGACAGCAATGATAACAATCCTTATAGGAAAATTATTTATGATTACGGGCAACTATATTTAATGTATTTCGATAAGGAAAAAGTAAACGGACTGGCCATAAAAATTAAAGATGAAGGAAAAGAGTGGGTTGAGGAACTTCTGACGGTAAAATTCCGCCAAAGACAAGAAGAGTACCTTGAGGAAATCAAACACTATATACAGACACCGGTTAAACTTTCGACTTTAGATGATTTTTGGGGGAAAGTATGGCGTAATAATTACTTGATTTACCAATCAGAAAGGGCAGAATATTATTTGGATGAAATTCTTATAACTATTAAAGAGAAATTCCAAATGAGTAAAAATCATGCGGAGGATGATTCAAATTTATTTTTGCCGGATCAGAACGAAAGTAAAGCTCGGGGAACTGTTAATTATGACAGCAGATTAACAGAGGAAGATATTTTCCGGGCATACCTTGCTGTGATCCACCGCTTTTTAGAGGAGAATAATGAATATTCCACTGCACTCTCGGGAAGCTGCGGCGGAAGCACGGTATCTCTAGATCAAGTGGAAATGTTTCTGGGAATAAAAAATACAATAAGCAATAATCCATTCCCTAAAATGTTTAATGGATTTTCTTCAGTCTTAAGATCATTTTTTAAAGTGGATATTGACTCCTGGAGCGAAGGCACTTGTGTTGCCTGCGGAGACATTACTTTGGTTGGCGGGTGTGGCTTCTGTAAAACATGCGAGAAAAATCCTAAAAGAAATACAAAAGAAAAGAAAATGGATCAGAATGAAGGCAGACGGGGGATTTTCTCCAGAGAACCGGAAATACTGTTCAGCTGATTAAATATCGGAGAAATTACGGGAGTCAGATAGCGGATAAAGATGGATCCGATTATTAAAATAAAGATAAGATAGAATATAATACCTCCTAAAGTTCGGCTTGATCCAGCCAGGAAATTCCGCCAAAATATTTCAAAGGCAGAGGCATCATATAAAGTTTTCCCTGATGTTAAATGATCTTCGTTTGATGGATTACCGACTAATCTTTCCCGACTTTCTAAATCCGGCATGGTGATAAAAATAATAAATCAGCTGCCCAGAATTTTATTGATCCAACCAAAAAGCGAGGAGTCTTTCTTGTGGGAATTGCCGCGGGATTTGGACTTTTGTTTATTTTGTTTTCTAAAATAAGCATCGCGGCATTTGGGAGAACAGAAACAGCAGGCATGTTTATGAATCTTCAACTGTTTTTTGCTGTAGCTTTCCATTTTGGAAAAATGCTTATGACAATTATTACATTCAAAAATGAGGAATTTAACCTGTCCGTGGTATTTAACTTTTTTATATTGCGTGCCGATGATTTTTTGGGTCAGCATGGTGAAAATTAATATATAGTATATAGTATTTAATACTTAGAATTAAAGTGTTAAAAAATAGATGATTGACAATTTTCTGCCTGTTTTACTTCTGGGATTTGCCTTAGGAATTAAACATGCTTTTGATACCGACCATGTAGTGGCGGTGTCTACACTTGTTTTGGCCCATAAGAATCCCTGGCGATCGGCACTTTTGGGAGCATTTTGGGGATTGGGCCATACAACCACTTTATTTTTAACGGGATTTACGGTTCTCCTTTTTAAAATATCAATTCCGGTGAAAGCAGGACTTTTTTTGGAACTTCTGGTTGGAGTAATGCTGATAATTTTAGGCGTATTAACACTAATTAAAAAGCGGGGTTCTTACCATGCTCATGAACATAAGCACGGTCACAATATTCATGCTCATTTTCATGAAGAGCATGAGTTTAAAAAGAGCCACAGTCACAAAAAATCATATACTATCGGCATTGTTCACGGTTTGGCAGGCAGCGGAGCGCTTATGCTTCTGGTTCTGTCAACAGTCAAATCGACTGTGCAGGGACTATATTACATTCTGATTTTCGGAATCGGATCAATCGGGGCAATGACCATCATCAGTTTTACTTTGAGTCTTCCTTATTTATTGGCTTTTAAGAAATTTCCCGGCTTAATTAAATATGTAAATAACTTAGCCGGCATTTTATCACTAATTTTCGGGATGGGGATTATTTATGAGATTCTGATTTTGGGGAATTTACTGAGCTAATCCGTCTTCGCTAAGGCTTCTGCGGACAAGTCAGCGGGATTTAGGAGATTTGGTTTTTTTGGGAGAAGCTTCCTTTTCTTCACGATCCTCATCTTCCAGTTCTTCATCAGGTGTAATTAGAATGGAAAAGAGGATAAAACCGGCAAAGATGGGCATAATGAGAGTGAAGCGGGTGACTTCATCTTTAATTTTTAAAAGAATACCAAGGGTAAGGACGACAGCAACAACGGCTGCCCAGACAATTAATTTATTATTTTTGTAAATCTCTTTTAATTTTTTCTCCATTTATTGATATCCTAGGGTAGAAAGGTATAATTGTCAAGACGAGAAGACCAAAATATGAAAAACAGCAAAACTGAAGCAAAAAAGGCGGGCTACGCGGTGATTGTCGGCAGGCCGAATTC
>MFJA01000018.1:7143-9462 GCA_001779055.1 Candidatus Gottesmanbacteria bacterium RBG_16_37_8
AATATCCTGAAACAAAAAGTTGCAATAACATCGCCTAAACCGCAAACGACAAGAATTGCCATTTATGCGGTCTATGAAGATGACCGGGGGCAGATCGTTTTTATCGATACACCGGGAATATTCGGCAAAGTAGAAGATCCGGTTGCCAAAAAAATCAATCCCAGGGCTGAACAGATTTTACAGGAAAATGTTGATGTACTTATTTATATAATTGACCATACAAGAGACAGAAACGTGGAGGAGAACAAAATCATCGGCTTGGTTAGAAAAATCGATAAACCGAAAATATTGGTTTACAATAAATCGGATATAAAATATCCTTCCTATATCCCCCACTTCCGCTTTTTAGAAGAAGAATTTGAAAGAGTTGTTGAGGTATCAGCCCTATATCATCAAAATCTGAACCTTTTAATCAATTACATTTTTGAACTTCTGCCGGTCAGAGATAAAATTATTAAATCTGAAAATCTGGTTACTCCGGCAATCAATATCGACAGCAAGATTTTTATTGCCGAAATAATCCGCGAGAAAGCTTATTTGTTTTTAAGAAAAGAGGTACCCTACACTTTAACATGTACAGTTGATGAAATTGCCGACCGGGAAAACGGAGTGAAATATATAAAAGCCAGAGTAATTACTTCTTCCGACCGCTATAAAAAAATGATTATTGGAGATAAGGGAAGAATGATCAAAGAAATCGGCATGGCGGCGCGGAAAGAACTGGAAGTTGCTACCAACCAGAAAATTTTTCTTGACCTGACGGTTGAAACCAATCCCCATTGGTATGAGGAGATGATATAAAATAGGAACATGGAATATACAATCCTCGGAAAAACGAATCTAAAAATATCCAAGATAGGCTTTGGCGCCTGGGGAATTGGTGGTGGAGCGCCGGTTTTGCGATGGAAAGATATGTGGAAGGCAGATGATAAGTTGTCAAAACAGTCATTAATGAACGCTTATGAGAATGGGGTCAATTTCTATGACACGGCACTGGCTTACGCAGAAGGACACAGCGAAAGATTAATCGTGGAAGTACTGGGAGATAAAAACATCATCATTGCCACAAAGGTTCCTCCACTCGACGGGCATTGGCCGGCAAAAAACAAAGACATAAATCAGGTTTTTCCAAAAGAGTATGTTATCGAGAAAGCAAGGGAAAGTTATAAAAACTTGGACAAAAGAAAAATTGATATTTTTCAATTGCACGTTTGGCTTGATGATTGGTTTGAATCAAATGTTTGGCGGGAAGCATTTGATATTTTAAAAAAGGAAAAAATAGCTAAATTCTTCGGAATATCTATAAATGACCATAATCCGAATTCTGCTTTAAAAATAGTTGATTCCGGAGAAATTGATACTATTCAGGTAATTTATAATATTTTCGATCAGTCACCTGCCAATAAATTATTTCCTCTGGCCAGAAAAAAGAATATCGGAATTATTGCCCGTGTGCCTCTTGATGAAGGATCATTAAGCGGAACATTCACTTATGAGACTACTTTTAATGACTGGCGAAAAGATTATTTTACCACTGAACGCTTAAAAACAACTGTTGACAAAGTAAATGAGATAAAGAAAAAACTTGAAAGACCGAATAGGTCAATGGTACAGATTGCATTAAAATTCTGCATTCTCGAAAACAGCGCCGATGTGGCAATCACCGGCATGAGGAATCCAAATCATGTTAATGAAAATATTAAAAGTCCTGAAATAAAATTAAACAGTGAAGAAATAGAATATCTGAAAAAACAGCGATGGATTAGAAACTTTTATCCCGAAGATATTTAATTTATGTAAGGCTACACTCTAAGGCTACACTCCGGGAGTGTGTAACAAAAGGAGATAAGTGATATTTACCGATGTGTCCTAGCTAGTACACTCCTAAGGTGTATGTGTTGAGAGAATTCTTTGACTTTTTGGAGAGCACGGGCACGGTGGCTGACACGATTTTTTTCATGAGGCGTGGCTTGGGCATTGGTTTTGCCTAAATCCAAATTAAAAAAGACCGGATCGTAGCCGAAACCATTTTGGCCAAGCGGTTTTTCTGTAATATAACCCCTGCTTTCTCCTCTGAAAAATTTTATTTTGTTGGTATTGGGATTGAAAATTGCTACAACACAAATAAAACGGGCGGTTCTTTTTTCTTTCCGTACTCCTTTCAATTGCCTTAAGACTTTTTTAATCCGGTCAGAATCCGATCCCGGATGATAACGGGCTGAATAAATACCCGGTTTGCCAGCTAAAAAATCTATCTCTAATCCTGAATCCTCTGCCAAAGTCAAAAGTCCGGTTTTTTTGCCGACAAATTCCGCTTTA
>MFJA01000019.1:0-252 GCA_001779055.1 Candidatus Gottesmanbacteria bacterium RBG_16_37_8
TTCTTCCATAAGAAAATCTTACATTTTTATAAACCTATTGTCGATATTATTTTTGGATTCTTTTAAGATAATCATTATAGCCCTGTTTTATATCAGAAAGATTATCACTGCCGAATTTTTCCAGAAATGTCCCGGCCAAGACAAAAGCAATCATAGCTTCCGATATTATACCGGCACGAGGAACAACGCAGATATCGGAGCGTTCGATTAAAGCTCTGACATTTTTTCCTGTTTTCAAGTCAACTGTATTTA
>MFJA01000019.1:359-6602 GCA_001779055.1 Candidatus Gottesmanbacteria bacterium RBG_16_37_8
ATCCGGATCGATTTCATCGTGAACCTTTGAACCAAACAGGGAAACATTGGCAATGCCATTGCCGATTTCCACCGCTTTGACTGAGGGAATACTCATCAGGGCTTGGGATAGACGACCATCAAGCTTCCTGTCCCAATGGACGAAACTTCCCAGTCCGGTAGGAACATTATGGACAATTATTTCGACAACACCTCCCAGAGTATTTTTGGAAAGACGGGCTTTATCAATTTCAGCCCTCATTTTTCCGGCAATTTCCTGATCGATACAGCGGATCTCGGGATTATTATGAAAACTTTCTTTCACTTCAGGAAAGTTTTTCAACTGGCGGTTAAGCTTTACCCGGCCTATCTGGACAGTATGACTGCCTATTTCTATGTCAAATTCCGCCAGAAACCTGCGGCAAACAGCACCTACGGCCACGCGCATGATGGTTTCTCGGGCACTAGCCCGTTCCAGAACATTCCTGATATCGGAAAAGCCGTATTTTAAATAACCGGCCAGATCAGCATGACCGGGGCGAGGATTGGATATTGTCCGGAGGTGTGAAGGTTGTTCACCCGGGGGGTGAACGGACATGATGTCTTTCCAATTGGTGAAATCAAGATTTTTAACCAATAAAGCAATTGGGCTGCCGATTGTTTTACCGAAACGGACACCGGAGAGAATTTTTACCCGGTCTTCCTCAATCAGTCCCCTACCGCTGCGACCGCTACCTCCCCGGCGCTTATCCAGATCTGTTTGGATAGTCTGCCTGGTTATTGGTAGTCCGGCCGGTATGCCTTCCAAAATAGCAATTTCGGCTTTACCATGTGACTCTCCGGCAGTTAAAAATCTTAGCATATTTATGAGTGTAAATTAGTTAATAAGGCTTCTTCCATTACTTTTAAGGGCGGATTCTTTTTGGTAAATAATTTAAAGATTTCCAAACCTGCGTACAAAACCATTTTATAACCAAAAATTGGAATGGCTTCTTTATTTTGGGCAAATTTTAATAATCTGGTTTGATGAGGAGTATAGACAATATCAAAGACAAATTGATCTTTATGTAAAAATCTTTCAGGAACCGGAGAATTATCATCCGGTTCCATACCTACAGAGGTAGCATTGATAATAATTTGGCAATTACTAATATCTTTTTTGGCTGATAACGGATAAATATTTTTAAGTTGGAAATCAGAAGCTAATTTTTCAGCTTTATTTACAGATCTATTAAACAGGTGAATTTCAGCCTGTTCTTTTTTTAATCCATAGATAATGGCTCTGGCTGCTCCTCCGGCTCCTAAAACTGCTACTTTTTTATTCTTCAAGGATGTTTTTTCTTTTAAAGATTGAATAGCTCCTATCCAGTCAGAATTTCCACCGATCAATTTTCCGTTTAGGTTTTTAATTACATTTACAGCTCCAATATTTTCCGAAGCTGTATCCAATCCATCAAGAAATTTGATGACTTTTACCTTATGAGGAATAGTAACAACAATTCCCCGGCAATTAATAGCTTTTAATCCTTCTATGGCTTTTTTTAGGTTTGTTACATTAAAGGCCAAAAAGACATAATTGAGATTTAAAGACTTAAAAGCTGCATTATGCATCTGGGGTGATAAAGAATGATTTACCGGTTTACCTATAATGCAACAAAGTAATGTTTTAGCATTTATTAGCATATTTTCTCCATAATTTTTTTAATAGTTTTAGACGGATTTTGATTGTTGACTTCGATTATCAAATCAGCCCAATTTCTATATAATTTTTTTCTTTTATGGTAAAGATTAATTAAATCCTCCTTCATATTATTAGACGAGGTAAGCAAAGGTCTATTTTGATCATTACCGATACGCCCGGCAAGTATAGCAGGATCACCCTTGAGATAAATAATCCTTCCTTTCTTTTTGAGCAGATTCATGTTTTCTGGATTTTCAACTACTCCTCCACCTGTAGCAATAACAGCCGGATTATGTTTGATAGCATCGATGACAGCTTGCCTTTCTAACTTCCGAAAATTTCTTATGCCTTTGGAAATTATCAGTTCAGAAATTTTCATACCGGCTGAATTGGCAATATAATCATCAGTTTCAATATATGGCCATTTAAGGAACCGGCTTAATTTTTTGGCAATTGTTGTTTTTCCGCTGCCTCTTAGACCGATTAATATCAGTGATTTATCCATCTAAATTTGCCTCCCGTCTTTTTAAGATCAGTAAAGAAATCAGGATAAGATTTTTTAACTGATTCTGCATGATTTATTATTATCTCTTTATGTCCTGAAAGAGCTGCAATTGAAAAACTCATCACCAGACGGTGATCATTATATGAATTAATCAGGCCGTCTTTAATTTTACCCGGTAATATCTTCAATGAAGAATCTGTGATTTTAGTGTGTAAACCTATGATTTTAAGGTTTTCTGACATAGCAGTAATTCTGTTCGACTCTTTATTGACAAGATGAGCAATATTTTTCATTAAAATAGGTTTACTGCTTCCAATTGCCAGAATTGATAATGAGGGAACCAGGTCCGGATAGTTGCCCATATTAATTGTTAATCCGAAGACAGATTTTGTTGACTGCAAAAATACCTGATTGGTATTTACAGTGACTTTACAACCACTTTTTTTTAGAATTTTTAAAAGATATTTATCTCCCTGTATGGAATCTTTAATTAAGTTCTTTACGGTTATTTGACCTCCTGTTAATAGAGCACCAATTAGGAAATAAGAAGCAGCACTATAGTCTCCTTCAATCGCATAATTGAACGGTTTAAAAATTTGACCTCCCTTTATAAGAATTTTTTGTCCTTTTATAAAGAATTTAATTCCGGCCAGTTTAAGTATTTCCAGGGTCGAATTTATATAAAGAAAAGAATGATTCCCTAATACTTTTATTTGCATGTTATTTTCAAGAAGTGGGCTTATTAATATCAAGGCAGTGACAAATTGGGAAGACTGATTTATATCTACAATCAAATGCCTGTTTCTAAGCGTAGATGGCATAATTTTAAGAGGCAGATGATTTTTAGTTTTTAACTCATAAATTGCAGCCCCCATTTTTTTCAAAGCAGAAATAAGCGGTGCCATAGGTCTTTCCTGTAAACGGTGATCACCGTCAATTACAACTTCTTTATTACAGATAGCAGCCAGAGCAGTAATTATCCGGGCTGTCGTACCTGAATTTCCGCAATTAATTTTTATTGGTTTTTTTCCTTGTGTTAAAAGATTATTCTGACAAACAAATGCTTTATTATTCTTGAGTTGAATTTTGCCTCCCAATTTCCTGATGGCCCTGATGGTTAGAAGAACATCATGACAATTAGAGAGATTAGTAATTCTGGTAATTTTTTTACATAAAACTGCCGCAATCAAAGCACGATGGGAGAGGCTTTTTGATGGAGGTGCAGTAATTGTGCCGTTTATAACGGATGGAAATATTTTTACCATCATCTTAGCTTTTTATAAGTAATAATTTAATTAAAAGGTTTAATGCCCGGTAATAGCTGTTTTCTTTTTGGCCCTGAATTTTAATTATTGATATACTTTTTAATACATTGATTTTTCTGAAAGGCTCCCTTTTATCAATATCGGTTAAATGAACCTCAGCAATGGGCAATTGGCAATCTTCCAAAGCATCCCTTAAAGAATAACCGTAATGCGTTAATGCTCCGGGATTAATCAGAATTCCAACAGCCTGCCTTGAATTCATTTGTAAAAAATCTATTAGCTGGCCTTCATGATTAGAAAAATAAAATTCCAGTTCAATATTTTTCTTTTCAGCAATTTTCTTCAGCTGTCTGTTTATTTGATTCAAAGTCGTCCTGCCATACTTTGCAGGATCCCTCCGGCCAAGCAAGTTTAGATTTGGACCGTTAATAACTAATATTTTCATGATGATATTTGCTTAAGCGCTTTTATAACAAGTAATTCAGGTACGATTTGTCCCGTCAATAATTGTCCGAAATCTTTCATTAAAATAAACGTTCCGGCTTTTTTATCAAATTTCAATGATTTTAAGACAGCTGGAAAATTAAGTTTATTTATTTTTGTCGGTAACCCTAACTCAGTTAACAATTTAATAATTTGATCAAATTTACGTTCAGGCAAAAGATTCATTTTCCGACTGATAAATGCAATTGAGGCAAGTCCCAGAGAAACAGCTTCACCGTGACTGAATTTATCATGATGAGAGCTTTCAATAGCATGTCCAATCGTATGGCCCAGATTTAACTTTTCCCTGATATGCAGAGTGTCAAACGGATCTTTTTCGACTATCTTTAATTTAATCTTTTGGCAGTCATAAATAAGGTTAATCAAATTCTGTTCTTTTTTTAATTTCATCTTTTTAATTAGGGAATTATCTAAAACAGGCTTATTAAAGGTTAAAGCATATTTAACTATTTCAGCCAATCCGTTTCTCCATTCTTTGTCAGAGAGTGTTTTTAATAAGTCGACGTCAGTTAATACCAGATCCGGCTGTTTGATAGTACCGATCATATTTTTCAGAAGTTTTCCGTTTAAAGGATAATCCATTCCGTTTTTACCTCCAATTGTAGCGTCTGTCTGGGCAAGAAGTGTTGTAGGTATCAGACAACATCTTATTCCGCGTAATAAAATTGAAGCCGTAAAACCGGCAATATCGGTAACCACACCACCGCCAAAGGCAACAATCAACAAGTTCTTAAAGATTTTAGTTTTAAAGAATGGAGAAATTATTTTTGGCAGGTTTTCAATATTTTTACTTTTCTCTCCCGGATTTATTTCTGAAACTGATAAATTGTCGCTTATTTTATTTAATACTATTCTCAACTTTTGACCATATAAACTATTGACTGTTTTATCGACAATCAAAAATATTCCTCCGACTGTAATTTTTCTTTCCTTTAAAATATCCGGTAATAAACCAAGTAAATCAGAACCAATCAAATATAAGCTTTTCTCAAGTGTTGGTTTTATTACTGTCTGAATAATTTTTATTTTATTTTTCATTTTGAACTCTTTTTGATTCATTAATAATCAGATTAAACAAATTAAGAATAAATTGAGTATGCAATTTCTCTCTTCTGCCTATTTTTTGCCAGAATTTCAATAAATCTTTTTCCCTTGGTATATCGGCAATCGGGCGGCCCTTTTTAATTTTCGTTTTTTTTATTTTTCCTGTTATGGACATTCTTTTCCCCAGCAGACGGATAAGCTGTTCGTCTATCCTATTGATTTTTCGTCTTAAAATATCAATCATTGATTATCACTCCTTTATCATATTGGCCTAATATTTTGATAAATTTTGTTTTTCTTTTCATCTCCTGAAAACTATTTATGAATCCTTTCTGATTTTTTCCGATTTCCAAATCGACGAAAAAAAGATATTCCCAGGGGCGGCCGATAATCGGGCGGGATTCGATTTTAGTCAGGTTAAGATGATTGCCGGCAACAGGCAGTAATGCTTTTACCAAACTGCCCGGTTGGTGAATTAAAGAAAAAATTATGGATATCTTATTGCCTTTTAAATTTGATTTCTTACCGATAACTACAAACCTGGTGTAATTCGACGGATCGTCTTCCAAATGTTCTTTTATTATACTTAGCCCGTTTATCCCGGCAGCATATTTGTTAGCTAAAGCGCAGAAGTTTTCATCAAACTTTAATAAATTTTGCGCGGCTGTCGCCGTATCAGAAACCAGTAAGGGGGAAAGCTTCAGATTTTTCTTAATAAATCGCGAACATTGCTTAAAAACTTCTGGATGTGACAGGCAAAATTTAAATGTCTTCAAAGGATTATTTTTTTTGGCAATCAGACAATGATTGATTTTTAAGATCAATTCGCTTATTATCTGCACTTTTTTAGTTCTAAAAAGGTCAAACGTCAGATTTATGCTTCCGGTCAAAGTATTTTCCAGCGGGACAACGGCAGAATACTTTTCATTATGTGATACCAGACTAAAAATCTCTTCCAATGAATTTTTCCCCAATAGAATATCTCCGGCTTTTTTAATTTTGTCGGCTGACAGATGACTGTTGGATCCTAATTTTCCTAAAAATAATATCGTTTTTGCCATATATTTAATGCCGGTTGACCGCATGGGCAACCAGCTTTACTTCTTTTATCAATTTTTCCAATTCCTGTATCGATATAGCCTGTTCCCTGTCAGATATGGAATTGCCGGGATCGGTATGGGCTTCTATTAAAAGGCCGTCAGCTCCGGCAGCAATGGCAGCCCGGCTCATAGCTCTAACCAGGCTGGCACGTCCGGTGCCGTGACT
>MFJA01000019.1:6793-7002 GCA_001779055.1 Candidatus Gottesmanbacteria bacterium RBG_16_37_8
TTAAGAGAACCGGCTTTTTTTGCCGTCCTAATTCTCTTAACAGAGGATAGTTCTGCATATTACGGGTACCAACCTGAAAAATATCAGTATACCTGCTGATGATCTCGATATCCCTGATGTCTAATACTTCAGTTATGACAGGAAGACCGCTAGAGTCAGCTGCCTGTCTTAGGAAATGAAGCCCGATTTTGCCTAAACCCTGGAAGTCA
>MFJA01000020.1:0-1679 GCA_001779055.1 Candidatus Gottesmanbacteria bacterium RBG_16_37_8
AAATCTTTTACTTCCCTGGTAAAAAAAAGACTATAGATATTCTGGAGCAGGATTTTTTTTATTTCAGAGTCATTTTCCAAGACGACTTCGGGATAGCCGCCAAAAGTGACATACTCGGCAAAATAATTCATTAATTCTTTTTCGGTTGGGAAAAAAGGTTTGGTAGAAATAAATTCGTGAAAGCTGAAGGGCAGGAGAGTAAACAGAAGGCAGCGGCCGGTTAAAAAACGTAATGCTTTGATAGTCAGGTCGGGACTTGAAGAACCGGAAACAATAATTTTATTCCCTGGGAATAAATCATAAAGATATTTAAGATTTTTGCCTCCCCGTTTGGCATGCTGGAATTCATCGATAATCAATGTTTTTGAGTCATTCAGATAACGTTTGGCAAAACTGTCAATTTCCAGATCAAAAAGATCAAGAATCACCTGGTTTTCAAAGCTGACCATTCGGCAATCGGCGAGATTATCACGAAAATGCGAAAGGAGTGTCGTTTTTCCACTTCTTCTTGGACCGAGGATGGCTAAAATTTCCGGCCTTTTTAAATATTTTTTGATTTGTTGCTGCAATAATCTGGGAATAAATTTTAATTTGGTCATAATTTAAGCATTACTAAAATTAAAATATACTATAATTTTAGCATTTAAATAATATTTGTCAAGTATGGATGGTTTTAGAATAGGAGACTTCTGTCTAGGACCGACCTTGACAGACTTGACAGAAAATGATTATTTTCCGGTGGAGTCGGAGCCGAGGATGATCAGGAAATCGGAGGAATCGGTGGCTGTTTCACCAGAAGGAAGAGCGGCCGTTGTTATGTTGAGAAGTTTGGCCAGATTTTCGGCAACAGTTGTTTGATTGCCTTTGACATCAACCAGGATTGTTTTGGAATAATCCTGTTTAGCGGCGTTTTCTCTTCCTACAACAATCGCTGAGGGTATTTTTTCTTTTAGAGCAGATTCATATTTTTTAGTCAGTCCGACAGTTGCAGTTCCGTTATAAAGGAGGACTTTGGTTTCTGTAACTTCCGGGATGGGAGTTGCTGAAGCTGAGGAAACAGTCAGAGGGGCAACATCGAGTATTTTATTAGACAGCGGATCATAGAGAATGGCCTTTCTGGCAGTGGTGTAGATGATGACTTTATCCCCATTTTTGGCTTTGGCAAAAAAGGGCTGATCTTTTAATTTTTCCTTATCGGAAATGGTGGCAATGGTTGGCATTTCGTCAGGCAGTTCCATCATCTTGCCGATTTTCTCCAAAATCTTATTATTCTCTTCGACAGCAAAGAGCTGGGGATTGGTAACATATTTCTGGGTATTCCGGTACTTGATGAAGAAATAGACGGCCAGAGTTGAGACACCAATTACGAGAATTATTATCAGAGCTAGAATAACAGGGTGAAGGCGCAGGCTTTTGAGAATGTTGGTGGAGGAAGATTGAATTGGCAGGTCAATATTAGAAGAAGGCGCAGAATTTGGCAATGATTGATCAGATTGGTTCGTCTTATTTTTTTCGGGCATAAGATTTATATTCATCTTATACAGGTTAAGAAAATTTTACAAGCTGATAGTTTAAAATTCCTCCAGGACTTTTTGGCGGGTATCTTCGTTGAGACTTTTGTCCCAGATATAATTTGTTAAAGCTTCTTTTTGCCGGCCGGTTTTATACAAATTGACTGC
>MFJA01000020.1:1697-5122 GCA_001779055.1 Candidatus Gottesmanbacteria bacterium RBG_16_37_8
GGTTTTTTAGTTGGATTGATATGTGTTTTATGCTTTCGTCATATTGGCCAAGCTTTGATAGAGTCTGGGCATAGAAAAGGTTGCATTGGAAATTGATATTTTCGGCTTCAAGGCATTTTTTAAAAAGAAAATTTGCCTTGTCGTAGATTTGTTCGATGTAAGAGAGCTTACCGTAGATTTCAAGAAGGGGAGGATGCCTGTCATAGATTTCATAACCTTTTTCTGCATATTTTTTGGCTGTTGAGAGCCGGCCTTGAGTAAAAAGACCCCTGGCATAAGCGGAATAACCCTGAACGCTTTTGGGTGAAGTCTTTATCATGGTTTCAAAAAAAGTCCGGGGGTTTTTCCAGGTGAGGTTGCGGGGTAAAGTAACAGCTGAATAACAGATCAAAACTATAAGAAATATTAACAAAGATAACTTTTTAGATCTGTTAAACAGCAAGTAAAAAATCCAGCCAGCGATGATGGCCAGTCCAAGACTGGGGAAAAAGATAAGTCTTTCGCCCATCATGGCTCCTTTGGGAAAAACAAATTTGGAAATAAGTACGTAGGGGATAAGGAAAATAAGGGCTGCTATTTTAGGAATTGCCAACTCTTTCTTTTTGATAAAAATAAGTAAGAAGAGAAGTGCAAGGAAGACCATTCCGGCAAGCGAGGCAAAAGAAAGAAGGGGGTTGGCGACAAGAGAAACAGAATTGAATTCATAACTTGAAGTGAGGTTATAGGGGATGAAGGACTTGCTTATATAAATAAAAGCAATTTTGAAAGGCGTAAATATTTTTTCCCAGAATGAAGCTTCTAAGATAGGATTAAAGATGTAATAGGATTTGTCTTTGACCAAGGCATACTGGCCGAGCGCCTTCAATCTTAAAGGGAAATAGAGGGTGTAATTAAGAACAAAGGGAGCAGCCACCTTGAGAAGTTTTGAGAAAGAAGGCTTGAATTTAATTTGGTAAATGGCAATAAAAAGAAAGGGAGCAAGAATAACGCTTTCTTTGGAGAGAAGAGCAAAGAAAAAGAAAACAGCGCTGATAATTACCAGTTTTATATTAGGAGAATATGTTTTGACGGCTTTGATAAAAATTACGAAGGAAACGAGAGTAAGGAGAAGAGAAAGAAGCTCATCTCTTGACTTAATATTGGCCACAACTTCGCTATGGATGGGCATAAAGGCAAAAAAAAGCGAGGAAAAAACAGCCAGAATCCGATTTTGGAATAGCTGGTAGGTTAGTACTAGGATGAAAAATACCACTAAAGCATAAAGGACGGTATTGACGATATGGAAACTGAGAGGATTTTCACCGAAAAGTATAAAGTTGGCCATTAGGGAGGCTAGCCAAAGGGGGCGGTAGAAGCCTCCGCCTGTTATTATGTTTTGCGGTAAATAAGGCTCAAGCCAGATCTTGGGGAGGTATTCGGAGGACCGGAGCTCTTCCCTTCTAAAATAAAAATAATCATCATAGACAAAATCTCCATTGAGAATATTACCGTAGAGAAAGAAACTTACCAGAATTGAGATAAAGAAAAAAAGAATCAGAAACTTTTTAGACATATATTCTTCTTATGATTATATTAAAAAAAAGAAGTTAGACAATAATATGATAGAAACTTGGCTTTAGACTAACCGGAGGTGTCTAGAAGAGCACACCCGGGGGGGTGTGCAGGGTGTGCAGGTTTGAGGATCGTGTCATCCCTAGAAAGTGAAGGGTTGCTCTACACCATTTCCTCGATTGTCTATGGTTTGTTAAGAGATAAAATCTAAATAATTTTCCTGATTTACAGTCTTAAATTCCGCTTCGCTGTAAGTTTCCAGCCATGTTATTTTAGATTTAATACTTCTCTCTTTTCCCCATTTGAATTCATACCCCAATAGCTTTCCTTGTCTCATTTCCACCCAATCGATTTCTTTTCCATCCCAGGTCCGCCAAAAATAATTATTGTATTTTGATCCGATTCCGGCATATTCCTGTTTTTTTAATCTCTCAACTGCCAAAAAGTTTTCCCACAACTGACCGGCATCATTTCTTTTCTCAAGACTGTTAAAATTTTCAATGACAGCATTTCTAATACCGTTATCTAAAAAGTAATATTTACTTTTTTTGGTAATTTCGCTTCTTAAATTTCTGGAAAAACCTCTCAGATTATAAAGAATAAAAGCCTGTTCAAATAAATTGAGGTATCTGGCAACTGTCCGATTATTCAGACCTAAATTATTCCCGAGTTCCGTCAGGGAAACTTCAGATCCGATTTGAAAAGCAATGAGCCTTAAAAGATTAATCAGTAAGTTTGATGCCTTAACTTTTTCCAATTCCAATATATCTTTAAACAGAAAAGAATTTATTATTTCCCTTAAGATTTTCTCTTTTTCGGTATCTGAGGAAGCTGTAATTATTTCCGGATATGAGCCGAAAATAAGAAATTTCTCTTTTGACCTTGCCAGATTAAACTTTGACTCTTCGGTAGCCAGTTCCAATTGCGAAACCGGATAGAGAGTATAATCGAATTTCCTGCCGGCCAGAGGTTCTCCTATTTTATAGGATAATGACAATGAAGCGGAACCTGATATTAATACTTTTATTCCGGGAAAATGATCTACTATTAATTTCAATCCCAGGCCTATATCAGGAATTCTTTGGGCTTCATCTATCACTATCAGTTCTGATCCGGAAATAAAATTTTTGATCGTATCAATACTTTCAGAAGTCAAAGCCTCCCGGACTGATATTTCATCGCCGGTGTGGAATGCGTATTTCAGTAAAGTTTTTTTAAGAAAATTATTTAACAGTGTTGTTTTGCCGACACGTCTTGGACCATAAATAACAATAACTTTATTTTCTCTCAATAATTTACCCAAATTGTCATAAATTCTGGGAATGAGTTTCATGATTATAAATCAAATGTATTATAAATACACGAAATTGTCAAATTTCGGGCATTTGATATCTCCAAAATAAGTATTTTTAGGATATATCAGAACGTAAACGGTTGTTCCACGCCGGAGGCATTCCACCAGGCACCGTGGCGGATAACCTGGTCAGTGGTCGGGCCGGATGCCGGGGTAGGTGTGGAGGAAATAAGTGAAGAAATCAAATCCAGGGGAGGCAAGTTCAATATCAAATCACTTGCCGATGATAATTCTGGCTGACGGGGAAGAAGTTGAAAGATTGCCTGAAAGAGTAGCGTTGGGATAAACTGTTTTGATACTTTGTAATATCTGATCAGAGAAAGGTGTAAGAGACGCTGAGAGGTAAATTTGGGTATTTTGGTAATCAGATTTATCGGCGTTACCGGTCTTAATCACCTGGTAGCCAAGAGTTTTAAACTGATCGGCTGCCTTTCCGGCAACACCGCCAATTCCAGATCCGTTGAGAACTTCGATTGTCCAGTTATTGGGATTGAAAGGAATTGAAGTCGGTGCAGATTGA
>MFJA01000021.1:0-1489 GCA_001779055.1 Candidatus Gottesmanbacteria bacterium RBG_16_37_8
GTGAGCATACTAAAATTCAGTTCAGGAAAATTGAGATGTCAAAGTGCCGTGTAAATTGAGAGTTCCCTTTACACGGGTTAAAAATTTTATCTGAACTTGACACTTATCTTTAATACAGGAATAATTAATATACATGTTGAAACTGCCCGGCAAAATCTTCTTATTTTCATTCGCACTAATTCTCTTTTTCATTTTTGTTAAATTTCACCCTGTTTTATCAGCCAATCCCCAGGATATTTTTTATAACACCGATATCAACAGTCTAAATCAACAGGAAAGTGATGCTGATGCTAAAGCAAAACAGGATCAGGCTGCCCAAGTTTTTGACATACCTGTAACAACCAGAGACTTCGCTGTTACAACTAAAGTTATCGCTGGTGCAGTTATCTGTGTTAATCCTAAAAAGTGTGAAGAAAAATCAACAGCCTTAGGAGCAGTTGCTTACGCTATCGGTTCCATTTTTGCCCATCCTCCGGCATCGGGCATTTATTACGCCTATGATGTCTTGGAAAACTCCGGTATCTTAGCCAAACCTGCCTATGCCCAGGGCATTGGTTTTGCCGGCCTCTCTCCATTACTGCCCCTCTGGAAAGCTTCCCGCAATATTGCTTACTCTGTAATTATTATCATTATGATCGCTATCGGTTTTATGGTCATCTTCCGTATGAAAATTGATCCAAAAACTGTTATTTCCGTCCAGGCAGCAATTCCTAAAATCGTCATTACTCTTATTCTAATCACTCTCTCTTACCCGATCGTCGGTTTCATGGTTGATCTGATGTACCTGGTCATGGCTGTTGTCATCAATATACTGGCCGGCGGTTTTAATAAGACGGCAATACAAGTTGCCGACATGCAAACATACTTTTTAACCGCTGATTTCGGCGATCTTCTCAAAACCATCTTCTCCGCAGGTTTTAGTACTGTCGATGATTTTTTCAAAAGAAACTTTACTGCCTATCTAGGCAGTGGTATGGCTGTCGGAATTATAGCTGCAATACTAAGTGCCGGTTGGTGGGCAGTCTTAATTGGTGCTGGTGCAATCGGAGGTCTATTTATCCTCATACTCTCCCTGGGTTTATTATTTACTTTTATCAGAATTTTCCTTTTACTTCTTAATTCTTATATCCAGCTTATTATTGCTGTTGTTTTAGGTCCGCTTCAGCTTCTTCTTGAAGCAATACCGGGCAAATCAGCCTTCTCCAATTGGATGTTAAATATCATCGCTAATCTGATTGTCTTTCCCACCACCGTTGCTGTTTTGATGTTTGCTGAATTTTTAACTCAATTAAATACAGATACCAGTAATCTCTTCAGCCCTCCATTTATCGGTGTACCCGGCAAAGGTTCCTTTACTGCCTTTTTAGGCCTGGGTGTGCTTTTCTTAGCTCCAACCCTAATTGCCACTGTTAAAAAGCAGTTTCATCCCAAACCTGTTCTTCCCATCACTGCCGGTACAGCCTTTGCTCCATTAACAGGAGCTACCCAA
>MFJA01000021.1:1502-2008 GCA_001779055.1 Candidatus Gottesmanbacteria bacterium RBG_16_37_8
CTGCCAGCCAGTTCTATTATCTGCAGTCAACCATGCAAAATCTTCCCGGTCCTCTTAAAGGACTATTCGGCGGCGGTCCTAAACGCTCAGGTGGTCAATCTTCTGCTTAATGTCCGCCTCCCCCTTCATCCTCCTCACTTTTAGCCGTAAATGCCCGGTATATAGTAATTGCTGTTGCCAACGCCACCCCTAATAGAAGAATTTCCAGCCACACATCAGCATTATTGGCATGAATTTGATTTCTCATATCATGAATATTCATGTATTTCACATCCTTAATACCGGGTCCTTGAGCCCATTGTTCAAAATGAGCATGCGGCGGAATAACATCCATATGTTCAATTGCATCCAAAAAAGCTCTCCTACCGTTAGCTGTCCAGGCAGCCACATTTCTCCTTGTTCCCCATATATCCTGAGCAGTTGACTTTAATCTTTTATAGTCTCATGCAGATAATGACCCGGTAATTTTGGTTAGAGCTCCGGCCACCTTATAACCCACATTTATA
>MFJA01000021.1:2023-8323 GCA_001779055.1 Candidatus Gottesmanbacteria bacterium RBG_16_37_8
TGATAAGCCTGCCGTATTTTCATTAATGCTTCTGCTAATTTATTCGGATCGGGATTTGGAGTTAATTCATCTTGCAAATATGAAGCGACTAATTGTGATCCTTGAAAATGGGCAGCCACATCTCCGCCCCGCCTTACCCATTGCCTTGATCCCAGATTAAGTAAATCCATTTGTCGAAAAGCAGTGTCATCTGTTGCCACCACCCATTCCCATTCTTTATCAATGAATTTATGATCAAAAGCTTTCGGTACTGTTTTAAGCTCCGTTCCCCATTGGGCCGGAAGTGTTGTTTCATGATGATATTTGGCTAAAGTATTCTCAACATTTTTGATCTTATCCCAGTCAATATCATAATCATCCCAATGAAGTTCTATCCCCAAATCTTGAAAAATTTGATTATGATCGGCATCCGCACTTCCAATAATGAATTGTTTAACTATGTTCCAATATTTTTTAGCGTGTTCCCGTCTGACATCATTTTGGATAATATTAAAATCTTCCTCATTTAACTCCCTGTTTTCAGACATTGCTGCTTCCCGAACTGACATCATATCTCCCTCAAGGTCAAAAACTTCCTTCAGTTTTTTCCTCTGTTCTTCAGTAGGTGAAGCAAATTTAGCCGCATTAATCTTATATCTTCCCTCTCCTTCCTCAACTGTACCTATCTCAATATCTTCAGGAGTAATTCCCAGTACCTGCTCGACAATCAAACTGTGCAGTTTTCTGTTTTTCTTGTACCTGTTGTCCTCATAACCCGCAATCGGCATTCCTACATCGATGACATGAGCAACTGTCTGCGGACTCCTCAAAGCTGTCTCTATCCATACCCGGGAAATAAATGCTTTTTTATAATTTTCAATTAGCTTGTCAATCTCTTTATTTTCATGTTTTAAATGTTTCCATTCCTCGTCTATTTTATTTGTATATATTCCTTTACCTTCATTCTGCCATAAGGCTTCAAATTCGGGACCGGAGTCAGGCTGACGATTACTTCTTTTCACTTCAGCAAATTCTCTTTTAAAATGATCTTCTACATAGTGTGCCTTTACTTTCTCCTCGGCAAATCTGCCGGCAAAAATTACCCTCGTTGGTCCGCCCATCAGTTGTCTCTGCCGATCAGTCCATCCTAAAGTATCATCAAAATATCTCCAGGGAGTAAACTCGGAAAAAGCTCCTGTTGACCGGTCAAAATTTAGTATATCCATCATTCTTCTGGCTTCCTCTCCGTACTTCTCATCAAAAGTTCCATCCAGGTATGCCTGATAAGCTTTTTCTGCTCCTTTGGAATCAACCGGCAACCGTTTCTCTTTCGGTAATATTGTATTCATCACATAAAAATATTTATAAGCTCCAGCGGTCCATTTTTTAATAAATAAGTTCCAATAATTCAGAGCTAACGCTGCCCCTTCATAAACAGGACTATGAAATCCCAGAGCCTGATTACCCGACTCTCCATATGGACCTGGTATTTTGGAATTGGCTACAATTTCCAGGAAACGCATCGAGGCCATCCCGAATCCTTTGGCCAAAGTCATATACATCTGAAGCTCCAGTTTTTCCGGATCTTTCTTGAGATCTTCATCGGTAATCTTGTCTCCTAATTCAACTGTCACCCCGTCAGGATTAACCAGAGGTAATCCTCCCATCCTCTCAAAATCCCTTTTTGAATCACGGATAACTCCTTGAGGAACCATTTTATTTACCAGGATATCCTGTGCCCACTGGTCCCAGTAAATCGTATTATGGACAGAATCGTATTCAATTAAAGACGGCGGAAGATAACCGTCATTTGCATCCCTAATTGTCATTAATGCATCCTCATAAGCCCGGTAGGCTTGTCCAACAGCCGGCATGGTCATTGCCTGAACTGAATATTCATTTTGGAACATGGCCAGAGATTTATTGAAATTATCAATTGAGGCAGCCGGTTGGGATGCCCAAAAATCAATATCTCTGGAGAGCCTGATTGTCGTTGATAAACTGGTATACCAATCAGCCCAAGTCTGACCGACACTTTTTCCTGTATCAGGAACTATAATGTCTGACAGACCTCTACGCAGTAAACTGATAAATGAAGTAAAATCCGATCTTTCATAAAGGCTGAAATTCTCATTTGATGACTCTCTTTTCTGGGTAAGTACTGCTCCGTGAATTCTTAAAAATACCTGGTTTCTGAACTGATATGATTCTTTACTTGTCCCAATAAAAAGTTTATACATTGCTGGGCTTCTCATTAATAATTCTCCAAATATTCCCGGCCGCTCTGACATCCGGAAAAGAAATTCTTCCGGATCATTAATTCCTTCTTTTACTGATGTTATTTCACTTCTTAGCCTCAATCTGGCCATCTCTGCTAATTCATCTAATCTGCCTTCAGTATGCTTATAAATTGCCTTTACCTCCCGCATGTATTCTTCTGTTCCGGGAAAAACATCCTTCGGGAAAGAACTTGATTCTGTCTTAAGAATTCCTCTCCTGACATCATCTATCTCAGTTTCCGATAACTGTTTTTCAGCTCTTTGCGCTTGAGCAACTTTTTCCCATTCTTTATCAATATTCCTCAAAGCTGCTTCAGGTAATGTCCCGGGTAATGGTGCTACATCAACAGGAAATATTTCACCTTCAAGTCCGGGAGTAGTCATAATTTCATCGATTGCCTGTTGATGAGTATCCCAATTTTTTAACGTTTCAGCTTGTTCAGGAGTAATATACGGATCTATTTGACTGGCAATTTCATTTAATTCTAAATTTCTGGCATGATCTGGAGTTATTGTTTGACGCTGCAACAGATGCATTTGCCTTATTTCATCAGCCTTAATGGGAATTAATGCTTTCACTCGCTGATTTATCGCTGAAATAATCTCTTCAATTACAAACTTCTGATCGGCTGGTGTATGAATATAAAGAAGTTTTCCTGCTACCAGAAGTGCACTCGGATCCTCATGTACCTTGGAATCCTTTTCAGTCAAAGTCTCAACTACCAAAGCAACTCTCTGATTCTCTTCAATCAGTCTTTGCAAACCATTGATTAATCTGGGATCGCTCCGGAATTTTTCCGAAAAAAGATAATAGGCTTTTTCGTATCCGGAATATTTCGCACCAACTTCAGGTTCCGGTTGATCAATAACCTTCTGAACCTGTTCTTTAACCTTTCCCGTTTGTTTATGATGAATTGCTTCTCTAGCCTTATTTAAATCTTCCTCTTCTACCCGTTCCTGGGCTGATCGTCTTTCATGGTAGGCTTTCTCTGTCTCCCTCTCCTCTTTTTCCTCTTTTTCTTTTTGTCGTCGTGCTTTTATCTCCTCATTTTTCTTTTCCCTATTTTCCTGTTCTTCCTGTTTTTTTTCCTCCTCCTTTTTTTTCTTCTCTCCCTCTCTTCTTTTTTTCTCTCTCTGCTTATCTTTAAAAATCCTTCTCAAAACGTCTTTAAGCATTTCCAGTAAATTTCTTTTATCTCCGCCGGGAGGCGCTTCCGGATGTACCATATATATCTATCCTACACACCCCTGGCCAGGATGGCAATCCCGCGCCTTGATGATCCGAACAGTCTGGCAAAAGAAGGAATAACTTCAGGCAGAATCATGTTTACATAAAGATTAACCAGAGCCGGATAATTCCTCGCATGCCAGAAAATCCCCCCTTCAATGATAATCGGGACAACTCCTGAGGTTTTATTAAGTTTCATGAGTATCCCGCAAAGTTCAATAGCCACAATTTGCGCACTCCTGTGAAAAATCCTTTCCGCAAAAAGATAAGCTTTCTCTTGTTGTCTCTCAGAAATATTTTCGGGAAAATTAAATGCTCCTGTAATTATGTCGTTTAACTGATCAGTTGAAGTCAAATCGGGAAATTTTTTCCCGATTATCTTATCTTTCCCGGTATTAAAAATCTGATATATATAAGCTCCGGCCGCCTCTTTTTCTGCCAAAGAATATCCCGGATCATCACTTTGTTTATCAACAATTTCCCTTAATTTTGTTCCCGGAATTTTGTTAAAATTCTTTGATTCAATATTAATTGCCACTTCATTTTGCCCAAACCCGGACAGTGTATTTAGTTTCAAAGGAGCAATATTTGATCTTTTCTCCCAATAGGCAAAATTAAGTCCTGTCCCCACTACTCCTGCCACCTCCGCCCCATCGCCACCCAAAAGCAGACAAATAGCATCATTGGCAACAGAAACAGTCGTATCCATCCCGTATTCTTTTATTAAATATCTATGATATTCCTGTCCGACTTTTTCTCCAATCAAACCATTAATATTTCTGCCTTTGGACATAAACAATAGTTCACCGTCAATAAATCCGTGGTGAAGAAGGGGTTTAAGAGGATAAGCAAAACCAATTCCTATCGGAAATTTTTCTCTTCTATCGTTGGTTACCTTAAATATGTTTTCTGTAATCAGCTTAAATAGTCTCTCTTTCGTTGTCTGTTCCGGTAATGAAAATATTTTCCTGTTTAAAAAAGTAATCACTCCTGACTTTGATACTCTAAAAGCTGACACATACCCGTTTGTCCCTCCCACCGCTACTGCTACCCCAAATCCCGGTTTAGCCTTCATTTTGAAAATGGGATTAAGTATCGTCGGTAAGGATGAAATCTGGTTATGAAGAGCAGCAATCAATTCGGTTTGAAACAACTTAGCATATTTCATTAATTCACTACTTGGAATCAACCAATAATATTGATTTAACAGCTCAAATATTGAATTTTTTTTGTCTCTCATATTTTTCATACTATATCATACTTGACAATACAAAATTGACACTCCTATACTTGTATGATAAAGTATGATATTCTTTATTCAAACGCCTTTTGCTTATTAGTTTCAATATGACTCTACCAAAAGAAACAGAGCTGTATACACAAGGCGCTTTAAGAATTTCCTGGAATCCACCTTTCGAAACCACTGTTATACCTTCAAACACAGATGGAAATCCTACACTAGAGGTGAAATTTCCTCCTCACTTTCCTCCGATCCGTACAGAGTTCTCAATTGATGACATCGGAAATCTTACTGAAAAGGTAACTTTAAAACCATCCATTAAAGCAACGGTAAAATATGGCATAGCAAACGGTGATACATACCAAATACCATACTCGCTCGCATTCGAAATTCAAAACCAAGATTATCCTGAGATTAATCTGAGAGAACTCGATCGAACCGCAGAATCGACATTTGATTCTATGAGAGGAGATCAACATGTCACTTTCTTTAATATCCACCCGGATATGAACCCTTCATCTATGTATGGGGGAACAGCTGATTTTTCAGGAAAGTTTAACCTCGGAAACGAACAGGATAGATCACTTTCAGTATATATTGAAGAAGAACATACCGGCTTTACTATTCCTTCTGTTCTTAATAATGAGGGTTTACGAGAACGAATTAAAAATGGTACTGTTCCTTTCCGACATCAAGTGTTTGTAATTCCAAATGAAGGTTACTTAACTCAGGAATTCACAGGAGCACTAACAGAAAGTATTCCCATCGCCATAGGAGAAAGATTTAATACATTTCAATCAAATGATCGTCCAAAAATTGTCGCCCTCTCCCAACGATTAGGACATGCCAAGGTAGTATTTGATATTGCCCAGCAGGCATTGGGAGACACCCCAGAACTCCCTGGTAGCTTAGCTATGAGTCCTGATGATTTCACTGCTTATTTTGTACCTACTCCTGATGCTGTCTCTCGTATAAGACACGGAGTTAACAGATACAATCTCCCTCATGATGGATTTCGAGCATGGTGTTATGCGCCAGAAGTAGGTTATGGGATTGGCAGACTCTCCGATAGTTCAAAGAAAATGTTAGCTGTTCTAGCTACTAATCCACATCTGATCCATGAGGTTATGGAAAATGCCCAACGGGGACTCATTGTCTATTCAGATACAAAACCTGAAGCAAGTTACTTAAGTTTACTTGCTAAAATGATGGGTATTGATTTACGTGTAGTAACTAAAGCGTATAGTAGCTTTAACCGTCGAACTCTATTTGGTGAAGCAAAACAAGGAGCACTTATCGACCAAGTCATGGATCATGCCTATCAAGCGGTCATTGATGGTCCAAATATTATGAAAGATTTAGGTCATCTTCCTGAGGCTCCCGACGCTGTAGAATTTATGCATGATAAAATGTTAGCTTCGTTTAATGACGGCATTGTGCTCTATACTACTGATGGACTCTCAGCACAAATACCAACACAATATGGCACTTCATCAGTTGTAGCTATACCACTTGCTTTTTTAGGAAGAACACCGGACAAGTTATATCATGGAAAATCAGCTCGCCAACGCTTA
>MFJA01000021.1:8337-10507 GCA_001779055.1 Candidatus Gottesmanbacteria bacterium RBG_16_37_8
AACAAAGTACTAATGTTTCTCCTGATTTAATATCTAATATTAATAACTCTGAGGATAGCCAACAGACAAGTATTGTTGCGTTTCAACTAGGGACTAGCTACAACCTCTTTGCTGATGAAGCAATTGAATTAATGATACAAACAGCACAAAACATGCCTGAGTCTGTGTTTATTTTCACCGGTTTCAAACAACGTGCTCGCTACCTCGCAGAGGTCGGACGTATCCTCAATCTTAAGAAATCACAACTTACAGAAGAACAAATTACTCTGCTTGATAGCGAAACCGACTTTTCTAGCATGCCACCTGAATTAATATCTATACTATCAACTATAGAAAGTCAGTTGCCGTCAAACATTATTATCATGGGAATGCGAAGAGACATTGCTAAAATTAATGCAGCTGTAGATACAGTTGTCTCAACTTCAACCATTGGTAATATTTTGGATGCGGTAAGGTCTGAAACTCCTCTTATAAGTTTAGGTCCGGATACTATTACTCAAGATGAAGAAGAGAAAATTCAAAAAATCTGTTCGCACAAAGGCAATGGAGCAGCACGTGATGATATTGCAGTGATGATGGAAACAGCCCGTGAACGTGCTGGAGATTTATTCATGGTAGCTCGTGCCTATGAGGAAAGTGGCATTCCTCCAGACCAAGCAGTGCTGCCTATCGTCTTTCATCCGTCTGTTGAACTAGCAGTTGAACGAATTGACTACGCTCTAAACCACAAATCTGAGATGGGTAAAGCATTACAACTTATCAAGTACATGCATGCTGAAGAATTGCTTAATCTATTACTACTAATCCGTGATGGAGCTTCCTCAGAGGATGTCAGAGGGTGGATTGGTGAGAAATATCCTGATTTTCTTCCTTTTTATACTGATGCAATTCCAGCCGATTTAAATATGCTTCAACAACAATTCAACACTTAAGCAGAATCCTTTAAAAGATTTCCGTAAAGTATATACTTTCAATATAATGAGACCTCTTAAAAAAAATAGCATTAATAAAAATCTGTTGGAATTATTTAATAAACTAGAAAAAGAAAAAAGAGTTAACCAAGAGGTCGATCTTATAAATGGCTATTTAGGTTGGAAAAACTATCACTCGGACCTGATTCCGAATACGGTTGACAAATCTTCGAGACGATTTTTATGTCTGGCAAAAAAAAATCAACAAGGACTTTTTATCAAAGGATATTTAAAACCTCTAAACTCAAATAAATTATTAATTGAAATAAAAAGAGAGGGTAATGAATATACTGTTATTCAACATGGACGACTACCTAATCATTATTCATATGAGGCTATCGCTTTTCTTCAAAGAGGAGGACATGGAATTAAACAAGGAGAAGCTTTTGATATTCTTACAAAAATAGGATACTCCGGGGCAATCTTTTCCCCACAACTTGATAACTTCTCAACAAAAGCTGATAAATATCCTGCTAAATACTTAGATGAAGTAGGATTTACTACTCATCTTCGGACTAATAAAAAAGGGGAGTTTCAGGCCAATCTACCAACAGACCCTTCAGATGAGCGGTTTCTTTTAAGTCTTCTGGCTATGATTGAAACCAACTGGATCTTCTTTCTTTCTTGTTGTCAAGCTAAACTTGCTGTTATTGATTCTAAGGCAGAAGCAGGAGCATTAGCCTCTGCTATACAGCGGGGTATAAATCCTAAGCTAAAAATAGCCCTTATCGCCTACACGCTTTATGATGATCTTTCACGTGTCCCAAAAGATATGGTACTGAGTCACAATGAGTATCTAAAACGTCTAGCTATTGCCGGTATGAAAAAGTATGGAGTCCCGGATGGTCTCACTTTTATGCAGGAAAAAATTAACTCAGTGAAAAATAATAGAAATTCTGTCATTCTTTACATGTCTTTTCAAAATAAAAAAGAAATTATCAGAAGAGCAATAAAAGATAGCGTTAACAATATTCTTATTATTCCTCAGATATCGCCAAAAATTACCTTTGCTAATAAGTTATCTGGGAAAAAAGGGGCAAAAAATAAAATTCATGTCATGAGATTAAATTCTTCCACTTATCTTCAGGCACGAGAAATACTTTCAATTTTCTTCCAAGTTGCTGAAGCATTTTCCCACGATAAGTTTTACCTTTTAGCCAAAAAGGAACAGCTCTCTATCATCCTTCCCGATAATCCTC
>MFJA01000021.1:10514-13731 GCA_001779055.1 Candidatus Gottesmanbacteria bacterium RBG_16_37_8
CTTTAAATATCTTGGATGGATAGAAACAAACCGCTCGCTGATTAAATATATCCCTATGGCCAGTACACTCTGGATTCATGGAGGAAACAGGCCATCAGTAATTGAGGCGTTGCATGCCAGTAAAATCGGAGTTGTCCCCATCTTTTTTACTCAGGATCAATTTACGACAGATGTAGCTCGCTTTTGGGGTAAGCGTAAATTAGACTTAATCAAAATGCTTGCGCTTATGATGGCAATCGAACCAAACGTTGAAAGATGGGAAATGCTTACTACTATAATTGCCCAAGATAAAATACTTGAAAAACTAACGGTTAATCCTCTACGTGTAAATATTGGCCAATTAATATCTACTATAAAGAATTTAGAAGCTATAAGACCCGTTGTTCAAAAACCATTAAACAAATTACCTATCGCTACCACAGACCTTTTTGCAGATATCTATAAAAAGTTGTTAGAGAATAAAAGTATACCGGCAATAGAACGTGAGTGTAGACTTTAATCTATATATTCACCTGTCAATTTCCAAACTATTACTGTCATCTAATTACCTAGTTTAACAATAATTATCCTCCCCTTTCCTCTTATCACAGCTTACTATGGTAACGGGAAAGGAGTGAATAAATGCGTAAAGCCGCCGCGGTCTTGAATGCGGTATTCCGCAAATATTCACCCTCTTCGGGGCCTTAACCTTTTTTAGGCTTTATCACCAGATATGAAAAACCTCCTCTTTAACTTCTTGAGTCGAACCATATCTTTAAAGCAAAGCTACCAAGAAATAGTATTATCAATATGACTCCCCCCCAAGCAAGCCCTCTAACGATCTCGTTGTTTGACGTTTCTGCTATTGCCAGCATTTTTAAAACATTGCCGACTACATACAGAATTATAAAAATTATCACTACAGGTGTTATTACTCTCATTTTTTCCTCCAGGTTTCTTTGTTGAAGACCGCACGTTAAGGACAATAAGTTATCCTCAAGGTGCGGTCTTCATTGGACTGGTGTAATCCAGAAACAATGAGCCTGCTTTATCCAGAGTCTCCCTCGATTCCAAGCATGCTTGAAAATCGATTTCAACAGAGATAAAAACAGGAAAAAGGAGGTTACTAAGAAGATAAATGAAGAAAAGTTGAATAAACTAATTCTGATTTTTTATCCGATCAGTTCAATCACTAACATACTAACTACTTTATTTTTCTTGACCTTAACGACAGAATTCAAATCAAGCTGAAAATGTCACCCTATCAATTTAAACTGAAATTCGTAGAAAGTGTTCTTGAAAAAAGGGGTACTTGACAAAAACCAAGTACTCGAAAATTGAATTTTGAAGCAGTAAAAACATATAAATAAAAAATTAGAATTATGTCCTGTTATATCATTTTTAGCTATAGCTTAGAATTTTTCATAGATGTTAGAACATAAATCACTATTTTGAATATGATTCCGCAAAAATAAGATAAATTAAGAAATTTTTAGCTTCAAAATGCTTTAAAACAACACCAACATTCACAGGTTTTAAAATAAAATAATCGTATTAAATATCTTATTAATGATATGAAATATTGATAAATTGGTCAGCATGACATTAAGGTACGTAAATTCTATTCTTAATGTTATTGACAAAATTTAATTTATACCCAACTTTTCTCCTAATCGGAATTATTCTTGCTTCCGCAATTGGAGGAAGAATGATTCCGGTCTTCTTAAGCCCCGAAAATGTTAAAGAACGAACTATCCCTCTTCGGGATAGTAGTCCTATAGTATATCATATGGAGTCAAAATTCGATGATTAGCTTCTGTCTATTAAAAAAAGTATAATATCGATTTAGTATCTGTGCCTTTTCCACCTATTCAAGGAACACAAACTTATGACAATTGATCTTTTTTCCTCCCAACCTCACCGCAGATATAACCCTCTTACAGATGAATGGGTTCTTGTATCTCCTCAAAGAACAAAACGCCCATGGCAGGGTAAACAGGAAGAAATTAAAAAAGAAAAAAGACTTCCTTTTGACCCTACTTGTTATATGTGTCCAGGGAATATAAGGGCTGGCGGAAAAAAGAATCCAAAATATACCAAAACTTATGTTTTCCCAAATGACTTTTCACCGATAATTGATGCCAAATCAACAAAAATACAAAAAGAATCAGACGTCTTTCTCACCGAAATAGTCAGAGGAGAATGCAAGGTAGTCTGCTTTTCACCCCGACATGACCTGACGATGGCGGAAATGGCAATTGAACAAATAGAAGAGGTGGTAAGTACCTGGATTAATCAAATGGATGAACTTAAGAGAAAATACAATTGGGCTCAAATATTCGAGAATAAAGGTGAGCTTATGGGCTGCTCCAATCCCCATCCGCATAGTCAAATCTGGGCCAGCAATTTTATTCCGAATGAGGTCTCAAAAGAGGATGCTCAACAAAAAAAATATTATGGAAAAAATAAAACAATTTTTCTTTTGGATTATGTTAAAGAAGAACAGGAAAAAAAAGAGCGGGTTGTATATGAAAATGAATCCTGGATAATATTTGTTCCTTTTTGGGCTGTCTGGCCATTTGAAACACTCCTATTACCGAAAAAGCACCTCACCCAGCTTACTACGTTATCTAAAGTTGACATAAAACAATTAGCTCTTATCATGAAAAAACTACTAACAATTTACGACACGCTATTTAACAAATCTATGCCCTACTCTATGGGCTGGCATTTCGCTCCGTTTAATATAAAAAATAATAGCCACTGGCAACTACATGCCCATTATTACCCTCCCTTACTACGCTCAGCAACTGTAAAAAAATTTATGGTGGGTTACGAGATGCTATCTGAACCACAAAGGGATATTACTCCTGAACAAGCAGCTTCACAATTAAGAAAATTTATATAATTAAGAACTATACCCTTGAGGATGATTTTTATGCCAGTTGATGTAGCAAAGAATTTGCTGCCAGAATACTCTCCGAAAACGCATTCCAAATCTTTCCGTTAATCTCCGTCACTTTTGCTCCTGCTTTTTGGGCAATCAGTCCTGTCAGGAAAAGTGAGGACTCCCCGGCCTAAAAGGTCGGAGCTTCTTTAAGGTATAGTCCGAAACCCCGTACCGAAAGCCCCAAATAGCCATTCATCCCCGCCTTAACAAGGCGGGGCTTTCTGGTTCTCGGGTAATTAATCTCCTCCAAGTACCCGGGAAATTTTCTCAAAATTATTTCTGGCATTA
>MFJA01000021.1:13831-15951 GCA_001779055.1 Candidatus Gottesmanbacteria bacterium RBG_16_37_8
ATATCTACTTCTTTTCCTCCATACTCGCGGTAAAAATACAGGTTAACTTTTTTGTTTGCGATTTTCCGCATTTTTTCAAGCTCTAAGATAACAAAATTTTCAAATACCCTTCCTTTATCGGGACGCAGATCCAAATCCCTGAAATCTTTAATTAAGATGTTTCTTATACCCAGATCGTAAAAATAAAGCTTTCTATTTTCAGAGACAGATTTTCTAATATTTGATTTAAAGGAAGGTAATGGAATCAGGATATAGTTTTTGATAAATATCTCAATGTAATTGGAGACGGTTGAAGGATAGGCTCCTAAAGAAGAAGCAATCTCCCGGATAGACACTTCGCTTCCCAATTGGAGCGCAATTTTTGTCAAAATATCTTTGGCCAGTTTTTCATCCTTTAGCTGATAAATATTAATAATGTCTTTTAAAACGTAGGCATCCAGGATATTTTGTAAAAGATCGATTCGACCATTCTCTGATAACTCCTCTCGGGTATATACCTCAGGATACGCGCCGAATATCTGCAAATTCCTGGCTATTTGACTCTTGAATGTTTCTTCTTCGTCTCTTCTTGGTTTTTGATTAGCGAAAATTTCATGGATTGAAAACGGCAGGCAATAAAGCTCATTGAATCTTCCGGCAAGAGTATCAAATTCTTTTGATTTTTGCCGCAGTTCGCTGCTTCCGGTAGCAATAACCTTGGTTCCAAACTCATCATGGAGGAGTTTTATCATGACTGTTGCTTCAGGGTAGTTTTGTACCTCGTCAATTAACACCACCCTGTTCTCTTTAACGATCGCCTCAAGCACTTCCCTTCTGGGGGCAAACTTCTCCCGGTCCGACTCCAGATCAAAATTATATTTTCTTACTCCCAGCTCACCCGCCAGTCTTTCCATAATCGTGGTTTTGCCTGATCGTCGTGGTCCCCAGATAAATAATGCTTTTTTTTCCTCGCTTTTAAGATACTTGTATATATCATTTTCAATTGTTCGTCTAAACATATATTATCATTTTACTATTAAACTGTAGTATGTCAAACTACAAATTATTATTAAAATGAATGCATATCTCCTCCCGGCGCCCAATTCCTTAATCCATTCTGTATATGCCCGATGTTTCCACTGCTCAACCAACTCTTTCTCACCAATAGCAGAATACCACCCAGCCCATGCGGCAAAACGCAATGAACCTGAAGTAAATAGAATAACTGGCTCTTTATAGTCATAAACCTCCACCCTTCCAAATATTTTGTCTGTTACTCCAACAAGTCCTTCCTCAATAAAAGATAAAAAATATGGGTATTTTTCTACACAATCTGGACATAAATCCCATTCCGTTAAAGGAAATCTGTACTTTTTATTACATTTTGAACAACTTTTCATTTTATTTTTATTGATTTAATTCGCACCATTGACAAAGTTTACAAAGTTACTATAATTATACTATATGCAGCCTACTCAAACCGTTACTATAAAGGAACTTAGGGATAATCTTGCTCAACTTATTGAAGAAGTGGCAATCGCCGGTAAACAAATTGAGATTACCAAATTCGGTAAAAAAAAGGCAGTCCTCGTGCCGGTAGCAAAAGGAAAACGTGCAAATAAAAAATACGTAGACTTCAGTAAACTGCCGGCTTTTGGTATGTGGAAGGATAGAAAAGACATTCAGGATTCTGCCAAATGGGTAAGCGACCTTCGCCGACGGGAGAGTACCCGCTCCTATGAACGATAAACTGATTCTTCTTGACACCACCATCATAGTAGATTTTTTGCGGGGTGATTCTAAAGTCGGTGCTTTCCTTAACAATCTACAAGACACACCTACAATATCACTAATAACCGAAGCTGAAATCTATCAAGGGGCTAAAAATACTGCCGATCTTAAAAAGTGGGAGAATTTTATTTCAAAGCTCAAAGTATTACCCGTAACACTCGAAATATCTCTCTTAGCAATAAATCTGCTAAAACGATATTATCTTTCCCATGGACTCCATATTCTTGATGCTTTAATCGCCGCCACGGCATTTGTACACCACCATACGCTCGTAACCTCAAATACTAAACACTTTCAAATGATTAAAGATCTTGATCTTAAACCTTGGCCTCTGCATTAAGTTCAAGCAT
>MFJA01000022.1:0-764 GCA_001779055.1 Candidatus Gottesmanbacteria bacterium RBG_16_37_8
GAAACAAATTGGAACGCTTTAAGACTGGCAAATCTGGCTTTAACTAAAGGTGATGAAGTAAATATTTTTCTCTTAGGCGAAGCTGTAGAATATGACAAGGTAAATCAGGAACAATTTAATATAAAAGAACTGGTCGATAGATTTTTACAGACAGGAAAAGCCCAACTCATCGCTTGCGGAACCTGTATGAATATACGAGACAGAGAGGACAGCAAAAATTGTCCTAAAGGCGGAATTGAAGATTTATATTCTCTAATAACAACAAGTGACAAAGTATTAACATTTTAAGAAGGAGGGGCTTATGGATTTTGACTATACAGTCACAACAGAAAAAACATTTGAAGATGCAGTAGGCACGGTAGAACAGGAAACAAAAAAGGCAGGATTTAGGGTACTTTATACCCACGATGTCACTAAAACGTTAAGCGAAAAAGGCTTTACGATTGAGCCTTTGAAGATTATTGAAGTTTGCAATGCCAAAAACGCTTATAATGCTTTGCAGGCTGATATAAAAATAGGTCTTTGTCTGCCCTGTAAAATAAACGTCTATCAAAAGGATGGGAAAACCTATATTTCTGGGATGAGGCCGATTATTCTTCCTCAGTTTTTCCCCAAAGCCAACCTTGGTAATTTACCGGCTGAAGTTGATGCAATAATAAGAGAAGTTATTGACAGGAGCAAATAAAGCTTGAAGCGATTATTCTTTCTCATAATACTCACTATTATTCTTGTAACTACACCGTCTGTAACTTTTGCTCAACCAA
>MFJA01000022.1:800-13351 GCA_001779055.1 Candidatus Gottesmanbacteria bacterium RBG_16_37_8
ATACCGCCCGTGAAGAAGCGGAGGGAAAAGAAATCTGGGAGAAATTACAGTCAAAACAGACTACTTGTGAGGAACTTACTGATGATAATTACGAAGTTTTAGGTGAATACTTCATGGGCCAGTCAATCGGTAACACCGAAAGACACACTGCTATGAACCAAATGATGACCAATATGATGGGTGAAAACGGAGAAAAACAGATGCATATTGCTTTGGGGAAACGATTAAGCGGTTGCGATACCGGGACGAAGGGAGGTGGTAATTCTATGATGGGTTATGGTGGTTGGAATAATATGATGGGTTGGGGTGGTTTTGGTGTTTTGGGCTGGGTTTCTATGCTTTTTTTCTGGCTTCTCCTTATTTTGGGCGTGATAGCTCTTTTCCGCTATCTGGGCGGTTCAGGAAAAACTACTAAAGACGATAAAACGCCTTTGGATATTCTTAGAGAACGCTACGCAAAAGGCGAGATAGACAAAAAGGAATTTGAAGAAATGAAAAAGGATTTAAGATAAAATTTTGAGAAAATCAGGCCGAGTTTGCAATCTCTTAATTTCTTCCCACCTTTGTCTTAATTCTCCTATATACCTCAAATCCTGAAACGCTTGGATAATTTGTGAGTAATCTATGGTTATATTAATCCAAGGCTTGGGGAGCACGAGACAAAAAAGTTTGAAATTCTTCTACTGTTTCTAAAAAATAAATCCCAAGTGCTTTAACATTGGGAAGCAATTTATTGTAATTAATTATAAAAGGAGTTATTTTTGGTCGCGGGCTTGCTTCAATTTCTGAATTTCAATTTTCTTCTTAGTGAACAAAGCTTGCATGACTCTTCCGATAGTTTTTCCCAAAAATAATCTACTTCTTTATGATTTTCACATTCATTGGAAAAGTGATTTCAATAGCGCTGGGGTATACTTAATTTATGAGACTTTTCCGGTCTTCCTCGCTATTTTCAATTGCATTGCTTATTACAGCAAATATTCTTCCTGCCTTCTGGACTTTTTCTGGTAATGCTCGTCCCGAAAATCTTCTCTTTCTTTATTGGCTCGAAACGTGGATTATCGGGTTTTATAGCATCCTCAAAATTCGCAAAGCTTCAAAAATTATCTCCGAAAATGAAAAAAGTCTGATGGAAAAACAGCTTTTCAAAAAGTTTTTTAAAGAGGAGTCCCCATCATCCGTTACAGCACTCTTCGCTGTACAATACGCCTTTATTACAGTCCTCTACGGTGTCTTTCTCTTATGTATCCTTATCCCGTTCTTCTTGGTTAAAGGTGGATCATATTTTGATCGTCTGACAGCAATTCTTCCCGGTATCCGGCAAAGAGCAGGTTTTTTTGTCTTACTTTTCGCGTATGTTGTCAGCCATGGGATTTCCTATGTGCAAAATTATGTTGGCCACCGGGAATTCGAAAAAACGTCGCCGGTTTATCAAATGCTTCAGCCTTATGACCGGATCATTGCCATGCACTTGTTTGTTGTTTTTGGCGCAATTGTTTTTGGCAGTTTTTCAAAAATAGGAATCATTTTTATCAAACTTTTTACCGATCTGGCAACGCATATTAAGGAGCACATGATTGAAATAGCCGAAGGAGGTGAGAAGCAAAAAAAATCAGATGAAATTAAGATTCTTGAGAAAAATGTTCCCTTCTGGATTCAGCGGGGCTTCCTTTTTTTGGTAATTGCAGTTGTAGTTTTAGGAACCATTGCTGCATTCAGAACTGCTAAAAAGAATTCTCTTCATTCTTTGCCTGTACCACTTTTAACGACCAATCAAAGTGTTCGCGATAATTTGCTATTAAATGAAGCAGATGAAATAAGTAATGTCGTAAACATACAGACAAAAGCATCGAGCGAATTGAATGTTGTTTTCGTTAGTTTCGGTTATAAAGATTTTGCGGTTTTCAGGCAGGATGCTGACCGTCTCGGTAAGTACCTGCTTTCCCGCCAGCCGTTTTCGGAATTTGCTTCTCTTTTCCGCTTCCATCTTCTTGAAACTGCCGATGATTTCGGCTGTCGGGATGTAACGGAAAAAGATGAAGTCTACATTGGGGGTAAACTGACACGTTTGAATTGCGATGGTGAAAAAATACGTCAAGCTGTGAAAGACTCCAAACTTCCTTACAACCGGACCGTTGTCCTGATAAACGGCCCCAACCTCAAAGGAATGGATACTGTAAACGGATTTATGACTATAGAGTGGGGCGGTATCGCAAGTGATGAAAATATTGTTTTGGTAGATACGGCTCGAAATGAATTTAATGGTGTTTTTGTGCACGAATTCGGCCACTCTTTCGGTCTTGCCGACGAATATCTTTTGTATCAAATCCCGGGTCCCGAGAAAGATTTCTGCCCCGACAATTGCTGCCACAGTAATGCCTGCAGTTCTTGGAAAGATATTCCGGGAGCTCTCTGTATTCAAGGATGCAGCTATCCGAATTGGTACCGTTCGTCCGAAGAGAGCACTATGCGTCAGGCTTATAATGAGAATTTTAGTCCGGCATCACTCGACATCCTGCGCCGGCGATTACTAAGACACACCCAGCCCGAGTTTGTTACCGGTTCACTCGGTATTAATTGGAACAAACCCCATCCTGGGATAAACCCCGAAGCTCATGAAGGTGACACTCTGTCTTTCTCTGGGGAAACTTGGAATCGCGGTGCCAAAGCCGCCGGTCCTTCTTTTATGTCGGGGCGGCTCGATATAGACTCTGATGGTAAGTGGGATATAACGCTTCCTCAAGTTCCTGTTGGCGGTCTTGCGCCTGATATGGCACAGAAACACCTTTGGAATATCGGCTGGATCGCAACATCAGGTAGACATATTTTTGAAGTATGTACAGACGTCACCAATATTGTCATTGAAGCAGATGATAAGAATAACTGCAAATCCTACGATTTTACGGTTCAGAAGAAGTTAGAAATTTATTAATTAGATTAAGCAATGATAAAAATAAAATAATTACCTCGGGCAAATAAAATTCTTAATTTGTTTCTAAAAAATAAGTTCCAAGTGCTTTAACATTGGGGAGCATTTTCGAATAGAACTCGTCAGTTTAGACGATCCTATCAATTCAATCTGAAATAGTTCGGATAAGGTAATTTCTTCATAATTTACCTTATATTTTTCACTTTCTTTCTTATTTATATTTCAAATAAAATATATTGCGAATTTATGGTATAAGTTTTTGAATTTCTCCCTATGGGACCCCCGGATGGAGGGCGGGGGAGGTAAAACATGCATAAGATTGTTTATTGCTGATAAAATAATAATTGTGGTTCATGAACTTATTTTAATCATTATTCCTATTTTGTTTGCTGGACTAACTTTTATTTATTATCTGAGGTGGAATAAAATCTCTCTGTTAAATACTCCTCTTGATATGGGTTTAAAAATAAATGGAAAAAGAATATTTGGAGAAAATAAAACCTTAAAGGGACCAATATTTATGAGTATTTTTACGGCGATTTATGGTTATATTATTTTCGGAATAGTTCAATATAAACAGACGGTGTATATTGACCAGCTTTATTCAATAAGAGCATTTTTATTAATTGGAGCCTCTTATTCATTAGGTGAACTTCCGAATAGTTTTATTAAAAGGCAATTAGGGATATCGCCGGGATTAACTCCCACAAAAGGATTGTATTACTTTTTTTTTAGATTATTTGACACTTTTGACTCATTAATAGTTGTTGGACTGCTATATTATCTTTTTTTCCACTTTTCAAAATTATCGATAATTATTTCAATACTGCTCGGAGGAATAATCCATCTTTTAACTGACGAATTTATGAAATCATTAAAACTAAAGAAATAGTCTTACAACTAAGCTAAACGCTAGAGGAACAGTAAAATTATCCAATCCATAACTTGAATAAAATTCAACAAATGTAAGTATTAATACAAATAATAATGACAAGTGTAGAGGCAAAAATAAAATAGTGATAAGAAAAGTTAAGAGAGCATAGGAAAATATATGAACCATCTCCTTATATGGTTTATTTAAAAAATGATTAGCTAAGCCTGCAATAGCATCAGGAAGCATTAAAACTAAAATACCCAATATAAAATAGTTCCTCTGTGAATATAATAGCAAACTATATATCAACAAACCCAACAAATAGGTAACTTCCCCATAAGTTTTTCTATTAGTAATAATCAATGAATGCAACATTTTTTTCCGAAGATTTATTATAAAAAGGAATAAAAATATACATGTGACAAAAATAAATTCATTTTTTGTTAAATAATTAGACCAATAAATAACCCCAATTCCGGAGAATACATGCAGTATTTTTCTGGTAATTTCTGAAGAACATTTTGATTTTCTTTTAATTGTTTCGACAAGGAGAAATAATAATATATATGAGAATAAAACAATTAAATACAAATCTAATCTTATGATTTTAATAATAAATAGCTTTTTTTAATAAAAATGTGAGTTAATATAGAAACCCAATTGCGAGTTATTATATATTTTATTAAAACATTTATCGGTAGACTAATCAAAGGTATCCGTTTAAATCCGAAATGTTTCAATATATAAATCATTTCAGACTGAAACGTAACAGAGAGATATTTAAATGAATTAACGGTTGTGGCTAATTTCATCAATTTGCTACCAATACCGCTGTGTCTGTTCTGAGGAGATATATACCACGATTTTATTTCATAATAATTAGAAATAATTTTTTCCCTAATAATAAATCCAATTACTTGGTCATCTCTATCCAAGGCTAAATAAATATTTCCTTTTTTTAGATTTTTTTTTATATACTCTAACGGTCTTTTGGTTAGTTTTCTCTCATTCTGAATTGCAATATATATTTGCCTAGAAATACGATCAAAATCTTGAGCATTAAATCTATTTTTGATAACCATCTTAAGAAATGATTGTTAATAAAAGAAAAAATATAATTATTGATATTAGGTACAAAAGGTTTTTAATCTTATAACTTTTAAAGTTACTTAACATGGATGGACAGATTACAAGTAACATTACAGTAGAAACCCAAGAAAGCTGCAAATTAGAGTATTTATTAATAAAATACAAAACTAATACTAATAAATAAATGTGAACAACAGTAACTCCACGATAATAAGTTGCACCTTTGTCTGATAGAATACCCTCATTATTAAAACGTATTAATCTAAGACCACCAAATAATAAGATAAAAAAACCAACTATTATGCCTATTATTAGGTTAGGTGATAGAAATTTAAACACTAATAAAGCAGAAAATATTAAATAAGTAAAAATATCAACATAAGAATCAATTTGTCTGCCCAATAAAGAGGCAGTTTTAAACTTTCGAGAAGTCCAACCATCAAGTATATCTAACATAAATGCGATCAAACTTGTAATAATCGCGAATTTGGGAATGTTAACCTCAATTAATAGAATGCTTATCCATGCAAAAAAGAGACCAATGAAACTAATATAATCAGCTTTAGTTAACTTCTTAATAAGATCCATTTAGTTTGTTATTCTCACGTTACCTTTTACTCCATCCATTTCAATCTGCTGCCCTGATTTAATTAATTTAGTTGCATCAGGGACTTTAACTATACAAGGAATACCAAGTTCACGTGCAATTATTGATGCATGCGATAATAATCCACCCTGTTCAGTAATTACTCCTTTAAGAAGGGGGAAAATTACTGTCCATCCAGGATCAGTTGCTCTTGTTATTAATATTTTATCTGTATAATTATTATTAAAATTTAATGTTTCCATCACTATTGTTTTACCTTTAACTTTGCCTTTGGATGTTCCTTGACCTTCTAGTATTTGGGTTGTTTTATATCTTTTATCTATAACCTTTTCCCTCCCCGGAAGTCCCTCCGTAGTTATTCTTCTGGGTACTGACTCACTTTTATATCGATCAATTAAAGATTTACGGTACTTAATAACACTACGAAAGTCATTTTTTAGAGCATGGTAATTGAAATAATCAATTAGTTCGTGTTTATAAAGATAAAAAACATCATTCATATCATTGAGATCGTTTGTATAAACCATGCGTTTACCCATTTCAAGAAAGATCTCTCGAGCTATATTAAAAGCCTTACCTCTTTTTATACGGTAATATTCTCTTTGATAAATACCTTCTATCGTTATATTTTTAAGAATCTTAAGGATATACTTATTTATCAGTGAACCAGTTTTGGGGCGATACCATGATGCCTTATTTGTATTTATCTTCTTGAGGGATCTTAATTCACCAGATGATTTAAATACATAATTTTTAATAAGGCTAATAAACAATTCAGGTTTTTCTTTAAATTTTGGTTCTTCCAATTTAAGTTCGTTTGATGACCGCTCGCCGAACTCTTTTAAATATATTTCTATATACTTTTTAATAGTTCCATATCCAGAATCATTAAGTAATTTCAATATTTCTTGCTCGTCTTTCTTAAATAAGTGTATTAATCTTTCTTCTTTTTTTATTTTGTAAGCAAGATCAATAATCCGATTAATAAGAGTAATACTTTCAGGTTGTTTTTTTGCACTGTATATATCTCTTAGAATATCCTCTTTTTCTTCTTTAAATCTTTCAGTAAATTTATTCAATAATCCAAAGTAAATCATTACCCTAAAGTCATTCACGATTGTGATTGACCAGATAGAGAAAAAATTATCTTGGAGATATTCAAAAAAAGCTGTTAAAGTAAAGTTATCCAAATTTGACAATGTATAATTTGTATATTTTTGAAATAATTTCCTAAATTCTTTTTCAAATTTATTATGAAGAGAACCGAAAGAAAAAAGAAGGTATACAAACTTTATTAATATTTTGAGACTATCAATACGGTTTAAGTTTATTTGTAGAGTATCATCTTCTTGCTTTTTCTTTTCAGCAGGATCAAGCATCGCTTCGAAAAATTTCTTATTATAATTATAACCAGGCATGAAGGTTAGGAACTTATACCAATTGTCTATGTTATAAAACACATGTCCCTTAACATACCCCAACATATTCCGCATAATATTTCTATTATTCTCGATCAACTCTTTCCTGACTCCAATTAGTTTTACATAATTTTCATATACGTTTGCATACGCGTCTTTGATAAAAGAAAATGTTAAAGGAAGAGTAACTCCCGGATAATTTTCTCCAATATTTGTACTATCCCAATTTACTTTTGTGCTGTTCATTTTCATACGAGTAAGCTAATAGGTATTAATAAGGCAATAATCGTGGTTAATATCATATTATTCTCGATAAGAATTCTTGAAGATGAATAACTGATAAGAAAAAGTACAATAGATAATAAAATGAGTCCAAAAGGTATACTTTGATTGATTCCGACAATATTTATACTTAATAAACTTTCTAATAATATAAGAAGAGTAAATATCCTTAAACTGTTTTTTTCTCCCCATATGAATGCATAGGTATCGTTTGTAATTTCACCTTTATGATTTACTCTATGTTTCATCTTTCTACCGAATTCAATAATTGTGATCGGTAATACCAAAAAAAGAAAGTGAGAGACTTGTGATATATTGTTAGGAATCCATAATCTATTCCACAATGATGAATAGAAAAAGATAAATAAAGGTATAAACACGATTTGATGGCTGAATAAATATAATAATGCTCGCTTTCTTAGATACTCACTTACGTAAAACTCTTTAAACATAAAGAATGTATATAGAAGAGAGATTAGGAAAATTAATACAATAAACAGATTTGAGATAGAGAAAGCGAGAATTACTAATAATAGTATATTTATTATTCCGATTTTTTTTAGACTATTTAAGGATATCAATCCTCTCTGAACAGGTCTATCTGCATGATTAGTCTTATCATATAGGTAATCTTTAAATTCATCTAATATACGCAAGTGAAACAAAAATTGAAGGTATATAAATGAGATAGATATAATTTTTAAGTATAAAGACGTATGAAATATTGTATTTACTGCAATGGCCACAAGACTAGTAAAAATAAATAGGGGGAAGATAGGAAAACGATCTATTAAATAAATTTGTATTTTAGGTAAAATAGATTTACAGTTATTATTAATAATCACCATTTTTATTATATGTTGAATACTGCTGAATATGTCAAAATTATTTAATAATCTTATACTTAATATTTATTCAAAATTTTCTTCAATAAAAAACACTCGTTATGTAAGATGTTTTGTTCTTATTAAAGAAGAATTTGAACCAGGAAGAAGCAACTTACAATCTAAGGAAGAAGAAAAGATTTACAATGATTTAGAACAAAGTAAAGATAATCTTGTAAAAATTCTTCATGAATATCCGGTCATAAAAGAACTAAAAGAAACAATCTTTATGGTTGTGAAAGATTTGAATGATTTGAAATTTACAGTTGATATAAATAATGGTGATATAAAATTAAGCATAGGATGGCATATCCATAAGAAACATACGTTAATACTTCCACTTTATAAACATAATATTGAACATTTGAAAGAGATAACTTCAAAAGGTGAATTAAGTCTTGATGATATATATAGATTTGTTCGGGTATTATTTATTCCATTTTTAAAAGGTCTATATCAAGCTGATTATTCAAATCTACCCAAAGATAAATCATATATGCAGCTTGATAATTTCATTCATGTTGAAGTAGTTCCAGAACATAATATTGAAGTAGAAGGGTTTCCTGGTCCCGCAAGAGCAACAGTTGTTAATGTCGATGGTCAATGGCTAGTTTTTGAGGGATTTCAAGGTAATCCAGATATCAAGTATTCGATGAATATAAAGCAAGCGTTAGAATTTGCGTATCTTCTTAAGGTGAAGATATTACAACATGCAAAAGATACAGATATTATTCATCTTATGCCTGTAATAAATAAGTATAATGACCTTAAGAAAGCAGTTCAGATTTACGAAAGAAAGTGGCATTCTATAGAAGAACTGGATTAATAAATCATTACTAATAGTTCGGATATTTCCCATAGGGGGAGACATTATATTGTGCTAAAATAAGGCGGTACATTTCTTGATAGCAGAGATAAAAACGGTACTATCGCCATAATACCCCTCGGGAAAGCAAAAAATAATGTATTTAAACCAATGTTGCCTGGTTGGGAAGGCGTTGTTACCTGACAAAAATTATGCAAAAGGCTGGTTCTACATACAAATTGCCCGGAAAAATCCTATAGCATATTGTTATCTTCTGCTTTTCCTGTTATACTGATTAGAACGAAAATATAATGATAAAACCTTTTTTTATTTCTTCCTCTCTTTCTATAACAAAATGGGCATACCAAAAATCAAAACTTAAATCCATACCGGAGTGGGATGAACAGATAACTACAATAGAAAATGCTGATCTTTTATTAACCCTTGCAATTGATCAAAATTGTCCCCAGAGAGCCTTTATTTTGAAATGTCTATACTCTCTCGTAGGAACAAGCGCATCAAAACATGTTGATGTAGATATAGCCAAAATAAATGTGTTACTGGATAAAGCAGAATCATCTCCTGACCAGGTTATTCTCAATTGGGTGAACAGGTCACGGATAATATTAAGAGATCTAAAAAAGTTTGATTACATTGAATGGTGTCAAGGTGGTTTTTCGGAAAAAGATTTACCTACAGTTTATTAGGGAAATTGAACCCAGCTTCTCATAAAATCTATCTCTCTTGTTTTTCTTTAGAATAATTATTGCAACAGTTCCCGAAGTGTATTTTGGTTTTCAGGTGTAATTAGTTCCTTAAGTATGTTCAAATCCCGGTCATTCAGATTAATTGCTTGATTAAAAAACATGTGCAGTGTTAAGACACTTAAAACAATTGAAACAACAGTCAGTATAACGCAAATTATTGCCGCTTTTCTGTCATCAAAATTTCCTTCTCCGAAGAAAAAATACTTAATAAAATAGAAAAGTCCAAAAGGAGGAAAAAATATACTCACGGCATATGCCTTTATATAGCTTGTTTTACTTTTTAACTTTTGCTCCTGATTGTTAAGTTCTGGTATTGCTGCAAAATCAACAGGACTTTGCGCTTCTTTATTTGTTACAGCTATATTCTCCTGCATTTTTATTTTAATCAGTTTAATAATTTACCCTTTCTACTTTTAGTAATTATAATCAAATGATATAAAGTATCCTAATATCCTATAGTATCTTGACGGGAAGATAAATATGTGATATACTTCATCCAACAGATTTAAAATAATAAATCTGTTTAAATTGGATTTAGTTTTAACGAAACAAAGATAAAGATACCCTAATTTTTTCCTCGCAGTATCTTTCTTCCTTTTTTAAAGCAACTTCACGATTTAGGCAGATTTATTAGATTAAGTTTTTTAATATCTTATGTTTAAGAGATCATTTTCCAAGTCGAAATTCCGAAAATTTAGAAATTTTAATTCAAAAAGGCGCGGGTTTAATGACGGCAATCACGGGAGAAAAAAACTGTCTAATCCCTCACGATATATTTATAAAGCGGTCATCTCTCCAATGGAAAATAATACTCCGGTTAAGAATAGTTTTAATGATTTTCAAATTGATCAAAGGCTTAAACAAAATATTTTTAGCCGTGGGTATAGTCAGCCCACGCCAATTCAGGATCAGGTGATACCCCATATTCTTGCAGGCAGGGATGTTGTCGGTATTGCTAATACCGGAACAGGTAAAACTGTAGCTTTTCTTATTCCTCTTCTTAATAAGATTAATCATCAAAGGACTGACAAGGTGCTTATAGTTGTTCCCACCCGGGAATTGGCAGTGCAGATAAATGACGAGCTTAAGTTTTTTTCTAAATCGTTAAATATTTATTCGGTTCTAGTTATAGGCGGCAATAGTTTAAACCGTCAGGTTTTTGAGCTTAAGCGAAATCCGCATTTTATTATCAGTACTCCGGGAAGATTAAAAGATATGGTCAACAGAAAGTTTATTCAACTGAGTAATTATAATAATATAGTTCTTGACGAGGTTGATAGGATGGTGGATATAGGTTTTATCAATGAAATTAAATTCATCATTTCCCGTTTGCCAACTATCCGGCAATCACTTTTTTTCTCGGCAACAGTCCCGCCCGAAGTAAATAATATCATTGCTTCATTTCTGAATAACCCTGTTATTGTATCAGTCAAAATAAGCGAAACTGCGCAAGGTATTGATCAGGATATAATTCATATTAAAAATAATGAAGATAAAATTAATAAACTGCAAAATTTACTGCGTCAGGAAGAATTTAAAAAAGTATTGGTATTCGGCAGGACAAAATGGGGAGTTGAGCGTCTGTCAAAGCATTTGGAAAAGAACGGTTTTTCCGTTGCCTCAATTCACGGGAACAAGTCACAAAACCAGAGAATAAAAGCCCTTACCCTTTTCCGGCAAAACCTTTTGCAGGTATTGGTGGCTACTGATGTTGTGGCCAGAGGAATGGATATTGATGATGTGTCTCATGTTGTAAATTTTGATGAGCCGGATTCTTATACAGATTATATTCACCGGATCGGCAGGACCGGAAGGGCTAATAAACAAGGTAAAGCTTTAACCTTTATCGGGTGAAAAAAGAGTATAATAGAAAGTATCCCTTTTAATGAATACAAATATTCATACCTCTAATTTATCGGACCAAAAGAAATTCATCTCCCTAAAAAAAATTATTAATAATGAAAGAAAAAGAGCTCTTAAAAAAAGGCTTAAAGAAGAAGCGTTTATGACGGATATGGAATATATATCCGGTGCATTTATAGAAATGTATGAACCCTATTTAAAAGAAGTAGTCGTAAGACTATTTGAGAAAGGATATTCAATTGATATATCATCAGGTTTTTGCAGTAATAAATTCCAGTATCAATCTTTAAACGGGCATTTCACTCTAGATTATATAACCAAGAATAAGCTTGAAAAAGAAGGCGTAAAAATTCGGGACGTTAACGGTTTTAGATCCCTGGTTTTTTTTGCTGAAAATCTGGATTTAGATAGTATTAAGCAAAAATGGCTGCATCTTATAGAAATACTACCTGATAATGGAAAATTGACTTCGCCCTCAGTTAGTCCTCAAGCATTATTATTCAGGAGAAAATATGTTTCCAAAAACCCTAAGTTGCAAAAACAAAGGTCATTTGACCGCTTGATATTTAATATTCAAACCAATGTAGAGAAAAATATAAAAAAGCGGAAAAAAATAAATCCTCATCCCAGTATTGTCGAATCCAAATTAGGGATTTTTATTGAAGAGCTGGAACCTCAAGTACGGCAAGCTGTATTAAAAATGAACAAAAAAGGATATTCAACGGATTTATCCGGATTTGTAAAAAATTCCTGTGATCAGATGATAGAGGGAGATTTTCAACTTCCTGAAAAAATTGTCAAAAAATTAAATAATTTAGGCATAAAAGTAGAATCCAACCCCAGCGGATATACCAGGTTGCAGTTTTCACCCCAATATGCCGATATCAAAAAAATCAATAAACAATGGAATAAAATTGTTTCTTTGCTTCCCTCAAAAAACAAAAATGCAGGTTTATCAATGACCAGGAAATCCAGAGAGTTCAGGATAAAATATTAAGCTACTCTGGTTCATTTCTGCTATAATTTTCTCAGT
>MFJA01000022.1:13373-19049 GCA_001779055.1 Candidatus Gottesmanbacteria bacterium RBG_16_37_8
CTTTTTTTCTTTCCGTTTTTAGATTTTTTCCGGCGCGATTAATATAGAAATTTAACATGCTCATTGCAGATTGAAACGGAGTTGCTTTTCTTCTTGTACTTTCTTCTGCAGAACGCATGAGGCTTTCTGCAATTTTTTTCGGGTCATTGAAGGTGAAAACTCCTTCTTCCAAATCCAAAGCAATGCTGTGTCTGGTAACTTCACCTGACCAGTATTTTTTATTTTTCATAAAGACTATTTTGTCCTCCCAACTCTTTATCTTCTGATATACAATATTCCAATTAAAAATAATAGAGATTTATATATTTTCAATTGATATAATTTCAGAATGCATTTAGTAAAAAAATATTCAATTGAATTAATCTTATTTTTTATCGGGCTTATTGTCTTAGGTTTTATATTTTTCAAAACCTCAAAAAATTCGCCTGTATCACCGGACGTAAGTCCGACTCCGTTTCCTTTTGCCGAAATGACAATTCCTTATTTACGAAATCGCACCTACCAAAGTTCATTGGGAGATTTAAAGTACCTGTCAGAAAACCAGGCTTATACTTCTTATCTGACCAGTTATGATTCTGATTCACTGCAAATTTTCGGACTTTTGACTAAACCAAAGGGAGATGTTCCGAAATCCGGTTGGCCCGTTATTATTTTTATCCACGGTTATATTCCGCCGGCAGAGTATAGGACAGCTGTTAATTATTCATCTTATGTAGATTATTTGGCCAGAAACGGATTTGTTGTCTTCAAAATTGATCTTCGCGGTCACGATAATTCCCAAGGAGAGGCCGGCGGGGCATATTATTCAGCAGACTACATAATAGATACGCTCAATGCTTATGCGGTACTGCAAAATTCTGATTTTGTCGATTCAACAAAAATCGGTTTGTGGGGACACAGCATGGCCGGTAATGTAATCTTAAGAAGCCTGGCTGCCAAGCCTGAAATTCCGGCTGCGGTGATTTGGGCGGGAGCAGTCTTCAGCTACTCTGATATGCAGAAATACGGTATTAATGACGGCAGTTACCAGCCGCCCCCAAACAATTCGAATAGACAGAGAAAACGCAGTGAATTAAGAAATCTCTACGGAGATTTTGACCCCGAAAGCCCATTCTGGCAACAGGTTACACCGGTTAATTACCTCAATGATTTAAAAGGCGCATTAATGTTAAATCATGCTATCGATGACAATGTAGTCAATATCGGTTACAGCCGGGACCTTATTGAGCTTCTTAATAAAGCACAAGTATTATCTGAATTAAAAGAGTATCCAAGCGGAGGACACAATCTCACCGGAGTAAGTTTTACCAATGCTATGCAGAATACGGTAGAATTTTTCCGGTCGCATCTCTAAAATAATAATTTTATGTTAGATAAATTGGTCAGAGATTTAAATAAATTGAAAAATCCCCAAAAAGCAAAACTTCTGGCCCGTTTTTTTAAAACGGGCAAAGGTGAATATGGAGAAGGCGATATTTTCTTTGGATTAACTGTACCGCAACAAAGGTCAATTGCTAAAAGATATTCCGATCTTACTGTGCCCGATCTACAGGAATTAATTGATAGTCCCATTCATGAATATCGCTTAATCAGTCTTTTGATTATTGTCGAAAAATATAAAAAAGGAAATTTCAAAGAAAAAGAAAAAATCGTCGATTTTTATCTGAAGAACACTTCCCAAATTAACAATTGGGATTTGGTTGATTTATCAGCGGAAAAAATACTGGGTGATTATCTTATGGATAAAGATAAATCAATCATTTATAAACTAACTGAATCAGCTAATATTTGGGAAAGAAGAATTTCGATTCTGACGACTTTTCAATTTATAAAAAATAAAAAGTACGATGACACTCTGAAAATTTCAGAAATTCTTTTAAAAGATAAGCATGATTTAATTCATAAAGCTGTCGGCTGGATGCTTCGGGAAATCGGCAAAAGGGATCAAAAGATTGAGGAAATATTCCTGCAAAAATATTATAAAATCATGCCCAGAACAATGCTCCGTTATGCCATAGAAAGATTTAATGAATCCAAAAAAAAATATTATTTAAACAAATAGTAAATTTTTCCCTCAAAAATTTTCAGCTGATTTTCAGTATCCAAGGTATAATTAAAACCATGAGAATATTAGTGGTTGAAGATGAACACCGCATTGCCAACTCCATCAAAAAAGGTCTGGAACAGGAAAGATATGCTGTTGACATTGCCTTTTCGGGGACTGACGGCTATGATTTAGCCTCTACAGAAGATTATGATCTGATAATTCTTGATCTCATGCTTCCTGGTATGCCAGGCCTGACTATTTGTCAGGAGCTTAGAAAAAAGCAAATCCATACTCCGATCATGATTCTAACTGCCAAAGGTCAGATTCAGGATAAAGTTACAGGCTTGGACAGCGGTGCTGATGACTATTTGGTAAAACCTTTTTCTTTCGAAGAACTTTTAGCCAGAATAAGAGCTCTTATCAGAAGACCGAAAACCTCGCTTAACCCCGTTCTTACAGTTTTTGAATTGGAAATGGATACCAAGTCATATGAGGTCAAGCGGCAAAAGAAAATAATTAATCTTTCCAGTAAGGAATTTTCATTATTGGAATATCTCCTGCGTCATAAAAATCAGATTCTTACCAAAAATCAGATTATTGCCCATGTCTGGAATTATAATGCGGATATTCTTCCCAATACTGTTGAAGTCTATATCAGGAATTTACGCGATAAAATTGACCGTCCCTTCAAAAATAGCCAACCTCTGATTCATACCGTCAGAGGATTCGGATATAAAATAGGAGAATAAAACATGTTTGAGAATGCACGACTTAAACTTACGGCTTGGTATCTGTTAATAATCATGCTGATTTGTTTCCTTTTCAGCCTGGTGATTTTCAGGGTAGCAGACAGGGAATTGGAAAGGATCGACAGACGCCAGCAAGCTTTAAGGGAGCGATTCGGTGTGGAAATATTCAGGCCGCAATTTCCTGAGGGGTTCAATGTTCCCATAGACGTGGATGATTTAAGGGGTAGAATAATTCTGACTCTTATCTTTATCAATTCCGCCATTCTGATAATTGCCGGGATGTCAGGTTATTTTCTGGCCGGACAAACATTAACTCCGATAAAAGTTATGGTTGAGGAGCAAAACCGTTTTATCTCCGATGCCTCTCATGAACTGCGGACTCCCATAACTTCTTTAAAAAGCGCCATGGAAGTCCATCTCCGGGATAAAAAACTGACTTTACCGCAGGCCAAAAAATTGATTGTTCAAAACTTAAATGACGTAAACAGAATTCAATCGTTATCAGATGCCCTGTTAAAATTAGCTCAGTATCAAAAACCTAATAGTCATACTGTTTTCGAAAAAGTTTCCCTGGCTGAAATTATCAAAACAGCCATGCTCACAATTTCCCCATTGGCAAAAAGAAAACAAATTTCTTTAAAAAGCAAAATTTCCGATTATCATCTGACAGGCAGCCGTGAAGGACTTATAGATCTTATGGTCATTATTCTTGATAATGCCGTCAAATACACACACCCAAAAAAAAGCATCACTGTAAGTTCCGCTAAAACAGACGGCAATATTTTTATTAAAGTTGAAGATAATGGTATAGGAATTGATAAAAAGGATCTGCCGCATGTCTTTGACAGATTTTACCAAGCTACAGATGCCCGCTCCAAATCAACAACTGGCGGTTACGGATTGGGATTGTCAATTGCTAAAAGAATAGTTACCATCCATCATGGCTCGATCACAGTTTTAAGCCAAAAAGGAAAAGGTTCCGTATTTACCGTACATCTGCCTTTAAAACATTCCAAAATAGAGAATAGTTAAAATTTTTTATGAGAGCGTTAATCATTTTTTTGGCTATAATAATTCCCCTTATTGGAGCCTATTTTTACTTAAAGCCGGAAGAAGAAAATATAATTTCCTCACCAATTGTAAGTCAGACGGATAGTAAGATAAGTCCGGTATTAGACTCTGTTGATAATACTTTATTAACATCAGAAATCGCCGAAAATCTGGATACCCCATGGGCACTAGCCTTTTTGCCGGACGGAAATATTCTGGTCACAGAGCGTAAAGGAAAAATCAGCTTGGTTAAATTAAATTCACCGTCAGAAATTATTGAGATTGCCTCTTTAAAAGATGTTAAAGAAGTAGGTGAAGGTGGACTGCTGGGAATAGTCCTTCATCCCGATTTTATAAATAATCATTATCTGTATCTTTACTATACTTATGCTCAAAATGGAGGGGATACTCTCAATAGGGTAGTCAGAATGACTTATGAAAATGATAAACTGTCCCAAAGCAAAATTATCGTTGACCGCATTCCAGGAGCTGCCAACCACAACGGCGGCAGGATAAAATACGGACCTGATAATTATTTGTATATTACAACCGGTGATGGAGAGCAGCCTTCAAGAGCTCAGGATAAAAATTCTTTGGCCGGCAAGATTTTAAGGGTAAAAGATGACGGTCAGAAGGCTTCCGGCAATCCCTTTAACACTTCTGTTTACTCATACGGTCATCGCAATCCGCAAGGTCTTGCCTGGGATTTAAGCGGCAGGCTTTTCTCAACAGAACACGGGCGATCAGGCCTTCAATCGGGTTTAGATGAATTAAATCTGATTGAACCGGGAAAAAATTACGGCTGGCCGGAAATACAGGGGACTGAAAAACAAAACGGTATGGAGACTCCTCTGATTAATTCAGGTTCAGATACCTGGGCACCGGCCGGAGCTGCTTTTGTAGGTAATATATTGTATTTTGCCGGTCTTAGAGGCAGTGCCTTATATCAGGCTAAAATTGTCGGTAATGACATTCAAATAAACGAATTATTTAAAAATGAATACGGCCGCTTAAGGGATGTGGTTACCGGACCTGATGGAATGCTTTATATTACTACCAGCAACCTCGACGGCAGAGGAAATCCAAATGAAAACGATGATAAAATTATCCGGGTCAATCCTTCACTTCTTCCTTAAGCTTTTCTTCAGGTTGAACTGGTAACGTTTCTATTAGACAGGAGGTGATAGAACAAGTGAAGGAATTAATTTTATTTGTTTTAAGTATATTTCTAATCGGCGCAGTTTTTATGGGTGCTTCAAAAACTTTTGCCCAATCGGATACCAATAATTCTCAAACTCTTATTCAGAGAATTACTGAAAAATTCGGTTTAAAAGAGCCTGATGTTCAATCAGTTGTTGACAATTTTCATCAGGAAAAGTTTCAACAAATGAAAACCCAAAGGAGATCTCGTCTTGAAGAAAAATTAAATAGTGCGGTATCTTCAGGAAAAATAACCGAAGCGCAAAAACAGGCAATTCTTAAAAAATTTGATGAATTACAAAATGAAAGAGAAGCCCAAACAAAGGATTTGGAAAATTGGGCAAAGAACAACGGTCTTGATAAATTAGGGATGGGAATGGGACTCGGAAGATTTAAAGGCTTCGGCCGGGGAATGCACTTTTGGAAATAATATTTTGAAAATTCATAAAACGTACTCCTGGTCTAGCAGGCGGGAGTACGTTTTTTTCAGCTGATTTTCAGATATTATACTTAAACTTACGCACATATGAAGTTTTTATCATCTTTTTTTAAGAAAATCTCCGCGATTTTCGTCTCATTTAATAAACTTTCTCTTATCGTCAAAATTATTATCATTGCCGTTATTCTGGG
>MFJA01000022.1:19173-34166 GCA_001779055.1 Candidatus Gottesmanbacteria bacterium RBG_16_37_8
AAACCCAGGCTTCGGGAGTAGTCAGCAAAGTTTATATAGAAAATGGACAGAATGTAAAATCAGGGGATAAAATCGCCGAACTTGATCTGGATATGGTAGGAAAACAAAGATCTTCTCAGGCACTCGCCAGTTATCTAAGTGCCAAGAATAATCTGGAAAATGCCAAAATTAATTATTATGCTTTGCAGTCTGATTTATTAACCAACTGGAAATCCTTCATGGATTTAGCCCAAACTTCACTCTATGAAAATTCTGATAAGTCTCCACACACTGCCAATCGCCAGCTGCCGGAATTTATGATTACCAATGTTGACTGGCTTTCTGCTGAAGCTAAATATAAACAGCAGGCTAATATTGTCCGTCAGACACAAACCTCACTTAACTCTGCCTGGGGAACTTATCAGCAGACGTCATCAACAATTTATGCCCCGATCTCAGGTAAGGTTACAGGTTTATCACTTCAGGTAGGGTCGGTTCTGACTGCCCAGTCCAATACCTCAGGTACTGCCGCCTCGCAAAAAATAGCCAGTATTCAGACGGATGCTTCACCTATAATTCAAGTTAATCTGACTCAAGTCGATACTCCCAAGGTAAAAATCGGCAATAAAGTTACCATCACTTTTGATGCTTTTCCCGGAAAATCCTTTAGCGGAAAAGTTATCAGCATTGATACCATCGGCACCGTCAGTTCAGGAGTGACTACCTACCCGGCATATATCAAGCTGGATACCGAAGTGCCGGAAATTTTCTCCAATATGACAGCCAATGCCAATATTATTACTCAAATTAAAGATAATATTCTTATAGTTCCCTTGTCCTCGGTTCAGACAACAAGTGGGTCATCAACAGTTCGTGTAATGAAAGATAATCAAGTCACGTCTGCAGATGTGGAGGTTGGTGAGTCAAATGATACACAAACTGAAATAGTATCAGGCGTGAGTGAGGGAGATATTATCATAACCGGCCAAACAAATACGACCACAGGATCAACTGGTACAACCACCTCCCCTTTTGGTAATACTAGAGGCGGATTTGGAGGTGCAGGTGGATTGGGCGGAGCAGCAGGTGGAGGCCAAAGAAGGTAATGTATGTCAGCAATTATTCAGGCCAAAAACCTATCAAAGATTTATAAAACAGATGAATTAGAAACTGTAGCTTTAAACGATGTTTCTTTTGATATTAAAAAAGGTGAGTTTGTGGCAATTATGGGTCCGTCCGGTTCGGGCAAATCGACACTGATGCATATTTTAGGAGCTCTTGATTTACCCACCAATGGAGATTATATTTTAGATGGTGAAAATGTTGGGGAATATTCAGATGACCAACTGGCTGATATTAGAAACAGGAAAATTGGTTTTGTCTTCCAGTCATATAATCTGCTCCCCAGAACTTCAGCCTTAAAAAACGTCATGCTGCCGATGGTTTATGCCGCAATTCCCAAAGAAGAAAGGATAACAAGAGCCAAAAAATATCTGGAAATGGTTGGATTAACTGACAGGTTGGAACACACCTCAAACCAGTTATCAGGCGGCCAGCAACAGCGGGTAGCAATCGCTCGAGCTTTGGTTCTTTCACCTTCAATCATTTTAGCAGATGAACCTACAGGTAATATCGCCTCAGTTCAGGCAGAAGAAATAATGCTTATATTCCAGAAATTAAATGATCAGGGAAATACTATTATTATGATTACCCATGAAGCGGATATTGCCCGGCATGCCAAAAGAATTATTCATGTCAGGGACGGAAAGATTATTGAAGATGAAAAAAACGGCCACCAGAAAAAAATTAGAAAATAAATATGGAGTACTCTGAAATCATTACCGAAGCTTTTGGTACATTAACGGTCAATAAATTACGGACCGGTTTAGCTACGCTTGGAATTGTCATTGGTATCGGTAGTGTTATTACCTTAATATCTTTAGGACAAGCAAGTGCTAAAGCGATTCAATCTCAAATCCAATCTTTAGGATCAAACCTTTTGACGGTTCAGTCTTCAGGCCAAAATCAGGGGGGTGTCCGTGGTGCAGCCGGAGGTGGAACGACCTTAACTTTAGAGGATGCGCAAGCTATTCAAGAATCTTCTCAAATAACCACTATTAACAAAGTGTCTCCTGAATACTCTAGTAGGACTCAGGTGACTACAGGCAGAACTAATACTAATACTCAAGTGATTGGAGCTACCCCTGTTTATGCAGAGATCCGCAAGGTGCAAATGGATCTTGGAAATTTTATTAATGAGGCTCAAGTTAATAGTATGGCAAAAGTTGCGGTTTTGGGCCCGACTGTTGTAGAAGATCTTTTTGGAGTAGGGGCAAATCCAATTGGTCAAACAATAAGAGTAAATGGACAAACGTTAACCATTATAGGAGTGACTACTTCCAAAGGCGGAACAGGATTTCAAAACCAAGACGACATAGTTTGGGTTCCTCTTAGTACAGCACAAAAACAACTATTTGGTGCATCTCATGTTACTTCTATTGCATTAGAAGCAAAATCTGCGGATGTTATGGTAGATGCCCAAAATCAAGTAGGATACTTACTTCTAGCAAGACATAAGTTATCTGATCCAGCCAATAAGGATTTTTCAATTTTTAACCAACAAGATTTATTAAACACTGTTAATCAAACCACAGGAACTTTTACCACTCTTTTGGCAGGAGTAGCTGCAATTTCACTTTTAGTAGGAGGCATTGGAATTATGAATATCATGTTAGTAACAGTAACCGAAAGAACTCGCGAAATAGGTTTGAGAAAAGCGTTAGGCGCAAAAAAGAAGACGATCGTCACTCAATTTTTAGTAGAGTCTATAATTTTAACCTTTGTTGGAGGAATTATAGGAATAGGTGCAGGAATACTCGCTTCATATATTATTTCAAATTTGACAAGCTCTCCTTTTGTTATCTCCCCAAATTCTATACTTTTAGCTTTTGCAGTTTCTGCAGGCATTGGAATTTTATTCGGCTGGTATCCAGCAAGAAAAGCAGCTAATTTGCAGCCAATTGAAGCTCTAAGATATGAATAAAATCAGATTGTTTTTCATTGCGGCTGTCTTAGTTTTTATCTTAGGAGTTATTGTCTATCGTTTTCTGTCCCAAAAGAAACAAATTTCTTCAATAGGATCAATTACTGATAATCAGCAATATAACCAAGGTGGTTTAATTGAAAATGATGATCCTTTGACAATTGCCTCACTGCGTGAAGACTCAGTCAATTGGGGAATGGGCAGTGACATAAAAATTGAAGAAACTTTAACACCGGGAAGTAATTACAATAGATATCTTGCTTCATACCAATCCGAAGGATTGAAAATTTATGCTTTATTAACTATTCCAGAGGGAAGTGTTCCTAAATCCGGCTGGCCGGTTATTGTTTTTAACCACGGCTACATTCCGCCGATAGAGTACCGGACAACTGAACGATATGTTCCTTATGTTGACGGTTTTGCCAAGCAGGGTTACATAATTTTTAAGCCCGATTACCGGGGTCACGGAAGTTCAGAAGGTAATGCCGCCGGCGGATACGGTTCTAATGCCTACACCATTGATGTTTTAAATGCCGTATCTTCAATCAAAAAATATGCTCCCTCTGATGCGGACAGAATCGGCATGTGGGGCCATAGTATGGGCGGCTATATAACTTTAAGGAATATGGTTGTCAGAAAGGATATTAAAGCCGCTGTCATCTGGGCCGGTGTTGTTGCTTCATATCCTGATCTTCTTGGCCGCTGGAGGAGAGGATCAACAGTTCCTTCACCTTCTTTAACCGGAGCTGCCAGACGCTGGAGGCAGACTCTGATTGATAAATACGGCACTCCTGAACAAAATCCGGATTTCTGGAATTCCATATCAGCCAATTATTATTTAAATGATATTTCAGGACCACTGCAGCTTCATCACGGAATAGCTGACTCTTCGGTCCCGGTTGAATTTTCAGAAAAATTAAATGAACAGATGAAAAATGCCGGAAAAACTGTTGAATTATTTACTTATCCGGGTGATAATCATAATCTATCCCTTTATTTTTCCTCTGCCATGCAAAGATCAGTTGCCTTTTTTGATAAATATCTTAAAAATTCAGTTAATTAATAATTGGGAATGGAAAATATGGAGGCTATTGAAGTACTCAATTTAACTAAAAAATTTAACGGATTCACCGCCGTAGATAATATTTCTTTTTCCGTGCATGCGGGAGAAATTTTTGCCTTTCTTGGCCCTAACGGAGCGGGAAAAACGACTACTATCAAAATGCTGACAACTCTTCTTAATCAGACAAAAGGCAGTATCAGAATAAATGGTCTTGATCCGCAGAAACAACAGGATCAAGTCAGACGATCGTTTGGGATTGTCTTTCAGGATCCCAGTCTCGATGATGAATTAACTGCTTTTGAAAATCTGGAATTTCACGGTGTCTTATATCAAGTTCCTCAAGAAAAAAGACGTGAGAGAATTAAAGAATTACTGCAATTAGTTGAATTATGGGATCGGAAACATAGTCTGGTTAAAACCTTTTCCGGCGGTATGAAAAGAAGACTGGAGATAGCTCGCGGACTTTTGCACCACCCCCAAATTTTTTTCTTAGATGAGCCGACGCTCGGTCTTGATCCTCAAACAAGAAACAGGATGTGGAACTATCTGCAAAATTTAAATAAAAAGGAAAATATAACCATTTTTTTTACTACCCATTATATGGAAGAAGCAGAAAGAATAGCCCAAAGAGTAGCCATTATTGATTACGGTAAAATTATCTCCCTGGGAAAACCTGATGAATTGATAAAAGAAACGGGAAAAAACAGTCTGGAAGAAGCCTTTTTAGTTCTTACCGGTCATGCAGTCCGCCAAGAAGAAGCTGAAAGTATAGATCAAATGAGATTGCATCGGCGAATGTGGAGAAGGCATTAATTATGGATGTAATTTATATTCTCTGGCTGAGACAGTTAAAAAGATATCTAAGATCAAAATCAAGAATTATCGGTTCTCTTGGACAACCGGTGTTATTTTTATTTGCGCTGGGGTTTGGTTTTGGTCCGATTTTTCAAAAAGCCGGTCAGGGAAACTATATCCAATTTCTAACTCCCGGAATTATTGCCATGAGTATTCTTTTTACCTCTATTTTTTCCGGAATAGAAATTATTTGGGATAGACAGTTTGGTTTTTTAAAAGAAACATTAGTTGCTCCGGTTCCAAGATGGCAAATCATGGTAGGCAGGACTCTTGGAGGAGCAACGGTTGCTACATTTCAAGGTTTAATTGTTTTTGTCATATCGCTAATCGCCGGATTCAAACCTCAAAACCCTGCTATGTTGATATTCGCTTTTCTTATTATGATCCTAACTGCCATACTTTTTACCGCCCTTGGCACTGCTATTGCATCAATTCTAACAGACATGCAGGGATTTCAGCTCATCATGAATTTCCTCATCATGCCGTTATTTTTTCTCTCCGGAGCTCTGTTCCCCTTAAACGGCCTGCCCAAAATCCTTTCAATTTTAATTTCTTTGGATCCGCTGTCTTATGGGGTTGACGGTTTAAGAGGCAGCCTTACCGGATTATCTCATTATAATCTCACCGTTGATTTCACAGTTTTAATTATCATATCGGTCATTTTAACCGGTCTAGGCAGTTACCTGTTTTCTAAAATACAAATTTAATAAAAAGGAGGTGAAGACAAAAAGTGAAAACGATATATGTTGTCATAATTAGTATAGTTATTGGAGCATTGGGATTTTTCAGCGGCATGAACTATTCGCAAAGAAGTCGAACTAATTTCCGTCAGAATTTATCCGGTCAATTTCAAGGAGGCAACGGTAACGGACAGTTTACCGGAAGAAGGCAATTCAACGGCCGGCCGGTTACCGGTGAAATTGTAAGTCTGGATGATAAATCAATTACCGTTAAAATGCCGGATGGCCAAAGCAAGATAGTTATCTTATCGGATAATACAGAGATTAATCAGGCATCTGCTGCATCCAAAACCGATTTAAAAGAAGGCTCAAAAGTTGCAGTTTTCGCAACGGATAATACGGACGGTTCTGTCACTGCCCAAAACATCCAGCTTAATCCGCAGTTAGGAAGATTCCAGGGACCAACTCCTACTCCAACGCAATAATGATGTGTCCAAGAAAATGTATCTCCTTTTCCGATTTATGTTTATAATAAAAAAAGAAAGAGATAAATATTCTGATGGAAGAAAATATGAAATTCAGGCAACGACTGGAGAAACTGCAAAAACCTTTAATAATCGGAATTGCCGGAGACAGCGGCAGCGGGAAAACTACCTACAGCAACGGAATCAGAAGGCTTATTGGAATAGATCTGGTGCAGACGATAACCATGGACGGTTATCATAAGGAAAATAGAAGTCAAAGAAAAGTAAGCCACAAACTGCCGCTTGATCCTTCTGCCAATAAACTGGATTTATTACTTCAACATTTGAAATTAATCAAAGAAGGCAAATCTGTGGATATTCCGATCTATAATCATCAAACAGGAGATTTTGAAGCCCCGCTTAAATTTTCCCCTTCCCCAATTGTCATCATCGAAGGTTTGCATGCTCTTTATCCTGAATTTCTGCCTTTTCTTGATTTCACCATTTATGTTGATCCCAGCCGTCAGACCAAATGGGAATTTAAATTTAAAAGAGATACCGGAAGTCGCGGCCATCAGGATTCCGAATTGACACAGGAGATGCTTAAAAGGGAAGAAGCTTACAAGAGATGGATCGATTTTCAGAAAACCAGTGCTGATATTGTTATCAAAATTGATCAAAGCAAAATGGCAGACTTTGCCAGATATGAACTTATTGATCACAATCTCCAGAATGACTATAAAGTCGAACTGATGATAAAACCTTCTCCGGTCAGACTGCCGGATCTTAGTTTTAATTTGGATTTATCCGATTTGCTTAGCGTCAATTTGTCGCCTTTTTTAATTGCCGGTGTTCCTTCTCTTTATTGGGGTAAAAAAGTTGTTACTGTAGTTTTGGACGGTATAATCTCTGAAAAAACCTGTGCCTTCCTTGAAAATCACATCATTTCCTTAACCGGAATTCCGGTTACTGATATGTTCAAATTGATGCCTGTTAAAGCCGCCCATGAAAAGTTAACTGCCGTGCAGTTTGCCCAGCTTCTCATAGGTTGGCGGTTTTTGGAACTTGTAAACCACCGTTTGTCTGATAACGCTTGAGATCGATATAATCATTATTTATATTCAATTTCCTTCAATAATTTTCTGACTTCGGAGAAATTAGCATCAAGTTTTGATGTTTTTTGAAAATATTTTCCGGCCTGAGGGTAATTTTTGTTTTCATAATATATTAAACCGCAATTATACAAAGCCTGGATATTATCCGGATCAAGTTTTAGAAGTAGCAGATAATATTCCAAAGCTTTCTCATTAAAACCGTAATGGAAGAAGGAATTAGCCAGGTTAAGAATAGCGGTTTTATATTTTGGGTCATGATCAACCGCTTTTTTAAAAGAAGCAAGTGTTTCTTCCTGTTTATTCTGTATAAAGTAAACAATACCCATATCGTTATAGACTTTTGAATTCCGGGGATCGTATTCCAGAATTTTCAAATATTGATCGATGGCTTCTTCATATTTTTTCCGGCTTGTATAAAATGATGCAATTTGCGCCCTGATAGTAGTATCATAAAAGTTAACTTTTAATCCTTGATTATATAAGGAAAGTGCTTCATCATATTTTTTTTCACTTTCAAAAATATAACCCAAATTCCGGTAGGCATCTAAATATTGGGGATCAAGGGCAATTGTTTTTTGGAATTCGTTTTTGGCTTCCGTAATTTTACCGGTAGAATAACTGGCTACTCCCAAGTTGTAATGCGGTCGAGCTTTATTAGGTGATTTGCCGGCTACATCCTTCCATAAAGCGTATTCGCTTTGCCAGATGTAATTTCTTTTAAAGGTTAAAAAAGAGAATGAAATTATTAATAAGATGACAGGAAAATAAAAATAAATTTGCTTAATTTTTTTACTCTCAACAAAATTTTTTATAAAAATAATAATTGAAGAAACAGCAATGAAAAATCCTGCCGAAGGCAGATATAAACGGTGTTCAAAAATGACATCATTAATCGGAATTACCGAAGATTCAACAAGAAGTGCAATCAGAAAAAATAATACTCCGAAAGTTATAAAACGATTGCGCTTTAAAAAAAATAATGATATTAAAACTAAAAAAATTATAATATTTAAAGATAATATTACCGGTAATTCCCAAATGCTTTTTGAAATGGGGAAGTCATAATCAACATTAAGATTTACCGGAAATAATAATAATCTTATATAAGTGACAATTACCCTGAATTGAGTTAGAAGGTATTCCCATCCGCTAATTTTTTTATCAAAGAGCATATTAATTGATGAAATTTTGTCAAAAACCGGTCCGCCTCCTTTAAGATAAATCAAGTAGTAGACAATAAAAGACAATAAAAAGAAAGGTAATGGTTTTAAAAATTCAATCTTATTTTTCAGATTTTTTTTGAAAAAGAACAAATAGTCCGTTAATATAATTGCCAGCGGAAGTGTATAGCTGTTTTCCTTGCTTACAAATGCCAAAAGAGAAGATGTTAATGCTATTGCAAAATAAATTAACTTACTTGTCTTTACTTTTGCCATTTTACTTTGAAGATAGAAATAAATAGTAATCAGATAAAAAAAGAAAGTTATCAGAGCAGATCTTTGGGAAATAAAATTAACCGCCTGGGTTTGGACAGGATGGACTGTAAAAATCAGGGCAGCTATAAAAGGCAGCAATTTACTTTTGGCCAATAAATTATTTCTAAAAACAGGTATTCTTTGTATGATTCTTACCGTAAAAAAAAGAAGGAAGGCATTAAATATATGGATTGTAAAATTGACCAGATGATATCCCCAGGGATCAAAGTTGTTAAAACGGTAATTGACGGCGTAGGTTAAAAAGGGGATAAACCTGGTTTTGTGGGAATTCCAAATAGTGGGAATATCAGTCAATTTATTAATATTTTCCTGGGAAACAACACTGGTAAAGTCATCAAAAACAAATTCTCCTTTAAAGCTGTTGCTATATACCGTAAGTCCGACAAGATAGATTATTACCAGGAAAGCGGGCAAATAATAGCGGTTTAATATTTTTCTGCCTGTCTCTAAAAAATTCATATCCTTAAATTCAGTATAACCTTCTTTATGCTAAACTGATTGCATATGGATAAAGAAACGATGGAAGAAATTCTCATTTTTCAGAAAAAGGAAATAACAGATAGACAAATTTACCTGAATTTAGCAAGACTTTCCAAAGATCCTGAAAATAAAAAAATCCTGACCAAAATTGCTAGGGATGAGGATAGACACTACGATTTCTGGAAAACTCATTCCCAAAAAAATGTAAAACCTGATCTATTTAAAATAAATTTTTACACGAGCTTAGCCAGAATACTGGGCTTGGTATTTGCCGTCAAACTGATGGAAATGGGAGAAGAAAATGCTCAAAATGCTTATGCTAAATTCGTTAAAAAATTTCCGCACGTAAAAGAGCTTATTTCTGATGAAAACAAACACCAATTAAAAACAATTACACTTATTCATGAGCAATTCCTCAAATACGCCGGGTCGTTAGTTTTAGGATTAAATGACGCCTTGGTTGAATTGACAGGCGTACTGGCCGGACTGACTTTTGCTCTTCAAAATGCTCAACTGATTGCCGTTGCCGGTTTTATAACCGGATTTGCAGCTTCATTATCAATGGCTGCTTCGGAATATTTGTCCACTAAAACTGAAAATATCAATAATAAAAATGCCCTAAGAGCCTCATTTTATACGGGAGCAATTTATTTGATTGTAGTTTTACTTCTGATTTCTCCCTATTTATTTTTATCCAATATTTATCTTTCACTTTTCTTCACTCTCTTAATAGGCTTTGCCGTCATCGTCGTCTTTTGCTATTACGTATCTGTTGCCCGGGGGACTTCTTTTAAAAAGCAAGTCTTGGAAATGAGCCTCATAAGCTTTGGTGTCGCCTTGATTTCCTTCACCCTCGGTTTAATTCTGCGAAGTTTTGTAAAAATCGATGTTTAGGTCATGAAGATAATCTATAACCGAATCTTTTTGGAGCATAATAATCCTTCACATCCTGAGAATAACAGTAGACTGGGGGCATTTATAAGTCTTCCCCAAACAGCAATTGAAAACGGCGAAAAATATCTCACTCTGGTTCATACCAGGGATTATATTGAAAAAATAAAATCCGCATCTGAAAATGAAAGCTGGCTCGATGGCGATACCTATACTTCAAAAGGAAGTTTTAAGGCAGCCAGCTTCTGTGTAGGGGCAAGTATTTATGCCTCGCAAACTTCAGGTTTTGCTCTGGTCCGGCCTCCCGGTCATCATGCTCACATCAATCGGGCTTCCGGATTTTGCCTTTTTAATAATATCGCTATTGCCTGTCAGAATCTTATTAACATGGGTAAAAAAGTTCTTATTCTTGATATCGACGGACACTTAGGCGACGGTACAGAAGAGTTTTTCTATCGTTCCAACAGGGTACTCTATCTCTCTCTGCACCAATATCCTGCCTATCCTTTTTTTGGTACAACAAATCAAATAGGCGATGGTCAAGGAATTGGCTACACTATAAATCTTCCTTTACCTCCAGGTTCAGCTGATGATGTATATCTCTGCGCTTTTAATTTCCTGATTCCTATTGCCCGTCAGTTTCAACCGGATATTGTAGCTGTTTCCGCCGGATTTGATACCTTCCGTAAAGATTCCCTGTTAAACTTAAAGCTCTCCTTATCAATTTATCACTTGCTTGGAAAAATTATAGCCGATAATTTTTCATCAGTCTTTGCCGTACTTGAAGGAGGTTATAATAGAGAATTCCTTCCTCAATGTATTTTTAATTTTGTTGACGGTATAAACGGGAAACCGTTGAGATTTAAAGAAAAAAATACTGTTTCATCAGAAAATGTTGGAAAGGAATTTGCTACAAGAATTAGAAGTCTAAAAAATCATCTTAAATCCTATTGGAGAATATAAAGCTATATTTCACTGCTTCTGCTACAAATGGTGACAATAATGACTGAAATAAAAAACCTTTCAATTGTCGGCTTAAGCTGTCTGCCGGATAAATTTATACCGCAAATTATAAAATCCGATTATATAATTGCCGCAGATGGTGCTTCTTTCTTACTTATAAAAAAGGGGATTATACCCGATCTGGCTGTTGGAGATTTTGATTCCCTTTCTTCTGTAAAACTAAGGATGGTGCAAAATAAAATTGCCAAAATCATAAAATATCCCCGCATCAAAGATTTAACTGACATGCATTTGGCGGTAATTGAAGCTTTGAAATTAAAACCTCAAAAAATAACCATTTATGGAGGTACAGGAAAAAGAATTGATCATTTCTTGGGAAATCTTTTTCTTCTTGAATTAATTAATAAATTTAATATTAAGGCTGAAATAGTTGATGAATATAATGAAATTAAAATAATTGAAAAAATAGAAACTCTGACTAAATCCGCTTACTTTCCTTATTTTTCCATCATTCCATTATCAGAGGAAACAGTTGTTTCAGCTACCGGCTGCCGTTATGAAATAAAAAATAAAAAAATAACACGCGGGCAAACAATCGGTATCAGTAACGAAATTATTAAAGACCAATGCCTTATTACAGTAGAAAAAGGAAAAATAGTCTTAATAAGAAGTAAAGACTCTTAAAAGAGTTTTAGAGGAGGAAAATAAAGAAAAATAATAGGGCAATTGCTACGCGATAAATCCCAAAAAGAGTAAAAGAATTATTTTCTGTAAACCTAATAAGAAATTTAACTGCCATTAGAGCGAAAATAAATGAAAGTAATACACCCGTTACCAGTAATGTAATTTCCTCCCTGTTAAACTGAAATCCTTCTTTATATAAATCAAGCATCGTTGCTGCCAGCATAGTAGGAATGGCCAATATGAATGAAAATTCCGCGGCTGTTTTTCTTGACAGCCCCAAGAGCGTTCCGCCAATAATTGTGGCAGCGGCACGTGAAACACCGGGTATAACTGATATTGACTGGAAAATTCCTATTACTATTGCTTTTTCAAGACTGATATTTTCTAAAGCTAAAATTTTGGCTGTTTTATTTTTACTTATTTTTTCTATAACAATCAGTATTATTCCTCCCCAAAACAGGCTTATTACCGTAATATATGAATTGCCTAATAAAATTTCTTTGATATAGCGGTAAAATAATAGTCCGATAAAAGCTGAAGGTAAAAAAGCTGCAGTAATTTTTAATAAAATACTCTTTTTTTTCCAAAGAAGAGAAAAATAGATATAAGTAACAGCCATTATTGCACCCAACTGAATATAGATCTCAAATGATTTAACAAAATCAGTTTGCGTTATATTTAATATTTTGGAGGTCAGGATTAAATGTCCGGTTGAAGAAACAGGTAAAAATTCGGTTAAACCTTCAACAATTGACAGGATAGTAACCTGCAATAAATTCATCTGCTTTAAAAAATAATTTATACACTAGGGTAATCGATAAGAATATGATATAAAATTAAATATATGTTGTCTTTTCTGATAATTCTGTTAATAATCCTCTATTTAACAGGTTTTATCTCCATTCCCTCACTATCTTTTCTGCACAGAACTCTTTTTTATCTTAACGGACGGGCAGTTTCTGTCTGGGATATTCTTATTTTATCAGTTATTCTATATCTTCTTGGATTCTTACAGGGTCCATTAAGAGGCATTGCTACCATTCTTTTAATTCTCTGGATTCTTTCAGTTTTAGGAATAATTGCTATTTCCGGTTTTGCCAACCTGATTTTGGCTCTTCTTTTAGTCGGTCTTATACTTCATCTGCTCGGCATTTCCTTTTAGACTTTTAATTTTTTGACGGCCGTCTCCCAATACAGATAGTGGACTATAGTTAGTACCAATCCTAAAGAAATTGCTGTAAATTTTGACGCCAAGCCAAACCCGAATACGGTTGCAATTCTTGACAACAGCCACAAAGTCATAATATTTATTACCGCATAGATTATATATTTAGTCGTATCGTTCATCTTATCCAGACCAGTCTGTTTATGTATTAAAGGCAAAATTGAGAAGACTGCTGTTACAACAAGAGCTGTCAAAACAACCGTTGCCAGAACTGATACATAAGCATTGCCTAAAACTATTTCAGTCGGAACAAGAAACGCGCCGACATAAATCACTAAACCGTTTAATATCCCGAAAATCAGCCAATGATAAAAATGCATGCTTCCCTTTTTCAAACTTCTCACCCCCTCTCTTTATTAGTCTAACTCATCTTAAGCCTGTAAGACAAATATTAAAAATTTTTCTTAAATAGTATTAAAATTTCAAGAAATTTGTTATCCTTCTCAATAGAAAAATCAAAAATATGGTTGATCCGGTTTTTATTATTAATAGAATTTTGTCACTTTTAACAGTTATCGGTGATTTTTTTATTGTTGTAATTATTATTGTCTTCCTTTTCTTTATTTTGAAAGGAAAGTTAAATTCCCTCAGAAAATCTCCCGTATTTAATCTTTTGGCGCACTATTCATTCCACTTTGCTTTGATTATTTCCCTTATTGCCACCTTAGGCAGTTTGTTTTATTCGGAGATTGCCAAATATGAACCTTGCCGTTTATGCTGGTATCAAAGAATATTGATGTATCCTCAGGTTATTCTCCTAACTTTGGCTATTATTAAAAAAGAACGACATTTGTCCGATTATTTAATGGCACTTTCTCTACCTGGTTTTATAATTGCTTCTTATCACTATTACCTACAAAGGGGAGGTCAGTCAATTTTTCCCTGCAGCGTCGTCGGATTTTCGCAGTCCTGTTCTACAAGATTTGTCATGGAGTTAGGCTTCATCACTATTCCTTTTATGGCGGCAACTGCTTTTCTTCTGATAATAATTCTCATGCTTATATCCAAATTTAGTAGATCCCCTAAAAGCTGATATCTCATAAGTCAAATTAAAGCCTGAAAGAGAAAAAGCTGAAATTGTTATTTATTTTGGGGATGTTTGTGACTTTCAGGATTGACCGCGGTTAGGATCAACGCTAGTTTCTGAAGAATTGCTTGGAGTGGGAGTTGTATTGTCAATAGTTCCTTCTTGAGGGGAAGGAGTGGTTGGTATTAGGGATTCTGCCGGAGTTTGACTTGGTTGAGAGGGACTTAAATTGGGAGTAGTCTCAGGTATGCTTGGGGATGGGACCGGATCTGCAGTAATTGGTGTTGATTGCATCGCTGCAGGTGTAGATTGAGGATTTGTTGGAGCGATAGTTGGCAGACCTGTCTCAGCTGGAGGAATTGCCGGCGAAATTGTTGATGATGGTAATACTGTTGAAGCAGAAGTAGCAACAGTTTGTTGGGGAATAATATTTGCATCCGCGCCCTGCTGTTCCGGTATAGGCAGATTAGTTGGGGCTAAGTTTTCAGTTTGGCTTGCTCCCTGCTTCATTTGGTCCATCTGTTCAAAAAAAGCATTGACTTCCGCCACTACATCCATTGGAGTGAATTGGGCTTTAATAAGATATCCGTCGGCTCCGATTTTAAATGCTTCTTTGATGATATCTTCCTGTCCGAGGTTAGTAATCAGTATAATTGGTGTTTCACGGGTAGTCGAGCTCGGTGACCTCATTGCTCTTAAAACATCAATTCCGGTCACCTTGGGCAGCATGACATCAAGAAGGATAAGATCATAAACATGTGCTCTGAGTTTAACTAAAGCTTCCTGTCCGTCTGAGGCTGTTTCGATGGTGTATTTTCCTGTCTTTAAAAAAGCCAACCGGTAAATATCCTGAATATGGAAATCGTCCTCTACAATAAGTATTGTTTTCATATATTAATTAGTATATACCCTATTCATCCTTTCTAAATTTAAAGTAATCCCTTTGCCTGTTCTTGACATCTGATAAGCTGTCGATTGGTCAATCGGAACATTGGTGGCAATCGGGATAGTGAAATAAAATGTTGAAC
>MFJA01000022.1:34188-40662 GCA_001779055.1 Candidatus Gottesmanbacteria bacterium RBG_16_37_8
TCTCCGCCGTGCATGGAGATAATTGATTTGGAAATGAAAAGCCCCAAACCTGTTCCTTTGGACCCCTGTTCCAAGACGCTTGAAACTCTGAAAAATTTGGTAAACAGTTTCGGTATTGCTTCCTGGGGGATGCCGATACCGGTGTCTTTGACCCTGATGTCCAAAAATGAATCTTTTCTTGAAACTGATATGGTAATTGATTCGCCAACCGGAGTATAAGTGATGGCATTAGTAATTAGATTAGTCAAAACCTGGCTTATTCTCGTCCTGTCACCCATAACCGGCGGCAGTTTTTCCATCGGTTCGGTAAAGGTCAGTTTTTGTCCTTTACTGTTAGCCTGATCTATCATATCAGTGACCACATTCCTGGCTATTGAAACCATATCAATGGGCATGGGATCAATCTTGTAAGAACCCCGTTCAATCCTGGAAACATTAAGAAGGTTATCAATCAAAGTCCCCAAATTGCTGGCATTATAGGTTAAGCGGTGAAGGTGTTCCTGATGTTCCGGTGATAGTTTGTCGCCGATTTCCGAATTCAATAATTCAGCATAGCCCCTGATGACCGTTAACGGTGTCCGCAGCTCATGGGCTGCCATGGAAACAAAATCCAGTTTCATTTCCTCAAGCGCTTTCTGATTTGTTTCATCATAAAAAGTTAAAATATAGCCGTTCTCCTCTTCACCTTTAAATGAAACTGCAGCAACTAATATCGATACATGATAAATTTTACCCTCCCCGGATCTGATCTGCAATCCTTTTTCCCGGTGAATGGTGGCTAGTTCTTCCGGTTTATGTATATAGTTTGATAAAATAATTCTTTCGTCTCCTCCGTAAACATTAATAACTTCATCCAGCGGTTTGCCAATGGCCATTTGGGCTGTCATTCCGGTGAAAGTCTCTGCCATTTTATTAAAAATCAGAATTCTCAGATTTTGATCAAGGGCTACCACTGCTTCTGATAATGCCTGAAGCATTGTTTCCATTTTGCTTTCCTGTTTGGCTAAAGTTACTTCTTTTTCCTGAACCTGATTAAGAAGGACATCGAAAGTTGATGATAAATCCTCCATATCCATATTTTTTCTCATCCCAATTTCCGTATTCAAAACGGTTTTGCCCACTTTTTCCAATGAATTTTCCAATTTTTTAGTTCCGGATGAGAAAAGAGAAGTAATTATTAGCGTAAGTCCGGCCAAAGTAAGCACTCCGCCGGCAAAAAAGACAATTGTAGCTATAAGGAAACTGTTTTGATTAATAAGTAACAATCCGATCGCCGCAACAAAGGCCATTAACAATATTGCCAACAAAAACGAAAGGAAAACTTTTCCCCGGATTTTTAACTTCATATGGTTCTTATTAACAGCATAGTAGAATTGAAATGTACTTGTAAAGTAGCCAGAATTTAACTGACTATAGTTCCCCAGACGTTTTTTCACCCCCCCGTGTAAACAGTTCACACGGGGGGTGTTTCTTTATTGACTATCGGGAGCAAGATGTATAATCTTTATAAAAATGGCCAGGAAATTAAAAATCGGTTGGTTTTCTTTCTCCTGCAGCGAGGATTCAACCATTATATTCACTGAAATACTCAATGACTACTATCGTCAGTGGAAAAATCTTATCGACTTTAAATCAATTCTTGTTATGCAGAGAAAATCCTCAATTGAAGATCTTGATGTAGCTTTTATTGAAGGAGCAATTACATCGGACAGTCAGGAGGAAAAACTGAAAAAAATAAGAAAGAACACAAAAAAACTGGTAGCTGTCGGGTCCTGTGCTGTTATCGGCATGCCTTCCTCCCAAAGAAATCAGTTTGTTGATGAAAATTTAAATAAAGAAATAGCCGAAATACTCATCCGCTTCCAATATAAAGAGAAAGTCTTAAAGGTTTCCGATATTGTTAAAGTCGATGATAATGTTCCCGGTTGTCCCATGAACGAAGCAGTTTTTTTGCAGGTTATTAATAAATATCTGAAAGAGTTCGGTATAAGCCATGCATGATCTTGACTTAAATTTAGCTGACATTTCCAAAATTGAAGGCAAAGCATCCTGTTCCATAAAAATAAGAAACGGGAAAGTCGACGATGTTAAATTTTCAATTGCCGAATATAAAAGATTCTATACCAAGGCAATTCAGGGTAAGGATATTTTAGCCCTTCCCCAGTTAACAGCCAGAATCTGCGGTACCTGTTCCAATGCTCATCTTCTCTGTGCCATAAAAGCTGTCGAAAATGCGCTTCAGTTTACACCTTCTCCTCAGACTGTTGTCCTTCGCAAATTATTAAATTACGGACTTATCATCAGGGATCACGCTTTGCATCTCTATGTTTTTGTCCTGCCGGACCTTTTTAAAAAGGATTCCATTCTGGATTTTGATGAAAATGACCCCATAGAGCATAAGTTTTTGGACAGCGCCTTCAAAGTCAAAGCAGCCGGAAATTTGTTAGGGATCACTGTCGGTGGCAGAAGCGTTCATGCTCCATATGCTGCTGTGGGCGGATTTACCCGTCTTCCCGACCAAAAACAATTGCTCGAAGTTAGGAATAAACTTCTTAACATAAGAAATGACGTTTTGGAACTGATTGAACTTTTAAATCTGCGGGATAGTAAATTAATAAGAAAAGATCTTCTTTATGCGGCTTTAATAGATGATGAATTTTCCTTTTTAAACGGTCGGATTCTTGAAACAAGCGGAAAAAGAATCAATGAAGAAGAGTTTGGTAATTTCCTGGAAAGTCTAATTATTCCGTATTCCCAGGCAACAGGCTATAAATACCGGGGAAAAATCTACATGGTTGGGGCACTTGCCCGCTTGAATTTAGGCAAAGACAAACTTCATGTCAAAACTAAACAGTCGGCAGGTAAGTTTTTGTCGGTTTTCCCCTCTGATAATATCTACCACAATAACCTGGCCCAGGCAATTGAAATATTGCATGCCGTTGATTCTTCTGTTGATCTGATTGATAACCTTAAAATTTCTCCTGAAAGGCCAATCCTTCCCCAAAGAAGAGAAGGGGCAGGTGTTGGAGTTATTGAAGCTCCCCGCGGTACTTTATATTACCGTTTAGAGGTAGATAATCTCGGAAAAATAAAAAAAGGCAAAATTGTTGTCCCCACCGGTCAAAACCAGATAGGCATCGAAGTTTCCATCAGACAATATTTAGAGGAAAATATAAATAATCTTCAAAAAAAAGAGGAGATTGAAAATATTGTCGAAACAATCGTCCGCTCTTATGATCCCTGCATGAGCTGCGCTTCCCACTTTCTCAAATTCAAATATCTTTGATATACGGTGAAACCTCTTTAAGGGCTTTTTTAAGCGGATAATTTACAGGCAGACCGATAACAGTAAACTCTTTTATTTTTTTAAGCTTCAACATTAAACCAAGATACAAAGGTAAATCATAATCATGCACAGAATTTCTGGGGGATAGAGAAAGATTCTTAAGATCTGTTATTAATTTTATTTTTTTTATTCCAAAAACGGTATCCAAAAAAATCATTTTATTTCCGGTTTCTGTTGATTCAGTCGGATCAAAAGGTAAAAAATTAATTTGCGGAAATTTTTTGGAAAGGTAGGGCATCATTTTTAAAGGCAGGCTGTCAATATCAACAACTTCGTTTCCCAAACAATAGATAATTTTCTTCATAATGCCGGTTTCCAATTTGCCGAATTTATCGAAAGAGCAGTATAGTATTTGAGATTATTTAAGACAGGTGAATTTAATTTTTGGCAGAAATAACCCCAATGGTAGGAGATAAAATCCCCGACTTTTAATCTTAATAAGGGTTGGTCTTCAAGTCCCTGTGTTTTAACAGTTCTGATTATATTTTTTTCAAAACTCAATTTGCCTAAAGAGTGAGTCAATCTTTGCGTTTTTATTTTTATTTTTCCGCCATCAATCTCCAAAACTTCCCCCCAATTAATAATGCAGGCATCCATTGTTTCAATGGTTTGGGGGCTATCCTGATGACCAGTTCTTCTGTAGATATTTAAGACATGAAAGGAATGGTGGGGAAGTGAAAGCACAGTTAATTTATCCGAAATATTATTCAATTCTTTTCTTTTCAATTTCTTTTTAAGTCCCATAGTTTCAGTCAGATGATTATAAAGCTTCGCTTTGGGAATTTTATTAAGAAGAGAATTGCCAAGCCAATATGCTTCAACCACCCGGCTGTCAAAAGGATCGGTCAGATTGTTTTGCGAAGCAATAAGAGTTAAATAGGGATAAAGAGTCGAAAACTGTTTTAGTATTTCCTTAGTTCCTAAATCGGTCAGTCCTTCTGTAGTGTAAAATTTAAGGTTGGTTTTCTGGTTTATCGGTCCGCATAAGGATAGAGAATTTGGCGGATAGGAGTATCGAGAGCAAGCTATTAAACCGCTATTTTTTTCCGCCATAGCCACCCAAAATTGATTAGTAATATTCCCAATAATATGGTTGTAGTATTAAATGTTAGTGTTAGCCCAAAATTATGAGTAATAAAAGCAGCAGATAAAATATTTGTAATCGGAGTTGCCAAAACCAGAATAGATGTTACCAGAGTTGCCGGAGCTAAAGATAAAGCCTTATACCAGGAAGATACATATAAAGTTAGTAGTGCAATGCTTCCTAAGATAGGTAAAACCTGATTTGCCTGCAGGTTAAAAAGAAAATGAATTTTTCCGGTTAATATCGCCGTAAAAATAAGCACAATTGTTCCGAAAAACATTCTTCCCCAGGCAACCAGACTGCTGTTTGTTTTCCGTAAAGCTACTTTGGCTATGATATTTTCTACGCCCCAAAGCATTGTTGCCAAAAGTATCATTCCCTCATATATGGAGAAAGAAAACGGGGCAAATCCGCCGATGAAAAAACAGGCATAAACTATAAAAAGGTAACCAATTATTTGCAAAGGATGTAATTTTTCCTTTAAAAAAGGGATGGCCATTAAGGCTACAAAAATAAAAAGGAGTTTATGAATAAGGTTGGCATTGGCGGCCGCCACATCTTTTAAACCCGTAAAGAAGAGAATAAAAGGCAGACTGCCACCAACTATGCCGATCAGGATAAGCTTGGACCATTCTTGTTTTTGGATAATTTTTTTCTTACCGGTAAAAAGCGTTCTTAATATAACCACGGATAATATAACGGCCACTCCGCCGTTTTTAATGATATTGAATGAAAGAGGATCTATACCTTTTACTATGACCAGCTTATTATAAAAAATGGAAACACCTGAAATAAAAGCTGTAAGCAGAGCAAATAAAATACCTTTTTTTATTTTCTTATTGACCTTCATAAAGTGATTTAATTAATTTTCTGATTTTCTCTCCTTCTGTACCGCTAAGTTTAGAAACAGCTATACCTCCTGCAACCTGAAGATAGTCGCCTTTTTTGGCTGAAAAATTTCTTTCCAACTTGATTTTCCTGCCGCCTTCAATTACGGCTGTATTTTTTTCGATTTTCTTGATTCTATAAGGAATGGCAAAACACATTAAATTGCGTAAATATTTTAATAACTATATAATACCGGTTATTAAAAATAAATGCCTAAAAAATCTTTAGAAGTTATTCTTAAAAGCTATAATCGGGCTGTATTTATACTTTCTCTGGCCGGAATATTGATGGCTATCTACGTCCTCCAGAGTTTCATCAGGCAATCACCAATTGTCTGTATTAACTCAGGCTGTGAACTCGTCAGAAAAAGCCTCTCCAGTTATCCTTTGGGAATTCCGGTTCCTGCCTTCGGTCTGGTAGGTTATAGTCTCTTGACACTTTTTACTTTTTTGAGAACCATTTCTGCCAACCGCAAACTTATTTATGCTATTTTAGGCATTTCCATTTTCGGAGTTCTTTTTGTCAGCTGGTTTACCTATACTGAATTGTTCGTAATTAAAGCCGTCTGTACCTGGTGTGTAGTCTCAGCTGTTAACATGTTTATAATATTTTTCTTAGTTGTTAAGATATATCAGTTGGAGGTCAGCATAAAATGAGTATCTCGGGAGAATCTAAATTTTTTATAGGCATTGGTCTGGCCACTATTTTAATTGTCGTAATCGGTATTGCTGTCATGTCTAAACCCGCACCGGTTCTGGAGAAAAGTCAGCTAATTCCCGCATCAGCTAGCATAACAGGCAATAAAGACGCAAAAACATATCTGGTTGAATTTTCCGATTTTCAGTGTCCGGCCTGTAAATCTTTTCATCCGCTTGTTAAAGCTCTGGTTGAAAAAAACAGGGAAAAACTCGTCTTTTCCTACCGTCATTTTCCTCTGGACCAACATCAACAGGCTATGCCGGCAGCACTGGCCTCCGAGGCGGCCGGGGAGCAGGGAAAATTCTGGGAAATGCATGATTATCTTTTTGACAATCAGGAATCATTATCCGAGGAATTCTTATTAGCCTCCTGGGAAAAATTAGGCTTGGATAAGGAAAAGTTCGAAAAAGCCTTTAAGGAAAAAACATATAAGGACAAAATCTTAAAAGATCTGGCA
>MFJA01000022.1:40695-42782 GCA_001779055.1 Candidatus Gottesmanbacteria bacterium RBG_16_37_8
ACTTTTTTCCTTAACGGTAAGAAGCTCGAGCTCTTCTCCCAAAACGATCTGGAAAAAGCCGTCGACGAAGCCATAAAATCCAATCCTAATTAGCTAATTGCTCAATAATCTTATCTTGTGGATGTCTGAACAAATATAAAAATTGCATTAGATAATTGCCTCCAAGATCTGGAATTTCAACTCCAGCCCGTCTTAAAGCATTAATAATTAAATATATTCCTTGATGTTTTAATTTCAATTTGTGTATATATCCAGTGTCTTCATACCTGTCTAAATCTTTTAAATAATTGTTTGTATATCTTTTTTGATAAGGAATGGAGTTCAAGAATATCTCAATTTGCTCACCAGATAAATTAGAAAATACACCTGGCCAAAGTTGTCCCAAAGATAAACTGTAGTCGATGCCATGAACTGCCAATTTTCTTCTTAAATCTAAAGGTAATGCTTCAAGTTTGCTGTCAGTTATCATATTGGCAGCAAATACAAGAGGGCTTAAATGAGCTGCTCCCAAGAGATTGTAAATTAAATACTCCGACCAGGTATCAGGTTTTATTTCATCCCAAAGTGAAATATCTACCTTATCTTCTGCTGCTTTGGCAAATTCTTCAGGTATTTCAAATGCACCTACTTTTGACGATAATTGTTTTAAAGCTCTGGTTATTACTTCCAAGACATTAGTTCTGTAATTAAAAACATCCGGATCACTTAAGACAACCCATTTATTACGTCCGTAACGATTAACATGATTATCCCAAACAAATTCATCAACAGCCAATAGCAATTCAGGATAAGATGCACTTTTTAAGCGAAGTCTCAAAAATCTATCAACTAAGGTTGCACAAGCACCTGCTCGAGTATTTGTTGATTTTATAAATTCTGATTGACTGGGTAAAGCACTGAATTCTATGGAAAATATATTATTTTTTAAGATCAGATTTTCTTCTGATACTCTATTTCCTGCCAAAGTAAATAAACCTGCCTGAAGGATAATAAGCTCTGTCCCGTCATCTGCAGTATCTCTTACTAATCTCCATCCCTGAAAAGACAAGTTGCCGTTTTGACCGGGAGATTCTATCAGTTCAAAATTTTTTCCTCTGTAAAATATTTTTCCGTCAGGGGATGTTATCTTTTGCGTTTCAGTAAAATCTGATCGGACTTTATTCCAATAATCCATAATAAAATCAGGATTATGGCTATTATCTAGATTTTGAAAAGCAATATCCAAATCGATCCATCTTTTATTAATTACTTTAGCAAGGTATTCTTTTAAATTAAGATCAGCCTGACCTGCCACGGCATCTGATACTCTAATTAAGCCGTAATCAATATTTCGGTATAGCCGGTCAAAACCAAGTCCAAGTGCTTCCGATTGGGCAATTTCCGCAAAACGCGAAGTAAACAATCCTGACTTACGGATATCCCTGGGATCTTCTATCGCTTTTCTATCGTAATAATTTCTGGCAGCCACATCAAAAAGTTGAATTAAAGGGTTAAAAAGCATTCGGCTTGCCTCATTATCAGGAATCAATTTATTAATAAAGCCGTCCATTTTCCAACCTAATTGAATCGAATATACTTGATAATATTCAGGATATGGAACATCTACATATCTTTTCTTAGGATCTCTATAGGGAATTATTTCTTCTTCTGGCAGCAATCTTTGTACGGGAAACATGTTTCTGTAGATAAGAGTACCAAGATTATCTGGATCAGAGACCTGTAATTCCCGTCTCATTTCCGTTCCCTGAAATATCGGCGGATGATTAAAAATAAGCCCATTATGACAATATATTAATTCCTTATTCGGCATTTTTTTATATCTCCAATAAAAATCCTTCTTTTTTCTTTGTTAAAATCTGATAGTTGAAAGAAAGATGTGAAAGTTTCTCCCTAAGCCGTGAAATAGCCTTATCTATTGCCCAATCAGAATAGAGGTTTAACATTTCATTGCCCCAGATCGATTCAGCAATTTCATCTCTACTTACCATTTTTCCAAATTTCTGAAAAAGCCTGAGAAGAATTTTATATTCCGAAGCTGTTAATTTTTTCGATAAATCAATATCGCCAAAATAAAGAGTTTTCTTCTT
>MFJA01000022.1:42814-44034 GCA_001779055.1 Candidatus Gottesmanbacteria bacterium RBG_16_37_8
ATAATCACCTGTTCATAGATAAGCGGAATACGATATTGTTTATCCCAAAAATGTGTCTCAATCAGTTCTCCGGCTATTCTCTTATGGTAAGGAGAAATATTATCGGTGGTTAATTTCTCTTCAATTATTTCTTTCTCTACTTTTCCCAATAAAGAGTAATTTATTTTAGCTTTTAGAAGTAAAGTAGGTTCGGAAAGAAAATTAAATTCCTGCCCCTTTTTTTTGGAAAAAATTCTTAGAGATTCTTTGATTAACCCAGGATCGTTGCCGCAAATTTTAAATATTTCTTCAACATTTTCTGTTGAAAGATCTAGATTCAGTTTATTTTGATAATAATTTATAAAATTCCCGCATTCGTTCCGGTCATGAAGAGAAATTGAAATTATATTTTGCATCAATACTGATTGAGTGACGATATCTTCTATAATGTCACGTTTATTGACATTAATATGGGTATGAATTCTTTCCCTATTGCTCTCAATGATATATTCCAAAGAAAAAAATAATTGTTTTAATATTTTTTCATTGAAATCATCTATGCCGTCAATTACGAAAATAATTTCGAATCCTTTATTGACAATCGCTTTACTAACAGAAATTATTTTTTTAGTTAACAAAATAGGAGATTGAGGTTGCAAGCGTAAAATATTATTTAAATTGAGTTTTAAATCCAGTTTTTCAGCTTCTTCAGTCAGGATTTGTAAGATATAATCCAGAAAACCGGAAAAATCTGACTCTGAAAATAATAATCCGTCAATCTTGACAATAACAAATCGTTTGTAATATCTGCCTAAAACTGTAGATAAAAGGATATCATCAGAAAAAATCTGACTTAAAAGTATGGTTTTCCCATGACCGGGAAACCATCTGACAAAAGCTGATTCTCCGTATTTAACACTCTTCAATAGTGTTTCTGTCAAATTTTTTATATATTTAGCTGATAATGGCGCTCTAATCATAATATTTCCAATTTCCGTCAGAATTATATGGTCTTTTGTCAGAAAGTCAAGTTTTCCTGTCAGGACGCGACAAGCAAAGAATATCCCTATTCTTTAAACTACAGGCCGTATTTCTTTCTAAATCGGCATTGCGCCGAAAAAAAGTAGGGGGAAATAGTTCTTTGACAAGAAAGAGGGCGGCCAATTCAACAAGACAGGAAGCGCCCTGTCTTGAATCTATTTTCGGAATAGGAGAAAAAAATGAAAACAAAAGTAAGATTA
>MFJA01000022.1:44094-44581 GCA_001779055.1 Candidatus Gottesmanbacteria bacterium RBG_16_37_8
CGACGGATGCGGATATATCTACCGAAGAGCCGCTGCCCGACGAAAAAATCGGTATTGCTGAGATCGACTGGAAGAAAGGCCTCGCTGATCCTTCAACTGCAAGCTTGGCGATCGTCGCTATCGGTGGAGTAGCTCTTGATCCCGTTGCGCTGATCCTGATTGCTGGAGTAGCCACGTACGTAGTGGTTAGTAATCCCGAGCTGGTTGCTGACACTGCCGAAGCGGTTGTATATGGTGTGGAAAGCTTGAGGAACTGGATTGCTGCGTATGCAGCAATCGAAGACGAACAGGACGATCAGAATGCGATTTCTGGTTTAACTCCTGAAGAACATAGTGAGTTAAATGGGGTAAATGTTACCCCCCCAGAGCGGCTTCAGGAATTACGAGACAAGTATGCCGGAAACACACATGCCCAGAAGCAAATCGATCACTATGATCCAAACAGCGAATACAATAAGCATTTCGACAGACTAATACAAGCATACAA
>MFJA01000022.1:44676-48861 GCA_001779055.1 Candidatus Gottesmanbacteria bacterium RBG_16_37_8
TGTCACTCCTGACAGGAGTCGGTGGCGCATGAGGCGCTCTCTCAATTCCATCGATTCCTGTCTATTTTTATGACCAATCTATAGGTCTTGACAAATGACCAGTTAATAGGTAATATAATTAGGTATGAATACAACATCCATTTCAGAATTAAAAACTAATCCTTCTGCAGTTATTGAACAAGCTACAGATTATCCGGTCGCAGTGGAAAACAGAAATTCAATTAAAGCATATCTTATAGGCAAAAATTTATTCGAGAGAATGGTATCTTTTATTGAGGATAATTTGGATATCAACACTGTGAAAAAAACAGATTTCAAGAAAGGAAAAGATTTCGAAAAAGTAGCCCGTGAGTTGGGGATATGAAGATAATTTTATCTCCTCGGGCGGAAAAACAACTTAGTAACCTTCCTAAATTTGATTCTATTGCCATTGCCCAGAAGATCCGCAGTTTGCTACAACCGAATCCTTCCGGTATAGAAAAATTAGCCGGTTTCCCCAATGTCTATCGGGTTCGTGTTGGTAATTACCGTATTGTTTTCCGAAAAACTGAAACCGCTATCTTTATTATTCTTATTCGCCATAGACGTGATGTATATCGGTTAGTCAAAGAATTACTAGGTTAATAATCTGTGATGCATGAGGCACCTTCTCAACACCATCGGTTCCTGTCTTTTTTACTTTACCTGAAGCGAAATATTGACATGGTATGAATTTTGTGATAAAAATATGAAAAGAAAGGTAAAAGTATGGATATTATTCCGCTCAATATTGGTGCTAAAGCTCAGGTCGTTATCCCCAAACGCGCCCGTAAAGCAATTGGTCTGGTTGAGGGTAAACCGGCAACCCTTCTTGTACAGGAAGGAATTGGCATACTGCTCGGGGATCCGGTTAAATACGGCCAAAAACTGCGTGGTTTAGGTAAAGAAATCTGGAAAAAGGCAGGAGGAGGAGAAAAGCATCTTCACCAAGAACGAAAATCCTGGGATGAATCATGAACCGTTTCCGGAAGGTCCTAAACCAACATTCAATCATCGCGCTTGACACGTGCATTTTTATATATCATCTGGAAGAAAACAAAAAATACCTGCCGTTTACAGAATGGCTTTTAGAAAATCTGCTCCCCAACGGAAAAATCAATGCCACCTGCTCCGCCTTAGCTTTAACTGAAATTCTTATAAGACCAACGAGAGAAAAAAGATTAGATCTGGTGTTGTCATATAAAGCCCTCATGATTGGATTTCCCCATTTGACTTTAATTTCCATTAATCCGCAAGTGGCAGATCAGGCTGCCTATATACGCAGTGCCTATAATCTTAAGACACCGGACAGCATTCATCTGGCCTCAGCTTATGTCTCGGGCGCAACTCTCATGATTGGGAACGATCGGAAATGGAAAAACGTAAAAGAAATCAAGGTAATTGCCCTTGATGATTATGCCTGAGGCGCTCTCTCAATTCCATCGATTCCTGTCTTTTTTACTTTATTATCCAAATCGGATATGAAGAGGAAGTTGGAGAGTCTGTGACAGACGCTTCAAAAATGAAAGAGTCGGTGTGGTTTGAGCATTTTCAACCCGGGAAATAACAGACTGTTTTGTTTTAAGTTTCTTTGCTAAATCCTGCTGAGTTAAACCCTTTTTAATTCGGACTTCAATAAGAGCCTTGGCAATTTGAAATTCAAGTTCATTTTCTTTAAGAGCTTTTCTTACTTTTGGATTTTTAAGTAATTTTTTTCGATGAGTTTCCCAATCGGTAATATGCATATCTGTCTCCTTATGGAAAATATTATCACAATTTTGTGATAATGTCTACTGTGAACTTAAACTATCCTCATACTGTTTTAATTAGAAAGCGATTCGATGAATTCATAAATCGGGGATACTCCACCACTTAGGGGAATATAATACTTTATTTTCCAACCTCCTTTCATAAAATCAGTATACACAATAACAGAGCTCACAACCCTTTCCCTCGGTTTCTGTCCAAATTTAATTCTGGTTGTACAGGTCTTCCAGTTCGCGGACAGCCCCAAAGGCAACCCGGTCGATGATCACTTTGTCCATATCCATCATCAGGGCAGGGGTTACCACAAACTCTCCGTATTTGTTGTTTATCAAATCAACTGCCTTTGTAAGTTTTTTATCCCTGGCCATTTCGGAATCGAAAAGATCCAACTGTTCAGGTCTGGTTTCTTCAAGATGGAAACAGCTGACTGCCAGATCTCTTACTTTTTTCCGTTCAGGCTGTTGATTAAGTATCCAGACTGCTTTGCGGTAGAGATCGCCGGTTGAATAAAGGGGAATCTGCAGAGTTCTTCCCTGATGCCAGTAAGTCATATCGGTATAAACCAAAGAAACATGTATGCCGTAGGCCCGGTAATTGTTGCGCCTAAGTCTCCTTCCCATTTTTTCTGTTAGTTTCATCAAAAGTTTGGTTAACTCTTTGGGATCATCCGTTTGTTTTTTTAAAGCATAAGATTGCCCGTAACTCTTGCGGCCAAAGTCAACCGCATCAATTTCCCAACCCCGCAGCCGCAGATACCAGTAATAGCCGTTGATGCTGGCAAATACCTGCCGTTTAAGGGTATCCAAAGAAGCATTAAGAAAATCGACAGGAGTAAATATACCGCAGGTATTGAGGCGTGCCTGATATCTGGTATTTATCCCGTTAAGATCAGTTAAAGTTCTGCCTTCATAGACCTCTCTTAAGTTTTTATAGGTAATGACATCCAATCCGTCAGGTTTATGCAAAGATGCTGCCAGTTTAGCTAAGAATCTATTTGTGGCAATGCCGATATTGCAGGAAATCCAGTCACCCACCTCTTTTCTGATCCGCTGTTTTATTTCTCGGCCAATCTCCGCCAGGCCTCTTTTAAAAGCCAAAGTTCCTTCAAAATCGATCACCAGCTCGTCAATCGATTTAGGGAAGATTTGGGGTGCATAATTGACAAGAACATTCCTGAACTTCAGATGGACATCTCTTATAAGCTGGGGATCGGGATCCCGGACAATTATCTCTTTGCAGAGAAGCTTGGCATCCCTGACCGTCATTCCCGTTTTTATTCCCCAACGCTTTGCTTCAATTGAGGGGGCCACCACGCAGCCGCCGGGAGTCGTATAAGCGGCAATCACCAGCGGTTTTCCCCGGAGTGGAGGATACGCCTGCTGTTCGGCTGTGGCAAAGCAGGAATTCAAATCTATATGCATGATTGTTGGTGTATTTCGGTTAAGCGGCAAATTCATCGATGACCTCCTCTAAAGTCCAGTGCAGCGTTTCCGTATCATGCACCAGTTTGAAGGATGTATTATTCTCCGTAACTACGCAGTAGTTATGAACTAATTTTCGGCCAAGTCTTGCCGGCCAATGATAGCCTACTTGTTTGATTTTGTAGGCTCTTCCCTGCCAAAAAAGTTTAATAGGCAAAGCCGTACCCTTATTGCGGTCGTAAAAAGAAAGGACGCTGACCTTTTCATTGATGATTTCACTCATAATAAAGCCTGATTTCTCCTCGGAAACAGTATAGGGACTGTCCCCGAATAGGGACTGTCCCTGACCGTTCAGTGGTATTTCCGGACAACTGCTACTACCGTTCCGAATATTGTCAGGCTGTCCCGGGGGTACAAGACCGGGTATTTTTTGTTGGCGGCAACTAAAACTACTCTTTTATCCTTGATGCGGAAATATTTCAGGGTAAACTCATTGTCGATAAAGGCTACCACCACGTCTCCTTCGCGGGGTTTTCTTTCTTTCTCGACAACCACCAAATCGCCGTCATGAATACCGGCTTCATCCATCGAATCTCCGGATACCCGAAGTAAATATGAGCTGGCCGGCCGCTTCACCAGATAATCATCAAAAGAAAGGGAATCAAGAAGCTGTTCTGAAACCTCTGTCGGCATACCGGCAGCAATTACTCCGGCCAGAGGCAGGGCAGAGAAAAGCTTATTGGGGACAAGCCTGCCTTTGTCATCCTTTTTTAAAATGCCGTTCTCAATCAGTTTTTTGGCCAGTCTAAAGCTTGACTGCTTGGAGGCAAAGCCGAAAAGATGGCAGATTTCCTGATAAGAGGGAAGTCTCTTTTGACTTTGGAAAAATGATCTGATTTTTTGTACTGCTTCTTCAATTTCCATAGTCAACCCCTATTTTAGTGAACGATCGTTCACTTGTCAAGCGTCATCTCTTATT
>MFJA01000022.1:48899-59261 GCA_001779055.1 Candidatus Gottesmanbacteria bacterium RBG_16_37_8
TCAGGTGGCACTCAACTGGCCAGCCAGATTATTGAGGAAGCTCTAAGCAAAAATAATCACCAGGTAACGGTCAAAGAAGTCAGGGATACTAAAATTGATGAGTTTAACACCTCAGATTTGATTATTTTAGCTTCCCCAAGCTGGGATTATGAAGGATTGGAAGGCCAGCCGCATCCTGACTTTCGGCCGTTTATGGAATCAGCTAAGGATAAAAAATTTGCCGGCAAGAAATTCGCCATTATAGGCTTAGGGGATTCTTCCTATACTTATTTTTGCGGTGCAGTCAATGTTCTTGAGGAATTTATAAAAAGCATAGGCGGCACTTTTGCTACCGAATCTCTGAAAATAGACGGATTTTACCTGGATCAGGCAGCCAATTCCCAAAAACTGGAGAATTGGGCGGAAACTCTGGCCAAAAAAATAGCTTAAGCCTCATATATTATGGATAAAACTCCCATATCATTACTCTACAGGGCAATCACAGTTTCAGGAAGAGTAGCTTCAGGCGCAACAACTCTTTCCCGAGGGCTGGCCAACGCTCTCAACTGGCGCTTATGGAACGGCGGAGAAATCTACCGCCAGCATGTTAGGCAAAACGGCATTCCCCTTGAAAGAACAGATTTGTCAGAAGATAAATACCATCTTAATCTGGATAAATATATCAAGGAAAAATTAAAAACGGAAAAAAACATCGTTATCGAATCTTGGTTATCAGGATATGACGCCCGGGGGATAAAAGGTGTCTATAAAATCTTCATCAATTGCACGGATGACTCATTAAGAGTCGATAGACTGGTAAACAGGGAAAAGATATCAATTGACGCTGCCAAAGAACACCTTAAACGCCGTGAGGAGGAAAATCTGAAAAAATGGGAAAGACTATACCGGACAAAAGATTTTTGGAATCCGGATCTTTATGACCTGGTAATCGATACTTATCACTTCGGTCCTGTTGAAACGCTTAATCTGGTTCTCAAAGCTCTCAGGTATCAAAAAGCTTAAAATCATCACTATCAATCATGATTGTGACCGGTCCGTCATTGTTTAACTCCACCTGCATATAGGCTCCGAATTGACCGGTTACCACTTTACTCACTCCCGAATTTTTCAACTTATCAACATAATGGTTATATAATTTTTCCGCTATTTCAGGTTTAGCGCTTTTAAGAAATGACGGTCGCCTTCCCGTTTTCAAATCAGCATATAAAGTAAACTGACTGATGACCAGGATTTCACCCTTGGTGTCAAGAATAGACAGGTTCATTTTTCCCGTCTTATCGGACATGACCCTCAAATTAACCGTTTTATCGGCAATAATTTCAGCCTCTTTTTCGCTGTCCTTCTGCCAAACACCCAATAAAATGACAAAGCCTTCCTTAATTTCGTTAAATAGCTTTCCGGAAATATTTACTTTTCCCCATGTTACTCGTTGAATTAAGGCTCTCATGGAAATTTCCTGAAATTAACCAAAAAGAAAGGTTTGAGGATTACTCCTCTTAATACCTTTCTTTCTGTCCCGATTTAATCGGGATTATTAACGGGTTACCGATATGCTGGCTCCGAGTTCGGCACTGGGTGCGGCCACTGTTAAGCGGTTATCAGCTGCACTTCTAAAAATAGTATATCCTGTGTCATAAGCCTGCGTGCAGTCAATGACATTTCCACCTCCAAGTGACGGGTCAATCGGTAGAGCGGCTATATATCTGGTAACAATATCAGCACAAATATCAGCTCCGGTATCAGCAATATTTAAAGTTGATGTCGTAATTCCTGCCGGCAGTGCACCTCTGTTGTCAGCACCATACTGATGTACAGCATTTAAGATAGCGTTAACATTGCTGCTCCTTTGGGTATTATTTGCCTGAGAGAATTGTCTTGCCGGGTTAATGGCGATAAGAGTAATAGCCAGTAGCGTAGCCAAAATACCTATAACAACCAACAGTTCCACCAAAGTGAAACCCTTTTGGGCAGATTTCATTTATTTATCACCTCCTTAATTTTACGATATTAAAGACGGTAATCATTGTCAAGTAATATTTGCAGAATGGTAGGAAAGTTTTCGGTTTGATTGGGGTGGAGTTTTTTTACTGCTGCTTGATTGCAGGTATAAAAGATAAAGTAAAAATGATAAAAGAATCAAAAACAAACTTATAAGTAAAAATACCCGTTTTACTCCGCCAATATTTTTCTCTTCAACTTTTTTTTCCCGTACACGGACCTCGGCAGAAATTAATGATTGATCTTTAAGCTGATTAAATTTGGCCATTATAAATTCGGCTGCCGCAGCATCAATTGTTTTAACATTTATGCCAACTATCGAACTGGGAACAACTGCTTCCATCGTAAAACCCATTTTGGTAAAAATATACTTAAAAATATCAATTAGATCCTTATTGGCGGCAACCAGAAGGTATCCCTTTGGTTGCTTATAAATCTTATGAGCCGTTTCCTCAAAAGGTATCGAGACAAGAAAATTGTTGACGATATTTTCAAAATTAGTTTCATTGGATTCAGTGATCGGCAATTCAAAACAGACATCAGCGGTAAGTAAAATAATCAAAGGTACAGGTTGAATCTTGTAATAGTTGATAAAGAGAAACATCTGTGTTTCCAGTTCGTTGCGGTTAATTATTTCCAGATCGGAAATTAATTTCAGAGAAAAATTAAAAGGAAATACTTTTTTTTGAGACAGATCAAAATAATCCAGTCCGTCCATATCAAGAAGCACAATTCCCATTTTTTTTTCATTAGATTTCATAACCGTTAAAGGATTTCCTTCCAGGAGGATATTGTTAAAATATTATTGCTGATATCAGCAATTACTTCTATTTTACAGATTTGGTTGTCAACCGTTCCTTTCGAAATGATTGTTTTCGGATTTGTGCCTGTTATTGTAATTTGCGCAGTTCCATTGCCGACAGTCATCAATTCTCCGCTATATTGAGGATCTCTTAAAAGCCGTAAAACGGCATTTTCAGCTCCTGCTTCGGCAATTGTTTTGGCTTCGTTGCCGATAATATATAAATTGACACTTGTTGAATTGATGATCATTAAAGTCACTGCGGCAGTAATAACAGTTACCGATAGTGCCATAAAAAACAAAAGTATGACCAGGGCATAGCCTTTTTCAGAGTAATTTTTTTTCATCTAAGTCCTACGGTAATTTGATAAGTGTTATTTTGAACTCCGGAGGTTTCCTGTATTTTACTGGACATACTTAAACTGATATTTACAAGTTGGCTGCCTGAGGGATTGCCTAATTTAGTAACTGTTAAACTTTCAACATTGGTCAAATAACTATTTAGTTCCATATTCTGACCTGCTCTACTTAAAATCAGATTAGAGTTAGAAAGAAAAAAGCTGTTATTAATTCCGTCTCTGGTTACCGTCAAGGTATATCCGCTATCTCCAATAATTAGCGGAACATCAATACTGGTTGAATTTGATATTTCATATATAAATTTCTGCAGGATGTATCTTGAATCAGACTCCAAAGCAGAGTAGGCAGTGGTATTTTTTTGGGCATCAAGAATCGAGGCGAATATTTCGGTCAATATAAACAGTAAGGAAAAGAGGAGAAAAGTATAAATGATGATTTCAACAACTGTCGCACCGGAAATTGACTTTTTTTTTAATATTAGTTTTCTCATGGTGAGTAGTTAACAGTAACGTCTTTAAGAACCGGCGTATATCCCGAATCCGAGGTTGAAAAAAAGGTTTTATATTTAAAGCATCTTCCCGGATTAGTATAATTTCCGGATTGAATTTCAGGTATGGCTCCATCAGAAGTATAAAAGCTTGATCCTTGACCGTCAGGACCGACAAATGTGTATACTGCTTCATCGCAGTTGTTATTGATAGCGTTTGTAACTGCAACCTGCAAATTAAAGGTCGTCTGACTTGGTATATCAACTGTAAAATCAATCCTGTTAAAAGCAACCTCTCCTCCTGCATCAAACGGAGCGGATTCAAAATCTCCAGATGGAGATAATTGACCGCCCGGACCGCCCTCAATTATTTTTAACTCCCAATTAGTATCTCCGGTTATGATGTAGGAAAAGGCATCTCCGTCACTTTCCAAAACTGAAGAAACTCCTTTGACTCCGCTGTCGATATTAAGACCTCCGCATCTCCCCATTGGCGGATCAACTGATTCCGTAGTTGTTCTGATAACCTGATATTCTTCGGCTCCCTGGCCGACGAGTATTGCTCTGTTACCGGGTACAATCGTAACACCGGTCGGGTCCATGCCGTTGGCTTCATAAGTTCCAACCGTCGGCCGGCTGCCGTTTTTATCACTGACATCGACAATAAACATCTCCGGCAAAGTTGTCGAAGCTGCTGTTGCTATATAAGCTCTGCTAGCGCTGTTATTGACGAAAATATCACGGGCTGTTCCGCCGTTAAGAGTAGCTGAACCCCTTAAAGTCAAAGTGGTGCCATCTGCCGAAAATTCTATGATCTGCAATTGGTTGGATGTGGAATTAACCGCCACATATGCATAATTCCCCCTGACGACTACTTCCTTCCCGTTAGCCGCAAGTGTATATGAGGAAAGTGTTGATCTGGAGTCTGTTTTTGAAGACAGATCGAATGTGTAAAGTATATTATTGACAATGGCAAAACCGATATTGCCGGAGACATAGACGCTCTCCGCAGAGGTATTTCCGGGTGCATTATAATATCCCGCTTCCGCATATTTACCGCTGACCTGAGAAGTTAAATCGATAATTACTATTTCTTTGCTGTTGGTATCTGTCGCCAGATAGGCATAATTTTGTTCACCGAAAACATCATTGGTTTTAAATCCGTCAAATGTGCCGACAATATCTCCGTCAGGCGGTGTGGGATCAGGAGGATTGGATATTGAGACTGCGGCAAATGAGACACCGGAGGCATTCTCACCTGTTCCGGCAACAACCTGTCCTTCAATTGCTGAAACAGCGTTGGCAACACCCTGTTTAGGCAGATCAACAGCCTCAATAGTCAAATTCGGATCACACCAGCTTCCCGAACCGCCTGCTCCCAAAATTACTTCGCCGCCCTCATCATTGGCTACGGTCACACCGTTAACAGTTCCGGCATTAAAATCATCTTCCGTAGTGTCAGTATGAGCTGAATTTTGTCTGAATCTGGATAAATACATCACCGTCGAAAGCTGTGTTGAATATGGAGTTAACCAGGATACCGTTATAGTAACTTTTTTGGTCGAAGGGTCAATTGTTCCGCTGTCGGCTATGTTACCGGCAGAATCGCGCAATGCATCCTCAATTAATATCGTTCTGGTAAATCCGACTGCTGTAGTCTGGCTATTGGGAACTAAAACATAGGTATTGCCCGCTATTTCCGGGTGATATGGTCCGTTAACGGCAAATGTATCCCATCCGACCTCTCTTGCTAAACGTACCGCTTCTTCAGCTTCTTTAATCAGTGAATAAGCTTCAGTTTTTTGTTTTTGTTGGGCTTTACCCTCTCTTGAGGAAACAAGGCCTGTTATAAGAGCTGGAAAAATTATTGCAGTTAAGGCAACAGTAATTAACAGTTCAACAATAGTCTGACCGTAAGTTTTTCTTCTTCTCTTAAAAATAATCATGGGCAGGAAATATTTATTAATTAACCGCAATAACATTGCCGGCACGGTTAATGATTATTGTTTTTTGCTCGTTTAAGATCGTATTTCTGATAGTGAAAGAATTTTCAAGCGGATTGAAATTCAGATACTCGCCGGAAAGAGCAGTAAAGGCAATTGTAGAGGAGGGCAGATTAATATTCTCCATAACTAAATTATCATCAAGGTTGACCGTGAAATTGGAAGAGTTATTAGGATTGTATGTTGCGCCGCTAAAAAGAATATAGCGGTCGCTCTCAAAACGAATACCGTAATTTGAAGCTGATCCTCCGCTCTCTTTACCGGTCATGGCTTTCATTTGCTGTTCTTTCAAATCTGATAAAAGAGTAGTAATGGTTGTGTGAATTGAAGTCCGCGGTTTTAAATTAACAACGTTTAAAGTAACCATTGAGAGAAGAATAAGAGATGCTGTAACAACCACCATAATTTCAATTAATGTGTAACCGTAATTTCTTTTTACCATTATCTTACCCCTACCTGACCGATCAAGCCGTAAATCGGTGCAATAATTGCCAGCATCATTCCTCCCACCAGAACTCCGACAATTAAAAGCATAACCGGTTCCAGAAGTGCCGTAAAAGTCCGCAGGGTATTTGATACCTGATATTCCAGATATTCGGAGATATCCTGCATTGATTTTTCCAAAGCTCCGCTTTTCTCTCCTACTTCCATCAGTTTGATCATTATTGACGGAAAAGTCCCTTTTGACTGCTTAAAGCCTTCTGATAATTTTTTCCCGCTAGTTACCATTTCGCTTGATTTAGCAATCATTTTGGCCATTTCCCGGTTTATGACTATATTTTTGGTTAATTCCAAACAGGATAATATCGGTACACCTGCATGGAGAAGTAAAGCCATGCTTCTGGTAAATCTCGTCAAATCGATCTCTTTAATTAATGTTGAAATGAAAGGAAGACCGTATAAGGGTGCTATTATGAACGATTTATTTCTCCGATAGATAAAAATTGCAGCCAGTGTTGAAACAAATATTGTCAAAATAATATAAAGGGTATTTTTAAGGAAAAAATTTGACGAAAAAATAAGAACTTGAGTCGGCAAAGGTAAATCTACTTTAAGCCTCAGAAACACATCCGATATTTTCGGTACCACTACAACCAGCATAAGTAGCAGAACCCCCAAAAAGACAAAACCGATCAAAATCGGATAGATCATAGCCTGTTTTACTTTATCGGAAAATTCCATTTCTTTCTGGATGCTGATCCTCATGTCTTTCAGGGTAATTTCCAAAGTACCTGCTTCTTCGGCGGCTCTGATAAGATTAACCGTGATGGCGTCGAAAATATGAGGAAATTTGTCAAATGAATAATAAAGGTGGTTACCCTGAACAATATCTTCTCTGATTATTTCCAAAAATTTTTTGTTCTTTCCTTTAGCATCTTCCAAAAGTGCATCAATTGCCTCCAGAATAGAGATTCCGGCCGTCAACATGGTTGACAGATTGGATAAAAAACTGATTTTTTCGTTCCCTGATAAGATAATCTTGGATTTAATCATGAGCTTTCTACTTTGGTAACCCTTATAACTTCCTCCAGTGAAGTTACTCCTCTGGCAATTTTATCCAAACCGTCTTCAGTCATGGTTTTCATACCTTCTTTGACAGCCTGTCTGGTTATTGTTTCAGCATCATTTTTGCCTGTAATCAGTTTTTTAATTTCATTGGAGACTTCCAATACTTCAAAAAGTCCTACTCTTCCCGAATAACCGGTATTGCGGCAGATTTTACATCCCTTTCCTTTAAAAACCGTATATTGCGGTTGTTCCCCTAAGTTATTTTTAATCATCGGCAGGGGAAAATATTGGGATAATGTAGAAAGCGGAATATTGATTGGCGTTTTGCACATTTCGCAGATTTTTCTAACCAACCTTTGGGCAATAATTAAATTGACTGTTGAAGCAACCAGAAAGGGTTCAACCTTCATATCAATAAGTCTGGGGATTGCTGTTGCCGCATCATTGGTATGAAGTGTCGTCAGAACCAAATGACCCGTCAGGGCTGCATCAACCGCAATTCCTGCCGTTTCATTGTCTCTTATTTCCCCGACAAAAATAATGTTCGGATCCTGCCTTAAAATTGAGCGCAGACCTGCGGCAAAAGTCAGATTGGTCTTAGGATTAACCTGTATTTGGTTGGCTCCGGCAATTCTGTATTCCACCGGATCTTCAATTGTGGTGATATTTCTTTCCCGGATATTAATAAGTTTTAAAATGGTATAAATAATGGTAGTTTTACCTGATCCGGTCGGACCGGTTGACAGAACCATGCCGTAGGATTTGCCGATGGCTTTATTAACCTTAACTAAATCCCTATCCGATAGACCCAAATTAGTTAATGTAAACTGGCTGCTTTTGGAGGGTAATAGTCTTAAGACAACTTTTTCTCCGTCGGTAACAGGAAGAATTGACACTCTGATATCCAAATTTTCCTCTTGGAGTTTTATTTTCATTTTTCCGTCCTGAGCGCTCAAATGCTCATCGGTCCGCAGGCGGGAGAGGACTTTGATTCTGGCAATAATCCGGTCATGAAGGATTTTCGGCACTCTCAAAACATCGTGTAAAAGGCCATCAATCCGGAATCTGATCAGTGAATTTTTTTCTTCAGGTTCTATATGAATATCTGAGGCTTTGTCATCATAGGCATAATTAACCATCAGATCTACAATTTTGGTGATCGGTGCTTCATCGGAGGTCAGAGTATTGCTTTTATTGATTTCATCCTTGAGAAGATTATCACAAACAACCTGCAGGTCTTTGCGAAACATTCTCAGGGCATTATGAATGTCTTTTTCCGTGGCAAAATAGGGGATAATGTTAGCTTTGGTTTTTTTGGCAAAAGCTGCAATTACAGCTTTATTATTCGGATTAACCATGGCCAGTTTAATGCTTGTTTGGTCTCTGGCAAAAGCAATTACTTTTAAGCGCCTGGCCACCTTTTCCGGTGTTACATGAAAAAGTTCATCGGGAATTGCCGTCTTGGATAAAATTACGAACGGATAACCTGTTGAAGCTGCCACCATTTGTCCTAAGGTTTCATCTGTAACAATATTTTTATCGATAATAACATCATAAAAACTGATGCCGGCATTTTTAGCCACTAACATTATTTCCTGCAGATCGCGATCCTTAAGAAGACCGTTTTCCACAAGTAAATTAGAGATCTGGTTATCTGCTGTTTGCATATTTCACGAGAAAAACGAGAGATATTTTCTCCCTGTATTAATCATACACAAGTATAAAAAAGTATCAAAGGGAAAAAGAGGAAAAATTTGACACACCGGGAGTGTGCGAAAGCACTCTCCTGGTGTGTGATATTAGTTATAAATATGTCTTGATGCGGAAGTTTTTGCTTGCCTTTTTGCCGTTTTTAAGCGTTGCCGTAAAAGTTAATTTGGCGCCGCTTATACCGCTGTGGTAAGTACAAACCGAGGTTGAACAGGTTCCGAAAAGAAGCTCTCTGGATTCTCCCGGAGAGTTGGCTGCCGAAATTGTTCCGGCTGCTCCCTGGGAAATACCGTTGGTCTGATATGAAAAAACATAGGAAACCGAGGTAAAATTGGAAAAATTTGAAAAACTGAAATGAATTGCCCTTTTATCAGCCCGGTAGCGGACGTTAACAGGAATTGATCCTCCGGCAGCGCGGCTTCCCCCGGAAGTCGTACCTTTGGCAACGAATTTCTTTGCCGCTTCAACATGTCTTACAGTCGTAATGGCAAAAAACATCAATAGGGCAAAAAGTATAATTTTTTTCATACTTTATTGATTTTATCCTGATCTGATAGTAAAAAGCAACAACAGCTGATATACTTTATTAAATGAATAAAAAAATCCTCATCGCTCTAATTGTTTGTACAGTATTAATTGCCTCTGGCGGCTTGTATTTCGGCCGCCTTTTAAAAATCGGCAAAACGAAACTTGTTGATTCTCAATTGCCGACTGCAATTCCCACCCCTGTTGAACTGGCAACCTGGGAAGATCAGTCGCAATTTACATTTCAATATCCTAAAAACCTGAATCTTAATTCTCATCCTGAAGATAGTGAGAACTATGCCCATCTTGAGTTAACTTCACAAGGATCTGCCGGATCAATTATTCTCTGGACCAAAGATACCAAGTACCAGACAGTTGACGATTATGTTAAGGGATTAAAAATTACCAATTATATCGGCAGCCAGTTAGGCGACCTTCCGGCTGTTAAAGTTTTAGATGAGAGTGACAGCAATAAATTTTCTTTATTAACAATAAGAGACGGATATTTATACCAGATTGAAGTAAATAATACGGGGCAGGATATTTTTAATACAATTGTTAATTCCTATCATTTTACAGAGGATAAGGAAGATAGTTTACCGGCAGATAAAAGTACCGATAAAACTCCTGTTGATTCCGGAGAAATCTACGACGAAGAAGAGGTCATAGAATAGGAAAAATTTTAATGGAGAAATATTTTTTTGTCCTGGGCCGTTACCCTTCTTTATCTGTTGCCGAAATTCAAGCAGTCTTAAAACATCAAAAGGTTAATTTCACTGTTGATAATTGCTCTTCAGAAATTTTGACGGTCTCCGTTTCTTCTCAAACAAGTCTTTCTCAATTAATGGAGACTTTGGGCGGAACTGTCAAAATCGGTCAAATCCTGGGAGAGGTTTCCTATATCGAAGACCAGTCGCATTTTTTAAAATTTCTGGAAGCCCGTTTTCTAAAAGAAAAAGTACTGCCTC
>MFJA01000022.1:59284-78164 GCA_001779055.1 Candidatus Gottesmanbacteria bacterium RBG_16_37_8
GCCATAAGCATTTATGACGGTGGAGCAGGCAGGGAAATTACGGAAAAAATAGAGAGTAATCAACTTCTGTTTTATAAAAGTCTCAAAGAAAATCTGGAAAGCTCTGGTATAAAAACCGGTTTTTTGAGAATAAAAGGAAGATATGTTTCTTCAGTATCCGTATTTAAAAACCGTCTGTTAACAAAAGGATTCGAGTTAGTTCTGATTATCACCAAAGACAATATTATTTTGGGAAAAACGTCAGTTGTCCAGGATTTTAATTCTTTTTCCAAAAGAGATATGGAAAGGCCAAAAAAAGATAAAAGATCAGGTATTTTACCGGTTAAATTGGCCAGAATGATGGTTAATTTAAGTCAGCCCGGTCAAAATAGCATACTGGTTGATCCTTTTTGCGGGTCGGGCACAATTCTCACAGAAGCAGCTCTTTTGGGAGTAAAAAATCTGATCGGTACTGACATTAAACCTGAGGCTATCTCCAACAGCAGATCTAATTTTGACTGGATAATTCGCGAGTATTATTTGAATAAGAATAATTTCGATTTGAAGCTTCAATCTGCTGATATAAAAGAATTGAATAATATTTTAGGACAAAATATGGCAGATATAATAGTCACAGAGCCTTATCTTGGTCCGCCTCTTATAAGCAAGCCTGCTACCAATAAAGCTCAAAATATAATTGCGGATTTGATCCCTTTATACAAGCTGAGTTTTCAGGTAATTAGCCGCCTTTTAAAAAAAGACGGAAGATTAATCATTATTTTGCCGATTATCCATTCAATAAGAGAGGATTTTCAAGTCGATCTGGACAAAATTCTTCCTTCAAACCTTAAAGTTATACCGCCTCTTACAGGTCTTCCCGAAAATACTTATATCCGGGCATCTTCCCGAAATTCACTAGTTTATCAAAGCCAGGGTCAGTTTATCAGCAGGGAAATTTTCTCATTTGTAAAATCTTGAAATGTTCTTTTTCCAGGATGACATAGGCTTGTTAATTCAATTGTCAAAATTAAATTTTTGGCAATTTTTAATAACTCCCCAGGCAGAACACTTCGCTCCGATTCTTCATCTTCTCTCTTTTATGGAATATAAATTATTCGGACTAAACTTTTACGGGTATTTTTCCCTATCTCTTATATTGCATTTTCTTAACCTGTTTATTCTTTTCAAAACTCTTAGATTAATAAATATTGAAAGGAGATGGTCAATTTTATTTTCCTCACTATTCTTAATAAATCTGACCTTTGTTGAACCTTTATTATGGTTTTCTGCCCAGGGAGTAATTCTGGCAAATCTTTTTATCGGGTTGGCTTTTTATTTTTGGTTACAACGGTCATTTTTCTCTTATATCTTTCTTGTCTTTGCCTCTTTTTCCTATTCCACCGGTTTAGGCCTTGGTATTATATTCGGCATAATCTCGGTAGTATACGGAAAATTAATTCCTGCCTATTTTATCCTGGGAATTCTATCCTTAATTGTCGGGCCTCTTGTTGCCGGTAGCAGGTTGGGTCAAGTTACTCCCCAAATCACCGATCTTTTATTGAATATTCTTCAATTTTTAGCCTTCGTCATTGGCGGAGTCGGCAGGGGAGTATTTGGTAGACTGTTTATTCCGGGTTTTGAACCGCGACATTTTGAAATAGCCAAAACCTTAATCTCTTTTATTCCCTTTGCTCTTATTTCTGCCCTTGTTACCAAATTTATCCTGACCGGTCCCAAAAAATTTTCTCAGATTCTCTTATCCCTGTCAGTCATGATTGTCTATCCTTATATTTGGGCCGGTTTAATCAGATACCAATTCGGCATCAAACAGGCATTGTCCGAAAGATACGCTTACCCTTCACTTTTTTTTACGGTTATTTTGTTGGCAGTTTTAAGCAAATATTTCTTGGCTAAGAAAAAATTTATTTCTTTTAAATCCGCTGTCTTGTTAATTGCCGTTCTGCTTTTTTTCCAGACATATAATTTTTATAGAAAAGCAGTCGAATTTGAGGTTCGCCCGCTCCAAACCAAACAATTCATTAACTCTTTGCAGGAAAAACTGGAGGCAGGTCAAGCGGTTCCTGATCTTCCCTTACCTGTCTTTATCAATCAACCATTTACTATTTCCGATATTCTTCCTCTTATTTCACCTCCCTAACTTTTGCTTTTCAATTTGGGTTGTCATATACTTAAGCCTCAATTAATGATCAAAGACGATATTCTAAAATTAATTCATAAGTACCTCAAAGAACATAACAAGGAAAGGGTTGGTTGTTTACGCTACCTTCTTTCACAGATAAAATACAAAGAAATTGATCTTAAAAAAGATATAACAGACGAAGAAACTTATGAATTACTGCGAAAAGAAGTAAAAAAAAGACGTGAAGCAATCGAACTTTTTCAAAAAGGCAACCGGCCGGATTTGGTTTTGGCCAATCTGAGTGAAATAAAAATAATTGAAGAATTCCTGCCGCCAGCACTACCGGAAGAAGAAATAATAAAAATTATTGATGATATCCTGGCAAAATCAGAAGGTGAATCTCATCCCGGGAAAATAATAGGGATGGTCATGTCCTTGAGCAAAGGCAGGGCAGAAGGTGGTATAATTGCCAAATTAGTTCAACAAAAGCTTAACAAAAGTTAACAATAGGAGGGATATGCCTGTAAAAAAAACAACTGCCGCCAAAACTAAATTATCAGGAGTTGCCTTAGGAGAAAAAAGTCAGAAAAAATCCTGGAGGGATTTCCTGCCAAAAAAAATTATTTCCCTTAAAAATCTGCTAATCATCGGTCTTCTTTTATTAGTTGTTCTTTTTTGGGGAGCCAGAAAATATTTTATTATGGCCACCGTTAACGGCCAGCCGGTTTCCCGTTTTGAATTAAACAGCCGTCTTAATTCTCAATTCGGTGAATCAGTTTTAGACCAGCTAATAAATGAAAGACTGCTTTTGGGAGCTGCCCGTGGAGCGGGAATATTTATAACAAGCGATGAAATTGACAAACGGATAAAAGAAATAGAAGGCAGTCTTGAAGGTAAAATGTCCTTAACTCAAGCCTTAAGCATGCAGGGCCTTACTCCCAATACCTTTAAGAGACAGTTGGAACTTCAGTTGTCTATCGAAAAGCTTTTTGTTTCCCAGGCTACAGTTTCAGCTGCTGAAATTGATGAATATTTGAAAAATAATGAAAATCTTTTCCCCGAGGCAACAGATCCTGCCAAATTGAAGACTGAGGTTGAAGGATTTATTAAACAGCAGAAAATAAGCAAACTCTACGAAGAATGGTTCAATAAAATCAAAAAGGACGCCAAAATCATTCGTAATAAATAAACTTACTTATGGAGAAGTTAAAAACTGACTGGAAAAATTTCCTTCTCTATTTGCTGTTAATAGCCGGTGCCTTTTTAATATTGGCTTTATTTTTTTCCAAAGAAAAAACAGAAACAAATAACCAGCAAAATGTTTCAACAGAGTCTGCTACCATGAAAGGAAAATATACTGCTCCGCCTCAGATGTCCATTAATAGCGATAAGAATTATACGGCAGTAGTTGTCACATCCCAAGGAAATTTTACAGTCGAACTCTTTGCCAAAGAAACACCCGTTACTGTCAATAACTTTGTTTTTCTCTCCAGAGAGGGTTTTTATAACGGAGTTGTTTTTCACCGCATTATCAAAGACTTCATGATCCAGACAGGAGATCCCCTTGGCGACGGTACAGGCGGCCCGGGCTATGCTTTTGCTGATGAAAAAATAACCCGTGATTACAAACGTGGTATTGTCGCCATGGCCAATTCAGGTCCCAACACCAACGGCAGCCAGTTTTTTATCATACATCAGGATACCGATCTGCCTAAAAATTATGTTATTTTCGGACAAGTCACCCAAGGTATGGAAACAATCGATAAAATTGCAGAAATAGAAGTTGAGAGCAACAGTCAGGGTGAACTATCCAAACCCAAATCCAAAGTCACCATCAATAACATAACTATTAATGAAAACTGAGTAAATCCCTGAGTAAATCCCAAAAAATTTGACAGTATTTGATATAATGAAAAAGACATTTTAGAAAAGCGATTGACCGGAGTCACGATCCGGGAGCTGTCCCGCAAAAACGGGAACGGAAGTTGAACCGTAAAATACAACAGTCGGTGTCGCTACTCGTGGAGCCGACCTAAGAGCCCCGCCTCTAGCGGGGAACAAGGATGGGACCGCGGGAGGTCTTTTTTTAATGCCTCTCGTTCCTTATTCATCACTTTTTGTGGTGACTAAAGAACGGGAGGTTTTTTTGGTGGCTGTAGCTCAAAGGTAGAGCACCCCGTTGTGGGCGGGGGGGTTGCGGGTTCGAATCCCGTCAGTCACCCTTATGAAAAAATTTAATAATAATAATCTAAAACTAGCTATTCAAAAAGAAGGGCGTCTGACAGAAGAAACGCTTTCCTTCTTACGGCGAACGGGTCTTGAATTTGAAAGTTACCAACAGCGGCTTTTTTCCTCCTGCAGAAATTTTCCCCTGGAAATCCTCTATTTACGGGATGATGATATTCCAAATTATGTTTCAACTGGAGTTGTCGATTTAGGCATTGTCGGTCAAAATCTCCTCTACGAAAAACGGGAAAAAGTTAAAAAACTATTAAATTTACGTTTTGGCTTTAGTTCCCTCATTATTGCCGTGCCGAAGGATTCCCCGATCAAAACACTAGCTGATCTCAATGGTAAAAGGATAGCCACCTCTTATTCTAATACTTCCAAATCTTTCTTTAAGAAAAACAATATCCAGGCGGATTTAGTTCAAGTTAGAGGGTCGGTTGAAATTACTCCGAGTATTGGTATTGCTGATGCGATCATTGATCTTACCTCAACCGGTAGTACGCTTATCCTTCAAGATCTTCGCTTTTTAACGAAAATATATGATTCTGAAGCAGTATTAATAGCTAATAATGCTATCTCGACAGGCAAAAAAATATTAGTCAATAAATTAATTACGCGCTTTAAAGGAGTCTTATCAGCCAAAAATTATAAATATATTTTTCTTAATACTGAAGAAAAAATTTTACCAAGACTAAAAAAAATTATTCCCGGATTAGGTTCCCAAACCATCTCTCCTTTAGCTCAAAAAGGATGGGTATCAGTTACTTGTGTAGTAAAAGAAGACATTTTCTGGGAAATAATTGAAAGATTAAAGGCTAAGGGAGTTTCACGAATTTTAGTATTACCTATTGAAAAAATGATTTTATAAAGAGGAATTATGAAAGTTATAAAACTAAAAAACCTATCGAAGTCTGATTATCAACGAATTATTCAAAGATCATTCGGGACAAATAAGGAGATTATACCGAAAGTAAAAAAAATTATAGATGAAGTTAAGTTAAATGGTGATAAACCAATATTTAATAAATATCAAAACCGTTTTGGAGTTAAGAATTATCAACAGGTAAAAGTAACAAAAGAAGAAATTAAAAAAGCTTATCAGGAGGTAGACGACAGTTTAATTATTGCTTTAAAGCAAATGATTAAAAATATTACTGCCGTGCATCAAGCACAGTTACCTAAGAAGATTGATACCATTGTTTATCCGAAAAAAGGCATATCCGTTTGGAGAGTCTGGCGGCCAATAGAAAAAGTTGGATTATATGTGCCGGGAGGAAAAGCTATATATCCGTCATCGGTTCTGATGACTGCCATTCCGGCACAAATAGCTGGTTGTAAAGAGATCGTCATGTGTTCACCCCCAGGAGTGGAAGGTCAAATTCCTGCTCCAACATTGGTGGCAGCTGATTTAATCGGCCTTAAAAAAATATTTAAAGTTGGAGGAGTAGAAGCTATTGCTGCATTTGCCTATGGAACTGAAAGTATTTCTAAAGTTTATAAAATTTTTGGAGCTGGCAATGCGTTTGTGACAGCCGCAAAAATGCTTGTCTTTAGGGAAGTCGCTATCGATATGCCGGCAGGTCCATCAGAGATTTTTATCATTGCCGATGCTACTGCTAATCCCAAATTCGTAGCTAGCGATCTTTTAGCAGATGGAGAACATGGGCCTGATTCAGCCTGTGTCTTATTAACAACCTCAAACCAGATCGCAGAGGCAACAATTAAAGAAATTGATAATCAATTATCAAACCTTATAACGAGAAAGTATGTCAAAGAATCCATCAATCGATATGGACTCTTTGCTCTTGTTGATTCAATAAACGAAGCCATTCAATTTACTAACGAGTATGCTCCGGAACACTTGGAAATAATGACTGAAAAACCGGAAAAGATAGTTGAAAAAATTAACAACGCCGGTTCAGTCTTTTTAGGTGATTGGACTACCAAATCAAGCGGTGATTATGCCACCGGTGCCAATCATGTTCTTCCTACTGGCGGCATGGCCAAAATGTATCCTCCGCTTGGAGTAGATGCTTATGGCAAATGGATGCAGATTCAAAGATGTACAAAAGAAGGTTTGTCGATGATTAGAAGAACAATCGAAAAGATTGCTGAGGTAGAGCAATTACCTGCTCATAAAAACGCAACAAGTATTCGTTATAAGGAGGTTTAATTTATGATTGCTAAATTTATCCGACCAGAATTGTTGAAAATTAAAAAATATACTCCTTCACCGACTCTTCAGGAGATAGAGAGAGATATAGGCATTCCTATGGATAAAATTATCAAATGTGATTCGGGAGAAAATTTATATTCGGAAAAGTACCAAAATAAAAAAAATCTGCAAAAAGTGAAATTATATTTGTATCCTGATCCCTTTTGCAGAAATTTGAGGAAAAAATTAGCTTTATATACAGGAGTTGGTGAGGAATGGATAATGTACGGAAATGGTTCTGATGAATTGATTGATCTTCTTATCCGGGTTTTTGTATCTCCCAAAGATGTGATTATTATTAATCCTCCCACTTTTCCCATGTACGAATTTTATGGACAGCTTTCCGGAGCAAAAGTGCAAAAAGTACTACGAAAAGAAAACTTAAATATAAACATTGAAGATATATTTGAAAAAATCACCTTAAATACGAAAATGATTTTTATCGATTCTCCCGGAAATCCTTCATCAGTTGTTGTTACAAAAGAAAATATTAAAAAACTTCTTGCTAAAAAAACTATTGTAGTCGTTGATGAAGCGTATTATGAGTATTGTAATCAGACAGTTATACCTCTTATTTACCAATATTCGAATTTGATAGTTTTACGCAGTTTAAGTAAATGGTCAGGATTGGCGGGTTTGAGAATAGGTTATCTGGTAGCAAGTCCAGAAATTATCAAAATACTTTTAACAATAAAACCTCCCTATAATGTCAATTCTCTGGCACAGGAAATGGCTTGTTCTGTTTTGGATAAAAAAGAAAGATTCTTAAGAGAAATAAAGAAAGTAGTTGACTGTAGAAAAATATTACTTAAACAATTATCCCGATTTTTAAATTTGAAAGTTTACCCGTCACAAGGTGCTTATGTTATTTTCCAACCTCAAAATCAGGCCAAACAGCTACAGGAATTTTTAAGAAAAAACGGCATTTTAGTCAAATATATAAATCAACCATTATTAGAAAACTGCCTAAGGATTAATTTATTGAAACAAAAAGAAATAAATAAACTAGATTTCTTTTTAAGGAGATTTTATGAAATGTGATGGAGTCATTTTTGACATGGATGGAGTTCTTGTAACGAACTCCGCTTATTGTGAGGCAATTAAAAGAACTGTCGAGTTGGTTTTATGGAATAAATTTCGAATAAATAAAGAGATAACGACAGAGTATATTGACGAGATAAAGAGTCTTACTGGGTTTAATAACGACTGGGATACGTCATACGCTTTAATTGAGTTACTTGGTAACAATGTGACAATTGACGAATTTAGTCAAAAAGTCAAACTTATAACTCCCAAACGAAGAAAAAGTACTTGGTATAAAAAAGTGAAAGATATTTTTCAAACTTTTTATCTTGGCGACCGACTATTTCAAGAGATATACAGCTACGTCGCATCCTTTAAGAATAAAATAGGTTTAATTACAACTGAGACTTTATTGATAGATATTAAAGTTTTAGATAAGTTAGCTCAAAATTATAAGTTAGGCATTGCAACTTCAAGACCAAGATTTGAGGCATTATTTGCCGTAAAAAACCTCAGACTTACCCCAAACTATATAAGTGAGGCATTATTAATTGCAAAAGAAGATGTCATTAGGGAAAAACCAGAACCAGATCCTTTACTTGAAGTACAAAGAAGAATGAGGGCAAAGAAACCTATTTACGTTGGAGACACAGTAAACGATACGGTTGCAGCTCAAAAAGCAAATATGCCATGCATTTTTGTAGGTCTGAAAAAATTAGGCGATTTTCAAATTTCCGAAATAAATAAAATAAAGGAGATTCTTCTATGACACAAAGAAAAGCACAAATTAAAAGAAATACAACAGAAACAAAAATCGCCATTGTTCTTAATATAGATGGATCTGGAGAAAGAGAGATTAATAGTCCCTTTGGATTCCTAAATCACATGCTCGATCTCTTTACCAAGCACGGTTTATTTGATTTAACTGTTAAAGCAACAGGAGATACTTATATTGACGAGCATCACATAGTTGAGGACATTGGGATTGTGCTCGGAGAAAGTTTTGCTAAAGCTCTAGGAGATAAGAAGGGCATCAGTCGCTATGGTTTTTTTATCCTACCTATGGATGAAGTAGTGGCTACAGTTGCAGTAGATTTTTCAGGAAGATACGCTTTCAATTTTCGATGCATTTTTAGTCGAGAAAAAGTGGGAGATTTGTCAACAGAGTTAGTTTATGACTTTTGGGATGCTTTTGCCCAAAATGCCAAAATAAATCTATTTATTAAAGTAGAAAATGGCAGAAATACACATCATCAAATGGAAGCAATATTCAAAGCAACCGGGCGCGCAATTCGTATGGCTTGTGATATTGATAAGCGTGAAAAAAATCAAATTCCTTCAACGAAAGGAAAACTATGATCGGAATAATCGATTACGGCATTGGTAATCTTGGCAGTGTGTCCAATGCTATTAAAAAATTAAGCAGGGATTTTTTAATTTCTGACGACCCTTCACGACTCTTAAAAGCTGAAATACTAATTTTACCTGGGGTAGGATCAGCGCGTGAAGGAATGAAAAATATTAATAAAAGAAAGTTAGATAAATTTTTATTTGAAGAAATAAAAAAAGGAAAGCCATTTTTGGGAATTTGTTTAGGAATGCAACTTCTCTTTGAGGAAAGTGAAGAAGGGGATGTTTCCTGTCTAGGAATTTTGAAAGGCAAAGTCAAAAAGTTTCTAATAGAAAGAAAAATACCGCAAATCGGCTGGAATCAAGTAAGAATAAAGTCCCACTTCTTGCGGGATAAAGCTTGGGCTGGTAATTATGAATCAGGTATAAAGAATAAGTTATTTACCCAAATACCGGATAATTCATTTTTTTATTTTGTTAATAGTTTCTATTGTATTCCTGAAAATAAATCTATCATCGCCGGAGAAACCTTATACGGTGAAAAATTTGCCAGTATTATCGTTAAAAATAATATTATGGCAACTCAATTTCACCCGGAAAAGAGTGGGAAAGTAGGCTTTCAATTATTAAGTAATTTTATAAGAAAATTCTATGTTAACTAAAAGAATAATTCCTTGTTTGGATATGACCGAAGGTAAAGTAGTGAAAGGAATCCAGTTTGTAGAATTCCGTGATGCCGGAGATCCTGTTAAACTTGCAAAAAAATATAATGAGGAAGGAGCTGATGAGCTGGTTTTTTTGGATATTACAGCCACTGTTGAAAACAGGAATATTCTTATTGATGTCGTGAGAAAAACTGCCCAAATGGTTACCATCCCGTTTTCTGTCGGCGGAGGTATCCGGACAAAAGAAGATATGAAACAAATACTTCGCGCCGGCGCAGATAAAGTATCAGTCAACACTGGTGCATTTAACAATCCAAAACTTATTTCTGAGTGTGCCAATATATTTGGCAGTCAATGTGTAGTTTTATCTATGGATGTAAGAAAAGTTACAACAGACAGATGGAATGTTTTTATTAATGGAGGAAGAACTGATACCGGTGTATCAGTAATCAAATGGGCAAAAAAAGCAGTTAGTCTTGGCGCGGGAGAGATTCTTCTTACTAGCATAGACAGAGATGGCACAAAAAAAGGTTTTGATGTGAAAATCACAAGAAAAGTTTCTCAAATTGTATCTGTTCCAGTCATAGCTTCAGGAGGTGCTGGAAAACTAGAAGATTTTGCTGAAATTATATTGAAAGGGATAGCTGATGCGGCTCTTGCAGCTTCTCTTTTCCACTATGGTGAATTAAGAATAAAAAAGGTAAAAGATTATCTTCAATCACAAAATATACCTGTGAGGAATTAACTATGGAAAATCTTATCCCCGTTATCATTCAGGATTTTAAAAGCGGTGAAGTTTTTATGCTCGGGTATATGAACCAAGAAGCCTTGCAAAGAACTAAAGAAACAGGATGGGTTTATTTCTGGAGCAGAAGCAAAAAGCGATTATGGATGAAGGGTGAGAAATCCAAAAATAAGCTAAGAGTGAAAGAAATATATTCTGATTGTGACAAAGATGCGATATTGATCAAGGTTAAATTAATGGGGAATACAGTCTGTCACACAGGAAAAAAATCCTGCTTTTATACCTTGTTAAGGGGAAAAATATATGACGCTTGAAGAGCTTTACCAGAAAATTCGCGATCGTAAAAAAGCTATGCCGGAAAACTCGTATGTTGCTTCTCTTTTTAGAGAAGGCAGGGATCGTATTATTAAAAAAGTCGGCGAAGAAGCAACTGAAGTAATAATCGCTGTTAAAAATAACAATAAAAAGGAAATTATTTCCGAAGTTACTGATTTGTGGTTTCATCTACTAGTCTTATTAGCAGATAATAATATAACAATTAAGGATATTATTTTAGAATTGACGAAAAGAGATAAAAATAATCAAAGAAGCCTTCTCTAAGTTTCCCCAACTGGAAGTAATTTTAGTTAAACGTACTTAGTTACTGTACTTGTAATTGTAGGAATAATACTATATATTATTAGTACCATGAAACTTACAAGTATTACTACTATTGATCAGACAGTTCCTATATCAGAAGCAAGAGCTACTCTACCCAAACTTATTGAAAAAGTGAAAAATATGAATTTTTTAGTACTGGTTAATAAATATCAGCCAAAAGTCGCTCTTGTTGATCTTTCTTATTTTGAGAAACTGATAAGTGTGTATAAAGAGTGGGAAAAATATCATAATTTTTTCGAACTTGAAAAAATTCGCCAAAAAGTTCCGCTTTATCCGGAAAATGAAGTAGAGAAAGATATCAGTTATGCCCTCAAAAAAATCCGCAGGAATACTTAAGATAGTTTTGGATACTAATAATTTAGTCAGTTCCAGAATTAATAAAAAAGGAGCCTCCTGGAAAATATTTGATCTGGCCAGAGAAAATAAAATAAGAATTTTAACTTCAAATTTCCAATTATCAGAGTTCAATAGAGTTTTGACTTACCCTAGAATAATGAAGAAATACAAATTGAAAAAGAATGATATTAAAAAAACAGTTTTATTATTAAGAAAAATAACATCAGTTTTTAATCCTCAAGAAATTCCGAATATTATAAAAATTGATCCGGATGATAATCAGATTCTGGCAATCGCCAAAGAAGGGGAATCCGATATGATAATATCCGGTGACCATCATTTATTAGATTTAAAACAATATAGGAATATTCCGGTAATGACAGCAAAACAATTTTTGCAAAAGTTTACAAAAGTTTAGGCCAGGTAGAGATGATAAGTGGAGAATTTTTACCGGATAACTGCTTGTTGATTTCCTCGGTAATAAAAGGCATGAAAGGATGAAGCAGTTTTAAAGATGTTAAGAACACATAAGTTAAAACATTAAGCGCCTTTTCATCATAATTTTTTAGTCTCTCTTTAACACTTTCAATATATTTGTCTGCCAGATTATGCCAGATAAATTCATACAAACTTTCTGCTCCTTTATCAAAACGGTATTCTTCAATACTTTTTGTTGTGTTTTTAATAACAGCATCCAAATCCCGGAGGAGTTTTTGGTCATTTTGATCAGTTAAATTTTTTTCCGGAATTTTACTCTTTAAATCAATTGATTTTTTTTCATTTTGAAAACTTTCAAAGTTCATTTTTATGAAACGGCCGATATTCCACAGTTTATTGGAGAAATTTCTCATGCCTCTGATTTTGTCTTCACTCATCGGAACATCATTGCCAAAAGCAGTACCGTAAATCAGGGCAAATCTTAATGCATCAGCTCCGTAAAGATCAGCCATTACAAGCGGATTAATCACATTTCCTTTGCTTTTGCTCATTTTGCGTCCATTTTTATCGCGAACCAGTCCGTGGAGGCAAACCGTTTGAAACGGAATTTCGCCAACAGCATAAATCCCCAACATAATCATCCGGCATACCCACCAGGGCAAAATATCGTAACCCGTTTCCATAACGGACGTAGGATAGAAATATTCATAGTCTCCTTCATGATTTACTTGAAGCGTAGCGAAGGGCCATTGTCCGGAAGAAAACCAGGTATCAAAAGTATCCTTGTCCTGTTCCAAATCAGTTCCCCGGCAATTGGGACATTTATCCGGCTTTTCGCCTGAAGTTACAATCCATTCATCACTTCCGCACTTCAGGCACTTCCATGCCGGAATTCTTATACCCCAAACAATCTGCCGGCTTATATTCCAGTCATGGAAATTGTTAAGCCACTGTAAGGCAGTTTTCTCCTGTTTTTTAGGCGCAAATTTGATTTTTTTGCTTAAAATAGCTTTAACGGCAGCATCAGCCAATGGCCTTATCTTGATGTACCACTGGGGAAGAGGCAAAGGCTCGATAACTGTCCCGCATTTGTAGCAGGTACCGATTCTGTGAGTATAATTTTCATCGGTTTTTAAAAGCAAGTCGTCTTCTTTGAGATCTTCAACCATCATTGTCCGGACAGCTAACACTTTTTTTCCGTGATATTTTTCTGCCCTGGCTTTATATTTCGGATTAATATTTTTTTGCGATAAAAACCAGGAAAAGTCCATTTTTCCTGAAAAATCAATTATTGGTGTTGCTGGTAGGTCAAATTTTTGTCCTAGTTCAAAATCATGCGGATCATGAGCGGGAGTAACTTTCATGATACCGGTGCCGAATTTTGGATCAACAAGAGGATCGGGGATTACCTTCATTTTGATTGGTCCCAAAAGTCCCATAATCTCATATGTTTTGCCAATTGTCTCTTTATAACGTTTGTCTTTGGGATTAACCGCCAGTGCCGTATCCCTGAACTTGGTTTCCGGCCGGGAAGTAGCAATAGTAAACGGACCGTATTTCATATAATAAAGAGGGTCAACCCGTTCGACATATTTCACTTCCAAATCTGAAAATCCCGTACCGCATCTGGTACAGTAATTCACTAAGCGTTTGCTTCTATAAAGAAGTCCGTCATCATAAAGTTTTTTAAATGTTTGTTGGACAATTTTAATAATCTTGGCATCCAGGGTGAAAACCTGCCTGGTCCAATCCAGGGAAAATCCTAATCTTTTAAGCTGATTTTCCATATTTCCCCGGTTGGCTTGTACAAAATCCCAAATCATTTTGTAAAGAGTCTCGGAATCGAAATCAAATCTGCTTTTGCCTTTCTTTTGCAGTATTTTTTCAAAAACAAATTGGGTTTCAAAGCCGGCATGATCTGCTCCGGGAAGCCAAAGAGTAGCGTCGCCCTTCATGCGGTGGTAGCGGATCATAATATCTTCAATAACATACATGGCATGGCCTAAATGAAGATCAGCATTGGCATTGGGCGGAGGTAAAATGATTGAAAACTGTTTTTTAGTTTTATCATTTCCCGGAGTAAAATATCCCTCTTTTTCCCAAAGACTGTACCATTCTTTCTCGATGTCCTGGTGTTTATATACTTTATCCATAATAAAATGAACTTTGGCTTATTATAAAGCGATATTTTTCAAACTTCAACTTCCAGTGATGGCTGTGCTGACACTTTTTTCCAGTCAACCGGATGATAATTGTAGTAAGCAAACGCGGCAATATAAGTAGCATTATCAGTACATAGGGAGGGGGGAGGAACATGGATTCTGAATTCTGATTTGAATTTTTCCGTTAATCTTTTATTCGCAGCCACTCCGCCGCCTAATAGAATTGATTTAACTTTATATTTCTCCGCTGCTCTGACCGTTTTTGCCACCAGACAGTCGGTTATGGCTTCCTGGAGTTCATATGCTAATTGCACAATTGTTATCTGATTAAATTGTTCTGTTTCTTTTAATTTATTAACCTCTCTTAAGACCGCCGTTTTAAGACCGGAGAAAGAAAAATTAAATGAATCATCGCCAATAATCGGCCTGGGAAGCTTTATTTCGGATTTCGGATTTCGGATTTCGGATTTTGCGTATTTCGCAGCCTCCGCTGCAATCGCCGGACCCCCCGGAAAGCTAAGTCCCAAAATCCGGGCACATTTGTCAAAAGCCTCACCTGCGGCATCATCAATCGTTCCGCCGATCCATTTAAGATTGTTTATTTTTTCCATAATAAAAAGTTCAGTGTGGCCACCCGAAACAACTAAACCTAATGCAGGAAATTGAGGTTTTATATAATTTTTATCTTCCTCCAAAAAATTAGCATAAAGATGGGCCAAAACATGATTTACCGGCACAATTTTTTTACCCGTCAGAAGCGCTAAGGCTTTGGCAGTTTCAACACCGACTAAAAGAGAGCCGATAAGTCCCGGTCCGACAGTTACTGCCAAAGCGTCAATATCGCGGGAAAGAGATAAATTTTTTATTGTTTCATTTATTACAGGGATTATTGAAACAACCTGTTGCCTAGCTGCCATTTCGGGAATAATACCGCCTGTTTTTTCATGCATTGCTGCCGAGGAAGCAACAACATTGGATATGATTTTCCTTCCGTCTTCAATGATAGCGGCTGCCGTTTCGTCGCAGGATGATTCAATGGCCAATATTTTCATAGAGGTCAGATTTTCTCCCGGCTTAAGATATCAGCCAGTTTAGAACTCGAAAGCGATTTTACATAGGGGATTATTTTAAGGACCCCATTGCAGGATTCAGCCTGAATTTTCTTTTTGGCAATCTGAGGATCATTTTCAGTTACGGCTATAATATTCGGTTTAATCTCTTTTACAATCTGCTGGTATTTTTCATCACCTGATAAATAGTCAAGTATGATAACAACATCAACGTCTCTTAATGAAGACAGTGCTTCGGCGCGGTCCTGTTGTTTAAAAATCGGTCTCCCGTTCCCTTTAAGTTTTCTTACTTTTTCATCTGCTTCAAGAAGAATAAAAAGCAAATCTCCTCTTTCTTTGGCCATTTTCAAAAACTTAATATGCCCGACATGGAGAATGTCAAAACACCCGCCGACCAGAACTATTTTTTCTTTTCTTTTTCTGGCTATTATTGCCAGTTTTATTGCATCTTTTACATCAACAATTTTTTTCATTCTCTTGTGCCCCTTAAGAAAACCGCCTGCCAGGGTTGGAAGTTGGAGAAGAACGATTTTTCGAACAGGACACTTCCATCTCTGACAACTTTATAATCAAAATTGACCTTGGCTCCCCAAGCTCTCCAATCAACCTGTTTGACCACTCCTTTGGCCAGAGTCGGATCATCCTGGTAAAAATCCGGCGGCGGGGGAGTTTGGGATAAAATAACCGGTTTGGTAATTTCAGCGCGTCTTCCGTCGGAAGTGCCGTAAAGAGAAAATGTTAGGGATGTTTTGGCTCTGTCCGTTACTGCCAGAATCAGAATATGGGCCGGAGTATCGTTTTTGAATTTTAGATCATAATTCGGATCAAAGACAGTGGCGTCAAGTCCCGGACCGGAATCCTTCTCGTAATAGCTTACTCTGTACGAATGTGCCCATCTTTCAATAATCGGCAGACCGCTTTGTAAAATCGCCCGAAAAAGGGTAGTTGATACCTGGCAGACACCGCCGCCGTCTCCCAAAACCGTTCTTCCGTCTTTAATAATGTAGGCTTGCTGATAGCCGGTTGAGGCAGAGACATCTCCTAAAGCGCCATTAAAGGAAAATGTTTCTCCGGGAGGAACAAGTCTGCCGGAAATCCGCAATGCTGCCAATTCCAGGTTATGAATTCTGCCGGCAATTGATCCGGCGAAATTGGATTTTCCGACTCCTAGCAGTTCCTTAATACCGAAATTATTGGAATTTTCGGTGGTAATATTAGGATAGGCTATCTCGACAGGCAAACTTATTTTTTTAATTTCTTCCTCAACTTTTCCAAATTTTCCTACTGTAATCAGATAGTCCATTACTAGTTCTTTGGTTTTTGCGCGATTTAACTCTAGACCGTTTTTTGAAGGTTTAAAAACTTTGACTTTTCCACCAACAAAATTAAACAGCGCGTCTTCGCTCAGCCGGTCGATTGATAAAGAGAGATAAGATATAGTTTCATTTAAGGTTTCTTCATCAAATGTTAAAACACTTTTTAATCTAATTTGAGAACTGTAAGCTCTAATTTTTTGATAGAAATCTGATAAAATATTGCCGCTACGACCAACAGAATAAGCTTGGGTTGAGGATAGCTTGGCATCATATCCTGCTTTAAGATCCATAGCAGAAACCGAAGCGCTTTTGTCTTCATAAATAAGTTCAACCCTGATATTTTCAAAAGCCTTATTTTTATCAGTGAAAAATTTTTCCACATCCTGTGGAGTTTTGCCCCCGAAAGGAATATTATCAACAGTTACTCCGGGATAAATCTTACCTTGGTACATTTTTTCGAACTGCCAATAAAAAGAGACTGTAAAAATAAGGACCAAAACTGTTAAAATGATCCCTGAATAAAAAAATATTCTCAATTTCGAGAATTTTTTGGAAGCATCTCTACTTTTTTCCTTGACCATGGTTTAATCTAGCGGTTATCATAACATAAGAATGGACAATTCTTCAAAACAAAATCAAGGTGAAGTACCTTCCTCGGGACAGATTTTTTCAGAAGGAGAATCTGCTTATCAGGAGGCAGCCAATGCTCCTACTGAGGAAGCAAGAGGGCAGGAAATTTATTCTCAGGAATCTCAACCAGTTTATTCCGAAGGATCTTCACAACAACAGATGGATAATTCCTCAGCCCCGCCGCCGTTTGTTGAGGATCCACGCAGAAAATTCTTATTTTTAGCCCTTTTTGTCATCATAATTCTCGCCTTAGTCTTTTTACTTATCCGCTTTTTATCTTCAAAAAGAAAAGCGTCAACTGACAACATTAAAAAACCCAAAATTACATTGAATTATTGGGGCTTATGGGAAGAAGAAGAGATTCTGCGTCCGATAATTGAGGATTACCAGAAAAAAAATGAGGGGATTACCATCAATTACAGCAGGCAAAATCCTGTCAATTACCGCGAAAGACTCCAGGCCGCAATCGAACGGGGAGAAGGGCCCGATATTCTCCGTTTTCATAATACCTGGTTGCCGATGGTTCAAAGTTCCCTGGCTCCACTACCTAAGGATATAATGTCAGTTGAGGATTTTGCTAAGATTTTCTATCCGGTTGCTGTTAAAGATCTCAAAGCAGGGGACAATTTCTACGGTTTGCCCCTGGAAATTGACGGACTTTTACTCTTTTATAATGAAGACATATTAAACGGAGCTGGTGTTCCCGTTCCTCAAACTTGGGTTGATGTTCAAAATTCTGTTGCCAAACTGACAGTTAAGGAAGGTAACCGCATTGTAACTTCAGCAATTGCTCTGGGAACTGCTGAAAATATCGAACACTTCAGCGATATTTTAGGCTTAATGATGCTGCAAAACGGTACTCTGATGGATAAGTCTCTTTTTACCTGTGCTGATTCTAAAACGACTGATTGCGCTGTTGAGGCGCTCACTTTTTACCGTAAATTTGCAACTCCTCCCGGAAACGCCTGGGATAATTCCCTGGAAAACTCTATTAATGCTTTTGCTCAAGGTAAAGTAGCCATGATTTTTGCACCTGTCTGGCAGGCTTATACAATTCAAACGATTAATCCTGATCTGAATTTTAAAACCGCCAAAGTTCCGCAACTTCCCTGTAATCAGAATCCCTGTCCTGAAGTCAACTGGGCCAGCTATTGGGTTGAAGGAGTATCTGTTAAGAGTCAGCATCAGAAAGAAGCCTGGCAGTTTCTGAAATATTTAATTTCAGCAGAAGGGGAGCAGGCTCTTTATAAAAAACAGACAGAAGTCAAAAAAATATTCGGCGAGCCTTACTCCAGAGTTGATTTGGGAAAAAATCTCAATGACAATCCTTACCTTGCTCCTCTTATAGAAAGCGCCCCCACCATGCAGTCATTTTATCTTGCCTCCCGTACTTTTGACGGAGACACGGGACTTAATAGCGGTCTTATTACTTACTTAAAAGATGCCGTCAATGCACTCTCCGAGCACGGTGCTAGTGAGGAAACGGTCCTTAAAACAGCCGACAGCGGATTTCAACAGGTATTAGCCAGATTTAACCTGGGTAGTCCTGCTCCTGCCGAATAATTATGTCCTCTAACTTAAAAGAGGCGGTTATCAAAACCTTATCTTATGCCGATATTTTCGATTACCCGTTAAAGCTATCTGAAATAAGAAAGTATTTAATCGGTGTCAAATTGAGTGGAAAAAATTGGCCATATCGATTTAAGAAAACCATTTCTCAAATTCCCCAAATAAAAGTTAGGGAGGGTTATTATTTTTTCAAGTCGCGCCACAATATTGTGAGCATAAGATTAAAAAGATTTGTTTACTCAAAAGAAAAAATGGAACTGGCCCGTAAAATTGCCGGGCTTATGTTTTATATTCCGTCTATCTTAATGATTGCTGTTTCCGGAAATTTAGCCCTTAGTAATGCTGATAAGGAA
>MFJA01000022.1:78190-79100 GCA_001779055.1 Candidatus Gottesmanbacteria bacterium RBG_16_37_8
CCGCATTTGGACCAGCCGATTTTGGGCTATTCTTCTTTTAAAAATTCTCGGGGTCTACCGTTATCATCAAAACGAAAATGCCCGCGATAAAATCTGTCTTAACATGCATCTTGATGAAAATCATTTAACCTTGCCTTTAAATGAACGCGATCTCTATTCAGCTCATGAAGTAATTCAGTTAAAACCTCTTTTTATAAAGGGGGAAATTCTGAAAAATTTTTATAAGGAAAACGAATGGGTAAAAAAATATCTTCCAAATCAGGAGGAAATTAAATCCAGTCCTATCAAAAAAACCTCGGGTTTGATTTTTCCTTCTTTTTCTCTTATTGGTGATTTAATCGAAAATATTCTTTCCTTTTTGCAGTTAACCTATATGAAAAAGCGGAGAACTACCGAAGTTATCAAAAAAGGTTATCTCCGCTTCCATCCTCACGATGCCCGACCTTCTATATTAAATGAATATAAAAGGAAATCTTTCCATTACCTTACTTCCTAACCACCCCTTGACAAGATTTTTTACTTTATCTAAAATAGCAGTCACTTAAATCAAGTGCCAAATTATTGAACATTTATTTTTTTAGGAGGATCTCTTTATGTATATTAAATCTTCAGATATCAAACCCATGTTTGATAATGTTTTGGTAAAACCTCTTGAAGAAGAAGCCAAAACTCCTTCCGGAATTCTTCTTCCCGATACCGCTAAAGAAAAACCCCAAGTAGGTATAATTATGGCAATAGGACCGGGAGCAACCACAGATGACGGTAAGAAAATCCCCATGCAGGTAAAAGTAGGACAAAAAGTCGTCTATAAAAAATGGGGCGGCAATGAAATCAGAGTCGGACAGGAAGAATGGCTGTTGGTGGAACAAAAGGATATTCTGGCCATTATCAGCTAAAATTTCTAATACTT
>MFJA01000023.1:0-212 GCA_001779055.1 Candidatus Gottesmanbacteria bacterium RBG_16_37_8
GCTAAAGCCCGAAAAATTGCTTAAGGCATTTGCATTGATGTGCCATAAAAGCCATGCTCCCGACGGTGATTGGCAGGGTGATGGTTGGGGGATTGCCTGGCAGGAGAAAGGAATATGGAAATTAACAAAATCCTTACTCCCTATCTGGGAGGAGCAGAATAAGTTTTCTACGCTTCCAAATACAAAGTTATTTGTTGTTCATGCCAGAAGCG
>MFJA01000023.1:269-798 GCA_001779055.1 Candidatus Gottesmanbacteria bacterium RBG_16_37_8
ATTTATGTTTTGTCTTTAACGGTATGATTAGAGGAGTTCAAATCCCAAGAGTTTTAGAAGGCCAAATCGGTGCTCAAAAAATATTTTCGTTTTTAAGGGAGGAAATTAAAAATAATAATGTTAAAAATTCGCTAAAGATTCTTGATGAAACAATGTTAAGAAATTCAAATCTTGTTGAAGGAATGAATGTTGGAATGGTAGTCGATGAAACTTTTTATATTTTATGTGAATATTTTCTAAATCCTTCTTATTTCAGCCTGCATTATATTCAAAACAAAGGTTTAACACTTGTTTGTTCAGAAAAGTTTAGTAATTATTCCTGGAAAAACATGTCCAAAGGAGAAATTAAAGCCTTCTAATTTGAGCTTTCTAAGCTCTTTAGTTTCCGATTCTTCTTCCCTTAAAAATTCTTCAATCTCATTATCAGTATAAGAACGGACAGGATAAGGTAAAGTATTAACTGGCTCAATTGTGTTTTTAACTATTTCTTTGGTAGTAATTTGTTTCACGAAATACTCCTTTATTTCTA
>MFJA01000023.1:819-1629 GCA_001779055.1 Candidatus Gottesmanbacteria bacterium RBG_16_37_8
TCTGTTAATGTCCTCTTGACTATGTAACACATCGTGCTACACTATTTCTTGATTTATGATTGTGGTGAGTGGTCTTATTTAGGATGATTGGAACAAAAAGCATCTTTCCAGTCATGGAGTTACACCCGAAGAAGTCGAGGAGGTTTGTCATTGTAAATATCAAGCAATAGAAAGCTATCGTGGGAGGATACAGCTTAACGGTAAAACGAAAACCGGAAAGAGATTAGTTATTATACTCTCACCAGAAGATAGAAATTTAAAAAAATATGAAAATGGAATTTATTACGTTATTACAGCCTTTAAGGAGGTGAAATTATGAAAATTCCTGATAAATCAATATTTAAAGATAGTAAAAAAGAAGCGAAGTTTTGGGAAAAGAATTATAAGGAAACATGGAAACATGGTAAACCCGTTAAGGTTAAATTTGCCAGAAATCTTTCGGAGATTATTAATATCCGTTTGGATCCTAATACTCTCAACGACGTAAGAAGTCAGGCAAAAAAAAAGGGTTTAGGACCAACGCAACTTATACGGATGTGGATCATGGAGAAAATTAACGGAAAACATACTCAACAAGCTGGGGTATAAGGAAACTTCGATAGTCTCCGCCACCAACCCCCAAATCGTCCGGGGATAATTAAAAGATTATTCTCTGAGTTCTTTCCTTACTAAATTTCTTTTAATCCTTTGTGATATAATTCCGCGTTATATCAGTATTTTTCATATATGGTACTAGTAAATGAATTATCACGGCAACATAAATCACCGGAAGAACTTGATGGAAATCTTTTTTCGAGGTTATCCGGCTAT
>MFJA01000023.1:1676-4132 GCA_001779055.1 Candidatus Gottesmanbacteria bacterium RBG_16_37_8
TTTAACTTTCCGGAATGCGGAGGTTGAATTTATAGCAGGAGCTGCAGTTGAAAACCTTACCGATCTTGAGAGTCTTGAACACCTGCTTACTGCAAAAAGCACTCTGCAGATCAACACAAGAGAAGCGGCTTACCATAGTGAAAATGAAGGTGTAAAGCGTAATATTACTATAATTGGAGCTACAGAGCGGGGAAAAGGGCAAATGGCAAGCTCTGTTTGGATCAGAGATCAGGCACAGATTGCTATGGCTCTTCTTGATGTTTGGGACAGTAATAAGAGTAAATATACCCGTCAGGGAGAAATATCAAAATCCGTTCTCACAAGTCTTCTGACTCTTATGTCAACTCCTGCTCAACAGGGTAGATTTAAAAGAATTATTGAAAAAAATAAAGATATTCCTTATTTGGACAATCCCAAAAACTGGCCTCATATTTTTCTAAACATCGAAAATCTTGACGGTAGAAAAATAGAGGGATGGTCCCACAAACAGGATGCCTGGCAGATGCTTGTTGTAGCGACTTTTTCCGCGCTTGATAAAGGCTTGATAAAAGTTGAGGATTTGAGCGATGAACATAAAGTGTTCTTAGGTTCTGCTTTGCCTTTTCTGGCTGCAATAAAATTCTGGGATTGTAAGGATAGCGGATCATGGGAGGAAATAACGGCAAAAAGGACTTCAACTCTCGGCTGGAATATTGCTGTTATTGAAAAAATCCATGAATATTTGGGTAAGGAAGGATTCGAGTTTCTAAAGGATGGTTTTACGAAATATGAAAAAAGAGTTGATATCCTAAAAGGAAAGGATATTAATGATGTTTGTACTGAATTGATTGAACTAGGAATGGATAAATTGATCCAGAAAAGACCTTATGAATCCGCAAGTCCTGATTATACAATAAGAACTGATCCGCAATACAGGGAAGCAGATACTGCCCTTATTTACCTGTTGCAGTTGGACTTTCCGCAAAAACTGGCAAAATATGCCAAAAGAAATGTGAGAGATGATAATCAAGTAAGTGAGGAGGATATAAAAAAGGAAGAAAAGATGTTTTTGAAAACGATAAGCAGGTTAATTGATCCGGTTACAGGAGGGATCAAAAGATATGTAGGCGATTCCTATCAGGGAGTAAATTATTTTACGAACGTGACACAGGAAAAAATAAGGAAAATTTATAAAGACGCGGGTGCATCAAGTGATTACAGTCATAGCGATGGTTTTATAAAAAGACGGGAGGCAGTTGAAAAAGGACGGGAAGCTGCCTGGACTCATCCCAATTTCCAACTGTCGAGTTGGGCAGGAAGAAGATATCGGGAAACAGGAGATGAAGAGTATCTCGATATCCAGCAAATGGGTCTGCTGCGGGGGCTTTCCATGATTACAGGAGAGAAAGAGTTTGGTGTATCGGAAACGAAAAAAGGAATAGAGGTTGTAGAAGTACCGGGCTATTGTGTGCCTGAGTGTTATATAACTATGAAGGACAATAAACGGGAATATGTCCTGCCGGGTCCTTATACTCCTTTAAACTGGGGAATTGGTTTATTGCATCAGGCTATAGTCGACATGCGGGAATCTCTCATTTTCAGGAATATAAATAGTTATGACAATAATGGAGAAACTGTTTTTTATTATCAGTGAAATGAGTGGATGATAAACTTCTCAAATAGAATCTCAAATAACGAAAATAACAATTTTTCCCTTCTTGACCACATGTACTATAATATTTAGCACGATTAACTAATTATTCATGGATAATAGACTTGGAAAAAATTTAGCCCAGATGTTAAAAGGTGGAGTTATTATGGATGTGGTTAACGCTGAGCATGCCATAATTGCCGAAAAAGCAGGTGCGGTAGCTGTAATGGCTCTTGAACGTGTCCCTTCAGATATCCGGGCAACAGGTGGAGTAGTCAGAATGTCGGATCCTACTAAAATAAAAGAAATCCAAGCTGCTGTTACCATTCCGGTCATGGCAAAATGCCGGATTGGGCATTTTGTTGAAGCACAAATATTAGAAGTGCTTGAGGTTGACTATGTTGATGAAAGCGAAGTGTTAACTCCAGCAGATATGGAGTATCACATAGACAAGAAGAAATTTAAAGTTCCCTTTGTCTGTGGCTGTCGTGATTTGGGAGAAGCTTTACGCAGAATTGATGAGGGTGCAGCCATGATCAGGACAAAAGGTGAAGCCGGAACCGGCAATATAGTTGAAGCTGTGAGGCATATAAGAGCAGTGAACTCCGCTATTGAAGAACTGAAGAAATTTTTAAAGTCAAAGAATATCAAAAAATTAAAAGAAAAAGCTAAAGAATACAGAGTTTCATATGAATTGATAATAAAAACAGCCAAATTAGGCAGATTACCGGTTGTGAATTTTGCCGCCGGAGGAATAGCTACACCGGCTGACGCAGCTTTATGTATGCAACTTGGAGTTGATGGAGTATTTGTAGGCTCGGGTATT
>MFJA01000023.1:4176-11030 GCA_001779055.1 Candidatus Gottesmanbacteria bacterium RBG_16_37_8
TGCTACCGCACATTATTATGAACCGGACAAAATAGCTAAAGCCAGTGAAGACTTAGGTGAGGCTATGAAAGGACAAGAAATTTCTGCCCTGGAGACAAAAATGGCTTTACGTGGTATTTAACTTCCCTATTATTCATCATGAAATCAAAACAAATTGGGGTTCTCGCTTTCCATGGCGATGTATCAGAACATATTGAAACTTCAAGACAAGCCGCTAAAAATCTTCAATTAGATATTAAAGTTATCCCTGTCCGCACAAAAAATATTATTCGCAATCTGGATGCTTTAATCATCCCTGGTGGTGAAAGTACTACACTTTTTAAACTATGCCAACGTGAAGGTATGTGGGAAGATATGGGGAAAATAAAGAATATATTTGGTACCTGTGCAGGAGCGATAATACTGGCCAAGGTTGTACTTCATAAAACCCCTGATCAAAAGACGCTGAAGTTGATGAATATAAATATTGACAGAAATGCTTACGGCAGGCAGATAAATTCTTTTGAAAAAGATATTGATACAAGTTTAGGTAGGATACACGCAGTATTTATCCGTGCTCCCAGAATATTAAGTGTCGGGACAGATGTAAAAATACTTGCCAAAAACGATGGTGAGATAATCGCTTGTGAACAAAAGAAAGGAAATAGTTATTACTTAGCTTCGTGTTTCCATCCAGAACTTACCTCAACCATATTTCATGAATACTTTTTGAAGAAAATTTATCAGAATTAAACACCCGTCCGTCTATTTCTTAACTGTTCTTTTTGAAGAATATTTCCCTTTGATATAAAGGACGATTAATAAAACAGGTACCCAGACAACTGCATAAACAGTTAACCAGATTATCCAAGTCCCTACTTTTCTTAATTGATCAACCAGAGATCTGACCGCCTGTTTGAAGATAACCTCAGGTCGGAAGGTGTCGGTCGGTGCATAAGGCAAAGAGAATTCATCAGTTGAAAGATTAACAGATATTTTAGCCATCAGAGCGCTCTTATCTAAGAAATTTTGTTGTCCCTTAAGACTGTCAATTTGTTCCTGTATATTAATGATTTCTCTCTGAATATTGAGAATATCTGATATTTCAACCGCTTTATTGAAAAGCTCCTGGAATTTCAACAGAGTCCTGTTTAAAGTAGCAATTCTGGCATCCAGGTCAACATACTGATCAGTTACATCCTCTCCTGTCAGGTTTTCCCAAACAACCTTAATACCTAAACTGCGAAGAAAAATAAGAGACTCGTCAAATTTCGCCTGTGGTACCCTTATGACTATATACCCGCTTGGAGCTTCCCCCGGATTGGAAAGACTGGTATTTACCATATAACCGCCAATTCTTTTGGCAAAAGTCATTATTTTATCAGTGGCATCTCTGACATTTTTAACTTGGATTGATAACTGTGATTCAGAGATCACTTTTCTGTCAGTTACATCCGGAGCCGGAGCATAGTCAGGTTGCGGAGGCACAATGCCTCGTCCCATATATGATGGAGAGCCCAACTTAAGACTCATTCCTTCACTTACTCCCGTCATGGGAGCAGAATCATAAGTATTTGGTCTTAAGGGAACAATTCCACCTGAATTTTTATAGAGGAGATAAATAATAACCAAAATGAGCAGGCTGGTTATTTTATGGGATTTTATATATTCCCAGATTTTCATAATTTCATCTTAGTTTAAATAGTTAAAAGCTGTCAATTTCCTAATCCTCTTGCGTAGCTAAAAACCTTATTGTATAATCCTTTTACCCAAAATTAGTTGGGTAGTTTTTTAATTATAAAAATCAGAAAGGAGAAAAGTTATGGCTCAAGCTGTATTTCAAAGAACAAAACCGCATCTTAATATCGGTACTATTGGTCATGTCGATCATGGTAAAACTACCTTGACATCAGCCATCACCCACGTTTTGGCCAGTAAAGGTTTAGCCAAAGCTCTCAAATATGAAGAAATAGATAACGCCCCTGAAGAAAAAGCCCGCGGAGTTACCATTAATATTCATCATTCTGAATATGAAACCGTTAAACGTCATTATGCACATATTGATGCTCCGGGTCATGCTGATTATATTAAAAATATGATAACAGGCGCCGCTCAAATGGATGGCGCTATTTTAGTTGTTTCGGCCCCGGATGGTCCCATGCCGCAAACCAGAGAGCATATTCTTTTAGCCGGACAGGTAAATGTTCCGGCCATTATTGTTTATATGAATAAAACTGATATGGTTGCTGATAAAGAACTGCTTGACCTGGTGGAAATGGAAGTCAGAGAACTTCTGACCAAATACGGTTTCCCCGGAGATAAGGTTCCGGTAATTAGAGGCAGTGCTCTTAAAGCTCTTCAGGGTGATGCCGAAGCAGTCAAATCAGTTGAAGAACTGATGGAGAAAGTTGACGAATATATTCCGTCTCCAACCAGAGATGTCGACAAACCTTTTCTTATGCCTATTGAGGATGTTTTTTCCATAAAAGGAAGAGGCACAGTTGTTACCGGCCGAGTAGAACGCGGTAAATTGAAAGTAAATGAAGAAGTAGAGATTGTCGGAATAAAAGCAACCCAAAAATCGGTTGTTACCGGCATTGAAATGTTCAGAAAATCCCTTAACGAAACAATAGCCGGCGACAATACAGGCCTTCTTTTAAGGGGAATAGAAAAACATCAGGTTGAAAGGGGACAAGTTATTGCCAAACAGGGATCAATCACCCCTCATACTGATTTTGAGGCTGAAGCTTATATCCTGACCAAAGAAGAAGGGGGTCGTCACACACCTTTCTTCACCGGATACAGGCCTCAGTTTTATATTAGGACAACAGATGTTACGGCTGAAGTTACTTTACCAAAAGGTGTGGAAATGGTCATGCCTGGTGATAATGCCAAAATGACAGTAAAATTAATTGTCCCTGTCGCTCTTGAAGAAGGTCAAAGATTTGCTATTCGTGAAGGTGGTCATACGGTAGGAGCAGGAGTGATCACCAAAATAAGTAAGTAAGGAAAGAATTCAATGCCGAAAGGGAGAATTAGAGTACGTTTAAAAGCATATGACGGCAGGATCATAGATGATTCTTGCCAGAAGATTTTGGATACGGCCATTAGGACCGGTGCCCGGGTCGTTGGCCCTATTCCTTTGCCGACAGACAGGGAACATTATTCCGTTCCCCGTTCTCCCTTTACTGATAAGGATAGTAGGGAAGACTTTATCATTAAGACTCATAAGAGGTTAATTGACATTATAGAACCGACAGATAAGACAATTGATAGCTTGATGCATTTGGAATTACCGGCCGGAGTCGATATCACTATCAAAATGTAGGTCAAAACTGAAAAAAGAATAAATGATATCTGAAATAATGGTAAAAGCCAGGTGTCTTGATACATAATTAATAATAGGATTAGGTTGCATAAAAAAGCCCCGATCCGGGGCTAATTTTTTATTAAGAGGTAAAAATGTTAAACAGTCTAATTGGTACAAAAATAAATCAAAGTCAGATGTTTGATGAGAAAGGAATGCGCATGGCGGTAACTAATATTTTAGCCGGTCCCTGTGTGGTGGTCAGTATTAAGGAAGAAGCAAAAGACGGTTTTAATGCAGTTGTTGTAGGCTTTGGTCAAAGAAGGCTTATTACCGTTAAAAAACCAATTCAGGGAATTTTGAAAAAGGCGGGGATCATAGAAAAACCACCCCGCTTTTTAAAAGAGCTGAGAATAACAGGTACAGAAGACGAAAAAGATGCCATCATGCCAGGCCAAAGCGTCTCTGTAGGGGATGTATTTAAGGAAGGAGATTTGGTTCAAGTGACAGGAACATCAAAAGGTGCAGGATTTGCCGGAGTAGTCAAAAGACATCATTTCAAAGGCGGTCCCCGTACCCATGGTCAGTCAGATAGGGAAAGAGCTCCGGGTTCTATAGGTCAGACTACAACCCCCGGTCGTGTTTATAAAGGTAAAAGAATGGCTGGTCGCATGGGCAATCAAAAGGTTACCATCAAAAATCTCAAAGTAGTCAAAATTGATCCGGAAAAAAACCTTTTAACTCTCAAAGGATTAGTCGCCGGTAAAAGAAATTCTCTCCTTTTAATTAAAAAAATAGTCAAGTAAAAATGCCAAAAAAACAGACAGTCAAAATAAAAGATCTTAAGGTCGACGTTTATAATGTTAAAGGCGAAAAAACAGGCAAAATTACTTTACCTGAAAATGTTTTTGCCGCCAAAGTAAATCCCGTTTTATTGGCTCAATCAGTCAGAGTCTTCCAGGTAAATCAAAGATTGGGGACAAGAAAAACAAAGACAAGAGGTGAAGTAAATCATTCTGGTAGAAAAATCTATCGCCAGAAAGGAACCGGCCGGGCCAGACATGGAAGCATCAAGGCACCAATATTTATTGGCGGTGGTGTTGCTCATGGTCCGAAATTGAAGGATTATCAATTAAATCTTTCCAAAAAAATGCGCCGCCTCGCTTTGTACGGAGCCTTAACTCATAAATATCAGACTGATTCGATTAAATTTATTAATCATCTAAACGAGTTTCCCGCCAAAACAAAAAAAATGGTTGAATTTTTAGAAAATTTCAAACTTCTTAAGGATAAAAAGAAAAAAAGTTCACTACTTTTAGTTACTGATAAGATTAGACATGAAGTTATTCTTTCCGGTCGCAATTTGCCGTATCTTTCAATTACTCCTGTCAATCAGTTAAATACCTATGAGGTATTAAGGAATAATTGTTTGTTAATGGAAAAAAATACTGTTGATATTTTACAGGGTAAAGCTTCCTCACCTGCCCCGCTTGTCGAAAAATCAAAAACAGTCAATAAAGAGCTTCCCAAAAAATCAAAAACTGTAAAAGAAAATAAATCAAAAAGAAAAACTAAAAAATAATTATGTTGATATCACCGATTGTAAAAAAACCGCTTATCTCAGAAAAATCATTGCTTGATGCCAAATTAGGTATCTATACATTTATAGTAGACAAAAGAGCCAATAAAATCGAAATAGCCAGAGAGATAGAAAGTCTTTTTAAAGTAAATGTAACTTCAATAAAAACAGAAATAGTAAAAGGAAAAGAAAAATCAGTTGGAAAGAAGCGGATAAAAACCAGGCTTGCGGATAGAAAAAAAGCCAGGGTGAGGTTAAAAACAGGCCAATCAATCGAACTTTTTGAAGTCGGAGGTAAATAAAAATGAGAAGCTTAACGTCTAAACGTCCTGAAAAATCATTGACCAATTTGTTAAAGAAAAATTCCGGCAGAAATTCTACCGGCAAAATAACAGTCAGGCACCAGGGTGGCCGCCAGAAAAGATTTTATCGTCTTATTGATTTTAGGCGTGATAAATTTGAGGTTCCGGGCAAAATTGTTGCTTTTGAATATGATCCAAATAGAAATGTGGATTTAGCTCTGGTTTATTACACAGATGGTGAAAAAAGATATATTCTCTCTCCTCAAGGTTTAACTCTTGGTGAAAAAATATTATCAGGTAAAAGTGCCGAACCAAAAACCGGTAATGCACTGCCCATGTCCAATATTCCCATCGGTTTACCTATTCATAATGTTGAACTCCACCCCGGTCGTGGTGGCCAAATTGTCAGAAGCGCCGGTACTGTGGCCCAAATTTTGGCCAAAGAACATGGCGTTGTTCATTTAAAATTACCTTCAGGTGAAGTCCGTAAAATCAAAGATAATTGTCTGGCAACTGTCGGACAATTAGGTAATGCAGAATGGAAAGATACCCCGATTGGTAAAGCCGGCCGTTCACGTTTAATGGGTAGAAGACCGGAAGTCAGAGGAACAGCCATGCATCCTGCATCCCATCCTCATGGGGGCGGTGAAGGCCGTTCAGGAGTAGGTTTAAAAAGTTCCAAAACTCCCTGGGGTAAAGTTGCCCGAGGATTAAGAACCAGGAAAAAGAGAAAATATTCTGATAAATATATAATTACCAGAAGGAAAAAATAAATATGACAAGATCGAGTAAAAAAGGTCCGTATATTGATGCCAACCTCTTAAAAAAAGTCTTAAAGCAAAAGGAGACAGATGACCGGACGCCAATTAAAACTTGGGCCAGGAGTTGTCAAATTTCACCCGATTTTGTTGGGTCTCGCATCAGTGTCTATAACGGACGAAAATTTATCGAAGTTTTTATAACCGAAAGCATGGTTGGTCACAGGTTGGGAGAATTCTCGCCAACCAGAACTTTCAAAGGACACGGGCAGGTTACTAAAAGAATTCTGGAAAAAACTTAAAAAATTAATCTACTATGGAAGTTATCGCTCAATTAAAATACATCAGAATCTCGCCCAAAAAAATAAAAGCCTTGGGCCGTTTAGCTGTTGGTTTAACCCCTCAACAGGCAATTGACAAGCTGGAGCATCTTTCAGGCAAAGCTCCTAAACTTCTTTCTGCCGCCATCAATTCTGCCAAAGGCAATGCAGTTAATAACCTCAAACTTAATTCACAAAATTTAATTATCAAGGAAGTTATAACAGGTAAAGGACCGTTCTTCAAAAGATGGCAACCGGTTTCGCGTGGTATGGCCCATCAGATTAAAAAAAGAACCACTCACTTAAAAGTAAAATTAGTCGAAAAACAATCATCCCCGCAGTTAAAACCTCAGAATTCAAAACAATTAGTTAAAGAAAAAAAGACCCCGCCAAAGGAGAAAAATAATGGGACATAAAGTTAATCCCATAGGATTCCGTTTAGGTGTCATCTACACTTGGGATTCACGTTGGTTTGCAGATAAAAATCAGTATAAGAATTTCGTTTTGGAAGATGCTTTTATTCGGGAAGCTGTCTTTAAAAAAGTAAAAATAGCAGGGTTAACCAAAATAGAAATTGAAAGGTCCATCAATACCCTCAATATTATCCTT
>MFJA01000024.1:0-323 GCA_001779055.1 Candidatus Gottesmanbacteria bacterium RBG_16_37_8
GGCCGACCAGGTATCTGTTCTATACCTTAAACCAAATCGGTCTTTGCTCAAATAAACTAACATTACTTGCCTCCTTTCAAAATTTCATTTTTCAACTTTTCTTCATCCATATAAAGCTGGTTGTTTGCATATCGAAAACCACATTGTTTGCCAATCTGCTCCAGCAGTGCCGGGCCAAAATAACCCCGTTTATAATGTTCGGTAAGTATCTTTAAAAGATCTTCCCAGTGCTTTAGGACTGCCAGTTGTACCGGTGTTTCTGCGTATGTTTCAAACTTTTTCTTTGCTTCATTGATTCGGGATTCATTCAAAGTAAAACTGCC
>MFJA01000024.1:330-2046 GCA_001779055.1 Candidatus Gottesmanbacteria bacterium RBG_16_37_8
CCATGATATTCTGTCAAGGTTATTGCCTTTTTGTCCAACTTTGTCTTAGCGATCTTTTTACATGGCCGGCACTCAGGATCAGTTACAGATTTACCGGCGACAATGTTTAAATAATTTTCTCTTTCAATTCCGAACATCAAAGCAATGGCCTCCGGTTGAGGTTTTAATCCTCCGACGGCCTTTATGTCACAAGCTTGGATTAAGGCTTCATCAAAAAAAATTTGTGGATCTTCGACCAAGTCAAACCATATTTCCAGACTTGTAACCCTTACCCAGGGCTGGAACAATTCAAACGCCGTTATCAAAGTGTTGCACCACACCCGTGCAGTTTCAACCTCTTTCCGAAACTGAGAAATCTTCACCTTATCTGTAAAAATCAATTTTCTTTCCATTGTTTTTTGACATTTTATATTTTTCCATTATTTTGTTATTGCCTATCACAATAATATGTCCGAATTTCCCCAGAGGATTAATTTTCTCCCATTCCTGGACTGTAATCATTTGCCCCCGATAATTAAATTTCAGATTCTCATCCAAAATTGCCATTTCAGGCATTATGGGAACAACCGTCCCTGAACCAATAATTTCCTGAATACATTTACCACTTTCTTTAGCTTCTCTTAAAATCCTTATCCGGGTTTCTCGGTCCGGTTTCCAACCAAGCATCTCCTCAATTTTATCCATTTTGCTTTTCAATTAATTTATTGCATAGCGCCGTCAATGACTCATCATCTAATTTCTCCAGCTTCTCCAGAGTTACGTCAACCTCCTGTACCTGTTTAGCTTTACCATAGGCCCAGTCCTTTAACATTTCCCCGGCTCTCAAGTCGCCTTTTAACGCCTTTTCTTTAAGAGTTAATAAGATCAGCTCCATAGCCGTTTTTTTTTCTTTCTGTTCACTTAACACCCTGGCTAAAAGTTCCTGTAAATCCGGTAATTTTGGGGGCCGGCCTTTCCTGTTAATTCTGGGATCTCCCTTTACAAAAGGCTTACCGTCCCTCCCTGTTAATTTTCCCCTACCTCCTGGCATAGCTTTACAACAGTTTTTTGTTTGTACTTTTGTCTGTTCTTCATAAAAAAATCTTAAAAAAGGAGAGTGCATCAAAAAACTTTTTGATGTAGACTTTAGTATTATTGATAGTATTTTTAAAGAGTATTAAGAGTATTATTATAGATGTACGCCTGATGTACGCTTGATGTACACCTTGAGGTACGCTTGATGTACGATTATATAGATGTACGCTCTCTCTCATAGCAATCCACTGGCCTCTGCAAGCTGTTTTTTAAGATTGTTTTTTTCACGGTCTTTTAGAATCGCTGCAACAAGCTCCGCAGGTGTCTTTAATTTGGCAGTAATATAAATCCTGGACTCATGTTTTTTTGACAGCATTAATATAAAACCTCTCTCCATTAGCTTGTAAAGAAGATTATTCATTTGCCGACGGGCTGAATATCTCTGATAAATTTCCCTGGCATCCTTGTTGGTTTTCAAAAAAGCTTGTAATGATTCATTTGATTTGCACCCCAGCATCCGGCACAAAACGACAATTTTATGAGTGCTAACATAAACCTTTTGCCCGATCAATGATTTGATGCCGATATAGCATCGGAATAAATCCAGATCCTTCCCTGAATCTCTAAATTCAATAAGTTGAAAAGGCTTTATACTGGGACAGCAATCAGCTCCATAAATCCGCTCAAAACTATTCTTGATAT
>MFJA01000024.1:2098-2347 GCA_001779055.1 Candidatus Gottesmanbacteria bacterium RBG_16_37_8
TAACGGAATATTGCAGATTCTTTAAAATCCGGATCAGACTTAAATAAAGTCAGTAGTTCGTTGATACTATCTTCTGGATTAAAATTCTCCCATGAAAATCCATTATAATCAAGGTCAATAGTAATTTGATCGCTGTCAATATACTTCTGAAGCGTGCTATATAAATCAGCTTGAATCATATCCTTGTTTCTGTAATAAGTATACATCAATTGACGAGCAACATCAGTAATGTTATATTTGAAGTTTTTT
>MFJA01000024.1:2508-2754 GCA_001779055.1 Candidatus Gottesmanbacteria bacterium RBG_16_37_8
TTGTCTCCAATCTTATTACCATAATCGGATCATCAATGAGGTATATCTCATCATCTTTGCCCCTAACAATAAAAACTTTATCATCGTCGGCTTTTTTCATGGAGTCAATTCATAATAAGGCTTTAAAAATTCATTGAACGTCCGGACTAACCAATATTGACCGCGTGCCTGAATCACTTGTCTCTCATATTCTTTTTGTGCTGGGGACTGTTTATCCCATCCAATCTTAACCTCAATTTTGACCGA
>MFJA01000024.1:2899-4637 GCA_001779055.1 Candidatus Gottesmanbacteria bacterium RBG_16_37_8
GACCATTGAATCTTAAAAAATCCATAATACAGAGCTGAAGGCCATTGCTGGTCCGATCGTTATAATTCCGTGTGCTTCTGGCATATTCTGGTAGATCGGGGCGTCGACTTCGGCTGTCAATCAGTGCAAGCTCACGGAGTTGTCGAAGGCCGTCCATTACTTTTTCCGTTTTAAATATGTACCAGCCTCCACCTCTATCTCTGAATTGGTTTTGACACGGCCTTGACCGAGCCACTCATCAATTTCTGATTTCCTGAAAATCAATGACTTACCTTGCTTGTGGTAGGGAATTTTCCTTAAATGAACCTTACCGTAAATGGTCGAAATGACAGGCTTATCCGGCAAATATTTACATAGTTCGTCTATGCCGAACCATTTATCCTGCTCTGGTTCAATTGGTTGTTCCCGGTGCTGCATTGACAACAATAATTTTTCAATACTTTCCAGCTTATTTTCTAATCTCTCAAAAGGATTGTCCATGTCATTACCTGCTTAAACCCTTTAAAACTTCAGATTCATAAAAGAAGATTTTCCGGCCTTCCTGGTAACGCGGAAACTTACCAGAGCGCGCTATCTTGATCGCAGTCGGTTCACTGCATTTTAAAAATTCTTTTAGCCCCTTAACGCCAAAAATCTTTTTATTCCCGACAGGGAGATCTTTGTATTTCGGCATGTCTGCAAAACACTCCGCAACTGAGTTCTTTATTACAGTTGTCAATTCATTTATAGCAATCGGCGAATACATAATTTCTCGCATACTTAAATATCTTTAAAGCGAAATAAATTATACTTAATTTAACATCATAAAACTTAAAATTTCTTTTTCCATTTTGTCTTGTATGATGCTTGTTTAAAGACTTTTATAAAATGAAAAAAATGGAAATACGTATTTCTGCATAAAAAACCCGGGAGCTTTTGACTTCCGGTTTTCTGTCTGGTAAGAATTGACTCACATATCTAAAATAATCCTATTCGCGGCTTCGCGTTTCGCTTTGTCCAAAACTTTAGCGTAAATCTGTGTTGTTGATAGATCCCGGTGACCGAGCATTTTTGAAACGGTGTAAATACTAGTTCCCTGATCCAGTTGTAACACCGCATAGGTATGACGGAAAGAATGAAAAGTAATTTCCTTTGTTATCCCTGCTGCACCTATCCATTGATATAAATGCTTATTATAATAGGCGGAATATTCCAAGCCTTCAAACACCCTCTCTGACGGATGTTTACAATCACCAAGCAAGCTATAAGCCTGTTCTGAAATAGGTAACATTTCAACACCTTTTGTTTTTTTCTGTCGAAATTTAATGAAGTATCCTTTTCCTTCTATATATTCTATTTCGCTCCAAACAAGTTTCTGAATGTCAGAAAACCTTAGTCCTGTCAAAGCAGAAAACAAAGCAGCTGTTTTAATGACGGGACTGGGACAATCAGTCTTAACGAGTTTGTTCAGCTCGTCAAGTGTCAGAAAGTTTTTTTGAGTTTCAACCTCTTTTATGGCTTTAACTTTTGCAGTTAAATCACTTGATAAAAGCCCGTCCTGAAATGCCTTTTTCAATGCAGCCCTGAATTTGCTGAAAAAGTTACTTGCTGTATTTTGTGAAAGTGTTTTCTTCTTTTTCTTTTCACCTGTTGTGTTTAACAGGTATGAACGGAAATCATTGCAGAGCTTTTCAGTCAGGTTTGCCACCTTCAATGTATCTCCTGCAAACTTTTTAAGGTAAATATAAGTTGTGTCCCA
>MFJA01000024.1:4738-4979 GCA_001779055.1 Candidatus Gottesmanbacteria bacterium RBG_16_37_8
CTATAAATTTCCGGCTTATTTAACTGATTTTCCCGTTTCTGCCTGATCTGTTCTGCAAGCTGCTCAACGCTTTTATTATGCTGCTTTTCGATAGGTGACAATTTTATTTTTTTCGGCTTACCGACAGCATTAAGAACTTCAATGTACCTTATCTGCTCCTTACCCCTGTCATCAGAATACTTACCCTTTTGGTAATCAATCTCACTAAATAAGAACAGATTTAAAAATTCCCGTCTCGTAG
>MFJA01000025.1:0-3015 GCA_001779055.1 Candidatus Gottesmanbacteria bacterium RBG_16_37_8
ACCTTGTTCACCTGTTGCACCGGTTGGTCCAGCAGTTCCTGAAGCACCCGTTGTTCCGGTTGCCCCAGTTGAACCAGTTGGTCCTGTTTGACCTGTTGGTCCTGATTCGCCTGTAATTGCAGAAGCTCCTCCAGCAGTGGATGAAGTTCCACCACCAACCGGAGTAGGAGAGAGAGTTCCAAGCCCGGTTGAAGATTCACAAATTACTAATTGATTATTAGCATCAATACAAATAGATTTCCCAGTTCCAACCGTTAATCCACTAAAAATAATTGCTCCAGAAGATTGGATACCTGTAGCAGATTCTATTGCTCCAGAAGAATTTACTCTGAACGAATCACCAACTCCGACTGTTAATCCACCATCTATATCAGCCTCTGATGCTACTAAACCACCTAATGCTTCCAGAAGTCCTGAAACTGTTGCTGATCTTTTTAAAGCCGTATCCAAATTGATTTCAAAAGAAGCATTTTCTGATTCAGAGCTTAATACTTGACCTAAAACCTGTTCTTTGGATAAGGACTGATCAGAGAGTAGATCATTAGCAGAATCATTTTTCTCAGTTAAATAAAAAACATATCCGCCTATTCCGCTTGATATGACGATTAAAATAGAAACCAATCCAACTATTAACGTGCCTTTAGAAATATTAAAAGGAGATCCTGAAAAAATGTTAAGAGGGGATAATCTTTTTAAGCCAAGAGGAAATTGAAATTTTGATTTTTTAACCTCATTAAATCTCTGGAATGGTTTGCTTTTAACAGGAATATTAATTTGCGGTGCAACCCATTTGAGGAGTTGTCTTAAAGTTACTCCATATCTGCGGATAGTATTTTCAGGAGTATTATTCTGACGGGCAAATTCTTCATAGCGGTTTATTATTTCCAAATTTACTTTTTGAGTGGAGAAAGGACTTTCAATTTTTTCTTCAAACCATTTAACGAATTTTGATAAGTCTGCTGAATAGTTACGAATAGAATTTTTACTTAACCCTTGCTCAATTAAATATTGAGAAAATTGTTGAATATAGTTGTCCGGCTTAATATCCGATAGTAATTTATCAGATGTTAAATTTTCAGTAGCACTGGGAGTAATTATCTCTGTTTGAGACTTTATTGTAGGGAGAATATTTATATAGGGGGTAATCCATGAATAAAATTGTTTTAGCGTAGCCAGGTTTCTTCTGACAGTATTATTCGGAAGTCCGTATTCTCTAAGATAGTTTTCATATTGATTTATATAATTATGGTCTAATTTTTTGGGATCAAAGGTCTCAGCAGAAGTTACTTCAAACCAACGGATGAATTTTGCCAGGTCAGCGTTGTAGTTTCTTATTGAACTTTTACTTAGCCCTTTGCTCTTTAAGTAAATGGCAAATTCTTGGGGCAGTTGTGACACTTTTTTAAGGCAAAATAATTTGTGTATTATCTTGAAATATCAATCTGTTACACAAGTTATATTATTATACTTTAATAATAACAGTATTTAATAAGAGAATGTCAAGAGGGAATTGAATTCAAATATCTTTATTGAGGTATTCAATTATTCAAAAATTTTAACTTGGTTCAAAAATCAACTTTTCAGGAGTTAAAAAATTAGATTAAGATTTACCTGATGCAGGTAATCTGGAAAGATAAAATATTATGCTGTTATGGAAATTTTAATCTCTAAAATTGATAGTCTTATAATAAATTTATATATTACACTCTTTAATATTTCTAGTTTGGGTGCTAATAAACGAATAAATGGAATACTTACCATTAAAACAATTTAGTTATTTCAATCAAATAATTATTAAATTTCCTCTTAAATTAGTGATAAGTATGCGGGATGGAATACTTTAAAACGGAGATTTGTACCGGTTTATGATTATTAAGCCATTTCATGGCACTACAGGGGCGCTGGTTAAGGTGACTTAAGTCAGTTAGGAATAAAATAAAGAATTTCTTTAATTTAGCTTCAATAGACTTTCTTAGTGATATCAATAATTACTCTAAATCTTATAGTTTTTAAACGTTTTGCATTTCAGGTGTTCAAAATAATGATTTACACTTTATAGGTTATTTTAATTAGTATAACCTTGAATATATTATAGGTTATAATATTTAAAATGGGGCGTAAGCGCGCTTCGAATAACCCAATTGGTTTAATTTACATTCTTTTCACATCGTGAAAATTTATTATAAGAAGAAGAACTTAAGATTAAGGAAGAAATTTAAAAACGACTGAGAGGGGATTGAGAAAGATTAAATTTCAGATAAGCTTAGCGTCTTCAAGGCTACCGATATAGAAAAATTTTTCGGGCGGAACATTGTCTACTTTGCCGGTGATTATCATTCCAACATCTGTAATTGTTTTTAACCTGGGAACAAAAGCCCCTTTTTTGCCTGTTTGAGATTCGGTAGTAAAAAACGGCTGGGTTAAGTAGTTTATCAGTTTTTTGGCTCTCTGGAATAACTGTTGGTCATATACAGACAGTTCGGCTTCACCGACAATAGCCACAGTTCGGGAAAGTATTTTATGGTTATTGAGTAGTTCCAAAGCTTGAGTTGCCGTATTGTAGTGTTCTTCACCGACAATATTTTTATTAAGAGTTGATGATGAGGATAAAAGAGCATCTATTGCCGGATTATAACCGCGGGAGGCGATAGCGCGGGAGAGAATAACTACAGCATCCAAATGAGAAATAATGGCCGCAACACCGACATCTCCAAGTTCATCAGCCGGTACATAGACAGTTTGGACAGAAGTAATAGACCCATTAGTGGTTGAGACAAGCCTGTTTTCAAAATTAGAGATTTCTGTTTCCAAAGTCGCCTGATAACCAAGTTCTGAAGGGATTGAACCTAAAATAGCTGAAACCTCGCTTCCTGCCTGAATAAAACGGTAGACATTATCGGCAAAGAAAAGTATGTCTTTCTTTTGTTTTTCCCGGAAATATTCAGCTAAAGTGGCGGCTGCCCAAGCTACCCGGAAGCGAATAATGGCATGTTCATTCATTTGTCCGAAAATCAA
>MFJA01000025.1:3043-4408 GCA_001779055.1 Candidatus Gottesmanbacteria bacterium RBG_16_37_8
GATTTCATCAGTTCATGTCCTTCTCTTATACGTTCTCCAATTCCGGCAAATACAGCTAAACCTTGGGCACGATAGGTAATGTTTCTCAATAATTCAGTCATGAGAACAGTTTTACCTACTCCTGCACCGCCAACAAAGCCGATTTTACTGCCTTTGACAAAAGGAGTGAAAAAATCTATCTGTTTAATGCCTGTTTCGATTACTTCCTGGGATGAGACAATATTTTCAAAACCGGCACTTTTGGCATAAATGGGGATGCTTTCAGAGCGGGAGATAGGACCCTTATTATCCTGAGGTTCACCGAAAAGATTAAATACCCGACCAAGAACACTTTGACCTGCCGGAATTACCAAAGGCTGACCGGTTGAATAAATAGGCATATTACGGTAGAGCCATTTTTTCTGAGTTAAAGCTAAACAATATAACCTGTTACGGCCTTTATAGGCATAAAGCTCCAGACGGATACGGGGATTTTCCGGTGAAGTCAGAATGTCATGAAATTCCGGCAAACTGACCGCTTCATCATATTCGATTTCTACAATCTGGCCACGAATTCTTCTAATACGACCGATAAAGCTGTTGGCAGCAATTTTGGGGGACACCCCTTTTTTCTTGGTTGTTTTTTTAATTTTTGCCATTTATTCCTCTCTTTTATCCCATTCTCTAATTGAAGAAAAAGTTTCCAAAAGCTGAGCATTAACAAATGAAGCCATAGTTCTTCTTAATTCGACCTTTTTTTCTTTAATTAAATCATCTGACCTTTCCTCGGCTGCGCTCATGGCAAGAAGGCGGGCGGCAGTTAGCGACAAATCAGTTTCCAGCATCATGCGGATAAAAAGAAGCGATCTGACCTGTTTATTAAAAAACTCCAAAATTTTCAGCAGTTCAGGCTCAAAGAGGATTTTTATCTCTTCACTGTCTTTATCTTCCTCTGATTTAGCTTGGGTAATATCTGTTATGCCTACATTCTGATTAACCAGACTAATAAACTTGGGATAATAAACGAAGATCTGGTCATAAGTGCTTGTTTTTTCAATAAAAGCTTTAGCCTCATCTACAGTCGGGATGTCTTTTGAAAAATTGAAATTTTCATAATGACGGCCGAATGAAGCCGCTTTCATATAGCCCTGGCCTACAAGTCCGATAACTAGCAAATCTGTTTTACCATCTCTGGTATTGTTGACGAAAGTACGCATGATATTGGTATTTATATTACCGTAAAATCTTTGATTTGAAGTCATGGCAACTGATAAATTTTTTGTTTCAACTTTGGGTAATTCAATTTTACCTTCAACCTTAATTTTGAAAGCACTGACTCTGACCAGATGATAAATATGGCTTATTTCCTGATAAACTTTAACATTT
>MFJA01000025.1:4431-11262 GCA_001779055.1 Candidatus Gottesmanbacteria bacterium RBG_16_37_8
CGGTTAAAGCCGAGGTAATGAGCTTCATGGTTGTTAAATCGGTTAACTCGTCTTTGAGGTCTCCAAGGGCTGGCATTTGTCCTCCAGAATTTTGTGCTTACTTTTTAATTTTTCTATCAGGTCTTCCAGAGTATCTTTTTCAATTGCGTCTTTAATTTCTTTAAATGACTGGGCGTCAAGTTCTTTGATGACAGTTTCTTTGAATTTCTTGACCCAAGTGATATCTTTTTCATCAAAAAAACCGGAGAAGACAAGAGAAAGGAGCATGATTTGAGCTTGAGGTGGAATATAAGTTAGTGCTTCCTGTCTTATAAGCTCATCGGTAATTTTGCCTCTTTTAATAATTAACTGGGTTTGGCCTGTTAACTCAGTTCCAAAACGGGAAAAACGCTGCAATTCATGAAAGTCTGCCAGAAGGGATCTGATGCGGTCAGAAAGGACCTTATGGATGAATTTTTGTGTTTGCCGTCCGACTCTGGTTACTGAACGATCGACCTCAATGGCCGGATACTGTCCCTGAGCCCTTAAAAGGGCAGAGAAAAGGAGATGACCGTCAGTCATAGACATGACATTAGTCGGGATAAGTGAGGTAAAATTTTCAATATCGGTTTCGATAACAGGGAGAAGAGTTATTGATCCTTTACCCAATTTTTCGTTAAAATTACCGGCCCGTTCGACCAAATGGGAGTGCTGATAAAATATATCCGCAGGGTATGATTCGCGTCCCGGAATGCGGCCTGCCAGAAGAGCTATTTCCCGCATATACTTGGAATGGCTGGCCAGGTCATCAAAAATTAAAAGAACATCTTTACCTAAATTGCGATAGTGATCAGCTATAGAACAGGCAACAGCCGGGGCAATGGCAATTAAAGGAGCACTGTCAGATGATGTGGCAGCGACAATGATAGTGTAAGAATTACCTCCGTATTTAGTAAGATTTTCAGAAAATTGCTTGACATCGACCTCGCTGCGGCCAATAGCATTATAAATGCAAATTCGTTTTTGTTCCTTCTGGTGGATAATAATGTCAAGAAGAAAAGGTGTTTTTCCGCTTCTGGGTTCCCCGTAGATTAATTCTCTTTGACCTTTGCCAATCGGCAAAAGCGTATCAACAGCTATCAGACCGGTATAAAACTGTTCGGTAATAAGCTCTCTGGTGTCAATACCCGGAGCTATCATATCCAGATCAATTTCTTGTCCGTCAGGCGGCAGACCGGCTTTACCATCCAGAGGTACTCCCAAGGGATTTATTACACGGCCAAAAAGATTATATTGGAGGGAGAGTCTTAAACCTTGCGGAGAGATGGTAAAAGTTTCACCCGGTTTGGGGTGAAAATTATCCAGCATCCAGGCTTCGATTTTTTCTTCTTCAAGAGCTGTAATTAAGGCCCGATGTCCTTTAGAATCTACTATAATATCATTTAATTTGGCTGTGGGCAGGCCTTCCAGAAAGAGAAGATAATCCTGACTTTGAGTGACAAATCCAACCTCTTTGGTGCCTGTCTTACGGATTTTGGGCATAACGGTCTAGAAGTTTTCTTATATCCTGACGGTAACTGTTAATAAAAAACTTAAGGGAGAAATTATGATAAACCCCTTTGTAGGCAAAAGCACAGCCCAGGATGAGAGATGGATCAACAATAAGCTCTAAAATTACTTTATTATTAACATTTTTTTTAAACCAGATACCAAGTTTCTCTTTTTCCGCATCTTCCATTTCATAAGGCAAATAGACATGGATGATTTCTTCTTTGTTAAGAAGACGGTTTATTTTATTTAACAGGGGATAGGAGTTATACTTAGTAAAAGATTTATAAAACTCAGATTTAAGGGAGAGAAGAGCTGACGCATCTTCTTTGGTACAATTGGCTACTTTTAAGAAATCAGCCAGAGTTTGTCCACCTCGAGAGTAGTATTTTTGTTCTAAGAATTCCCGCAGGACTCTCAGTTTTCTGGTTAAATCAGTTTTGGTATAGCTTACAGTAACGAGTTGTGTTAACAATTCTTTTTCGTCCATTATTGGAAAGCATGACTTTTTTTGGCTTCCTCTAAAGCTTTATAAATAAAATCGCTCTGGTCAGCCAAGGTTAATTTTTTGTTAATCGTCAAGAGGAGCACTTCTTCCAGAATATCGACAATCTTTTCATCGAGGATATTTTGCCTTTTTTTCTTATATTCTTCAATTTCATTTCTGGTTTTGGCCATTTCTTCATCAACCTGTGTTCTTACTGTGCTTTCCATTTCATTGGTGAAACCGGTCAAAGTTTTTTTGGCACTGTCAATGAAGATTTGGGCTTTATCTTCAAGAACTTTTTGATTGCCGGATAAATGCTGTTGGACTTTTTGGACAATAGTCTCTATAAATTCCTGGTAAGCATGTTCGGCTGATTTACTGGATGTTTCGAATTTATCTTTCAATTCCCCTTCAAGAGTCTCAATCCCCTTTTTATATTCTTTGGCAATTTTTTTGCCGGTAAGTTTTTCTTCGGCGACGACCTTGAGACCTTTTAATTCCGAAGCAGCTATAATACTTTGGGCTTTTTGGATCGCCCTATGGATAATTGATTCTGATTTGGTTCTGGCCTCTCTTATGATTTCTTCCTCCGGTTTATTTTTATTTATATCCAGGACATCTTTTTCTTTTTTAATTAAATATAGAATTAAACCTAACAGCAATACTGCCAGGACATTAATGACAAGGATTGATATGGTTATCAAATTAGCGTTCATATTTTTATATTAAATATTAAAGGCTGAGGATAGCAAGACTCAAAATTATTCCACCGATTGAAACTAAGGCGATAAGTACAACATTGACAATAATCATACTTTCAATGGACATTTTTGCCAGAGGATTTCGTCCGATTGCCTCAATTCCTTTGGTGATATTTTTTCCAAAAGCATTGAAATTGATCCAGACGACAATTACGGCAACCAGAGCTGCTATAATATAACGGATAATTTTTTCAGCCTGTTTGGAGGTCTTGATATTGTAGATTAAAGCAGATAATAATTGTTTAAAAGTTCCAAAAAGCCCGCCGGCGGCTTTTTGCAGGGTGGGGGAGGCAGGTCCAATACCGACTTCGACTTTGATCTGTCCTTTGGCAATTTTTTGTTTCTGATAATCGAATGGTTGTCCATCCTTTTCCGTAAACTTTGAAAGAGCTATTCCCAGCATGTAGCCTCCCAAATTATCTGCTTTTTGAGCATGTCCTTTAATCGGGGAAGAGGTGATAAAATCACCAATTTCAATCGGACCGCCAAGGGTGGTAACATTAATATAGGCAACACCACTCCTGGCTACAGGATAAGTATTTAAGGTCCTGATAACAAAAGCAGGTGAATCAACGACTGCCCCGAACATTTTTTGGTCATAAACCACAACCGATGGTTCAAGCAGCCCGTCTTTTCCCGTTAAAGAGACAATATCTCCCGGTTTGGCTTCATCTGATATGGGGTGAGTGACAGCGATATTCAAAGTCCTGAATTGAGCATATATGGTTGAAGGGGAAGTTAAGGCAATTAAAATCCATAAAAGGGTGACAGTCGATAAATAAGCCATCTTATTTTCAGCTTAGAGAATAAATCTTCATTTTTCAAGTAAAAATAGGTGTTAAGTTATTCTGACAATCCATTCTCTTTTCAGCACAAAATTGGATATTGACGAAGATGTATTTTGTGTTTAATACTGGAAATATAAGAAAAAGGTAAAAGGGATTATTCTCGAGAAAATCGGGATGTTTTTTAGTTGGAGAGTAGTTAAGCCCGTTTGACAATTTAAATTAAAAATAGCCTTCTATGACAGTCCGGGGGATTTTAAAAGATACTAATTCATTAAGAGGAATAGGGACTTATAAACATCATAATCAAGTCCAGCTCTATTATCTCCCCCAGAAAAAAGACCTGTCGCTTTTAACATCTTCCAGCAATGATGATTTTAATTTCAACTCAAGTGGAAAAACAAACCTTCTAGACAGCCGCGGCAGAAAGATTAATCTGGCCAATCTTTTGACTTTGAGAGTTAGTCATCTACACAACAGGCATATAGCTACCTATTTATTGAAAAAAGGAATGATAAATTCCCTGCAAGTTGCGGAGTCCCAAAATCTAAATGATTTTCAGACAATAGGTCATATTAGCCAAATAGGGGAAATTTCCCAGATTGTGTCTGATTATGCCTATAAGGGTAATTATGTGATGTATGCCGGGGGCAGAAACTTAAGAATTTTAACCTCGCCTGATTTAAGAAAATGGAGATTGGATAAAAAACCGGTCATGACTTCTGATATTGGCGGAAGCAACTTAGAAATAGGCTCAATTGAAAAAATTGCCCATGGTATTTTGGTTACTTATTTCCAGAGCATAAAAAGCGGAGATGAGAAACTTTTTTACTCAATTGCAGCAGCCATATTTGACAATCTAAATCCCACAAAACTTATCTATAAAACCCGAGAGGTTATTTGGGAACAACCATCTGAATGGAACAATCTGGATATTGAAATCAGACCGTTTGGGATTGTTACCGATAACACAAAATTGATCAGTTATTGGGAATTAAACAAACGGGAGATTTTGGCAATTTTACATGAACCCAAACCCCGTATTGAACAGGCGGAGAAAACAACACCTTTACTTTCCTTAAAAAAAATAAAACAAAATCCGATATTAAAACCAATTGTGGAACATTTTTGGGAATCAAAAGCAACCTTTAATCCGGCGGCTATTTTTGATGAAGGTAAAATCCATATTGTTTACCGGGCAATTGGAGATCATGATATGTCAATGCTAGGCTATGCTTCAAGTAGAGACGGGGTTAATATTGATGAGAGGCTGGATGAGCCGATTTATGTACCAACAGAACCGTTTGAATTCCAGAGTGTTCAAACAGGCAAAGCGATACCTTTATCGCCATATGCTTCAGGCGGCGGCGGTTACGGCGGAGCTGAGGATCCCAGAATCACCAAGATCGGTAAAAAATTATATATGACTTATGTTGCCTATGACGGCAGCCGGCCTCCAAGAGTTGCCTTAACATCGATTAATGTTGCTGATTTTCGCAGGAAAAACTGGAAATGGAAGAAACCGGTTTTGATCTCACCGCCGGGGGTAGTTGATAAAAATGCAGTCATTTTTCCGGAGAAGATTAACGGGAAATATGTCATTATGCACAGAATTTATCCCAATATTTTGATTGATTATGTTGATACTTTGGATTTTGACGGCAGTATTCACCTTCATGGTGAACATACAATTGGCCCTAGAAAATTATTTTGGGACAGCCGTAAGGTAGGAGCTGGGGCTCCGCCGATTAAAACAGATTTAGGGTGGTTACTAATATATCATGCCATAGGAGAACAGGATCCCGGGCGCTATAAAATAGGTGCCATGCTTCTTGATTTGGACGATCCGTCAATAGTTTTGGCCAGGACGCATAGTCCAATTCTTGAACCTGAGGAAAGTTATGAAAATGAAGGTCTTAAATACGGAGTAGCCTATCCCTGCGGTGCGGTGGTTGTTAATGATACTTTACTTGTATATTACGGCGGGGCCGATATGGTCACCTGTGTTGCTAAAGCAAAATTATCAACTTTTCTTGATGATTTACTTTATCACAGTGTTGGTCAATTAAGACAGGTTTTAATACAAGCAGAAAACAATATATAATAGGTTTCCAATGGTAACTGCCCAAAGATTTCCGGATAACCCCATTCTTTCTCCAAATAAGGCATATCCTTGGGAAAGTGAAGCTGTTTTTAACGGCTGTGTTGTCGCGGAAAATAAGACATATTTTCTTCTTTACAGAGCAATAGGATCTAAGCAGCAATATGCCAATGTAGAATTGCCGATGTCATCAATTGGTCTGGCAAAGGGCAGTGATCCTAACCATTTTACAGGAAGACGCCAATTTATCAGAAATGAGGAGAGTTTCGAGAGGTTTGGTTGTGAGGATCCCCGGGTTACTAAATTTGAGGGGAAGTATTATATTTTCTACACCAGTTTGTCAACCTATCCCTTTAGTCCTGATGGAATCAAGGTAGCAGCAGCGGTGACATCTGATTTTGAAAGAGTTGAGGAAAAGCATCAGGTAACAACATTTAATTCCAAAGCCTTTGCTCTTTTTCCGGAAAGAATAAACGGAAAAATAACTGCCATACTGACTGCCAATACTGATAGACCGCCGTCAAAGATCGCTATTGCCCAATTTTCGAGAGTTGAAGACATGTGGTCAAAAGTATACTGGGATGATTTCTATACGACCTTAAATGCCCATGCAATGGTTTTACAGAGGTCAGATAATGATCATGTAGAGGTTGGGGCGCCTCCGATTAAAACAAAAGACGGCTGGCTTTTAATTTACAGTTATATTTACAATTATTTTATTGCTCATGCGACTTTTGCCATTGAAGCGGTTTTACTTAAAGGAGATGATCCAAAACAGGTTATTGCCAGATCCAGGCAGCCACTTTTAGTACCTGAGAAGCATTATGAGCTTTATGGAATTGTGCCCAATATTGTTTTTCCGTCAGGAGCCATAGTTGAGAATGATCAGTTGGTTATTTATTACGGGGCAGCTGATACGACAGTTTGCCAAGCCAGGGTAAATTTGAATGTATTATTAAACGATTTATTACCCCAATCGCAGGGAGTACCGGTATTTAAAACCAAAGATCTAATTCCGGTTGAGAGAAGCCCTAATAATCCGATTATTGTTCCAAAAAAAGAGAGCAATTGGGAATCGCGCTACACTTTTAATCCGGGAGCAATCTATGAGGGCGGGAAAGTGCATTTGTTTTACCGGGCTATGGGAGGGGATGATACCTCAGTTGTTGG
>MFJA01000026.1:0-320 GCA_001779055.1 Candidatus Gottesmanbacteria bacterium RBG_16_37_8
ACTTCGGCAGAAGGGGTCTTAATTTTTCTATCGTTTGGTTTGCCATAAATATAAAAAACCTCCCTGTTTTAACTTTGGGAGGTCCGGATTTTTAAACTTATTTCGGCATTTTCAGCCGCAACCTCCCTGACTTCTCCAAAAGAGGATAATGACAGGAAAGATGATCTGATGCAATTGTTTGTTCATAGCGAGTATTTTAATCTAAATGGCTTATAGTAGTCAATATTCAGATTGATATTCAATAAAAGATAGGGATTTGTCCTTTGTCAAATAAAATCCTATAATTGCAGGTTTAGACTATGAGTTTTCATGAATTTATT
>MFJA01000026.1:380-2102 GCA_001779055.1 Candidatus Gottesmanbacteria bacterium RBG_16_37_8
GGATGTTAAAAGTAATCTATTGCAGACGGCAGCCGATTATTTGACGGCAGCTGATGTAAGAGAAATTGATTCAGCCTATGATATTGCTTATTATTATCACAAAAGTGCAAAACAGTATCGGGGGACGGAATCGGAAAAGGACGGTTTGAGGCAAAAAAAGGGGCAATTTCAGGAATACATGGTCCATCCGGGAAGGGTAGCGCAAATTTTGGCTGACTGGAGATGCGACAGGGATACGATTATTGCCGGACTATTCCACGATACTCTTGAAGATACGGAACTTAAGGATAATCCGGAAATCATAAGTAATAGCTTTGTATTCGGAGATCAAATATTAACCTCGGTTTTGAATGTTTCCAAAGTTACCAGTCTGTCTCCGGTGACACATCTTACCCCTAAGGAAATTACAGATAGAAATTTGGCTAAATTGTTGACGGCTTTTTATGAGGATCCGAGATCGATACTGATTAAACTGGCAGACCGATTGGATAATATGAGGACTATACACGGGTTAGACGAGGATAAACAGAAGGATTTTGCCAGGGAGACTATTGAAATCTTTATTCCGATTGCCAGAATCGTCGATATACATAATGTGGCGGATGAAATGTCGGAGATTGCTTATCGTACTTTGTGGCCAAGGGAAGTCGAGGAAGTGGAAAGAAGGATAGGGACAAGGTATAGCGAGGAGAACCTTGAACCTTTACTGGCACCCTTGAAAAAAATCGACGGATTATATATTGAGGTGCAAAAACCGCAATTTTTTAATTTCATTTCTCCCGTTGACGGGAAAATAGTTGATCCCGGCATTTATCCAATTAGAATGATAGCGGCAGATTTACCGCAATTTAATAATGCAGTCAGCTATTTTCAAGCCAGCTTGACTACAATTAATCTTGAAGAAGAAAGACGGGACGGACGGATCGATTTCTTATTTGGTTATGGGGATATGAATCTTGGTATTTCACTTTTTGAATGGGATGGATATTTGTGGGTAGATTCATCTCTTATTTCTCTTCACCAGCAGAAACCTTTAGAAGACGGAGACATTTTTAATTTCAGTGATGATGACAGGGTAGGATTCCTTCAAAAGAGAAAAGAATTTGCTCAGTTAAAGCTTTTTAAGCCGCAGCAGCGCTTGCGGCAATTTTACGAACGTCAAAAGGAAATACAGGCAAGATTCGGACTTATCTCTTCAGCCGAAGCATTGCAATCCCTGCAAATTCCTTTGATTTTCGTAGATTTTATTGACGAAAAAAATAAAAAAACCTATGTTTTATCTTCAGGTGACACAGTCTGGGAATTGGTATTTATGATTGATCCGTCTTTAGGCTTACGCGCCAGAACGATCGGTTTAAACGAAGTGGGTAAAGCTTATCCGATGAATACCGTACTAAAAGAGAATGATAAAGTCCATACAATTAAAACGGCCAGGCACTGGACGATTGATGTTTATACTCTTGATTATATTAAGGATCAGATTAATAAGGAATTTGTAAGAATTAATCTGCAACGGATTATGGATGCAGCCAGAGATTTTGAGGCGGCTGAGGATAACGGGGATAAAAAGCAGATTTTAGATTCCGTCAAAGATTCCGGAATAACCAGCGGTTTGATTCTTATCGAAACAAACAGACGTTGGAGAAGCCAAGCTAAGGACAGGGGTGAGGCGATATTAAAGAAAAATTATCGGGAGTTATACGCTTATTTCTACCAGCTTAA
>MFJA01000026.1:2124-2507 GCA_001779055.1 Candidatus Gottesmanbacteria bacterium RBG_16_37_8
TTACCTTTGACAAGGGTTGGTTGATGATAGGAAAGGATTTCTATCGCAAATATAAAAATATTGCTGATTTTGAGATTGCCTGCGGGTTGGAGACTGCAGATAGCGAAGACGTAATAGAATATATCAAAGCAATCTGGGAATATGAAGACCGTTTGACAGCCGTTTCTTTAGATTTGCCTAACAAGGCTGGGGCATTAGCCAGAATAACAGCGGTGGCGATGGTCTTTGGCAACATTGAAGACATGAATATTTTAAGAAATATTGAAGGTCTGGAAGCCGACCAGGTAAGATTTAGTTTCCGAATTGAAACCGAATCAGAACAATCAGCCAGGGAACTGCAAAGAATTTTAAGAGATATGGCCGCTCAGATGATAAAACCGGAT
>MFJA01000026.1:2522-4059 GCA_001779055.1 Candidatus Gottesmanbacteria bacterium RBG_16_37_8
TAGACATAAAATTACCGCGTGGATTTAGTATTTTTCCATACTTAGGATTGCTGGAATCGCATGGTTTGACTGTGGATTCATTTATCCGAAAAGGAGACAGGGCGAAATTAATTATCCTGCCATTGACTTCAGTTGAAGAACAGATGGAAATTACCCGATCCGGATTGAGAAAATTTATTAGAATTCTTCAGGAAGAAAAAAGAAAGATAATTAATGACAGAATGTTACAAGTACCTCTTGTTATCAAGGAGGCGACAGAATTGTTTCGAAGAAGAGAGGGAGGTAAAGAAAAGGATAAATCAAAGAAAGATTAACCGGAAGAAGGATTTTTAATCAAGGCAATATGCGGAAGCGGAGTTGTTTTTAAATTTCGACGACTTTTTCAAAGGTTGAACTCTTGACATAGTACTATATTGGGTATAAAATAAGGGCTAATTGAGGTTTATAATATGAACACACCAATTCAATTAAAAATCAACCTGACCGAAGAATTGCAAGAGTTACTTAAGTCAAAAGCAAGTAAATTCGGCATCCCCTTAACCCAATACGTTAAGCATGTGTTAATAAAAGATGTGGAAGGTCAGGAGTATCCGATTTTTAAAGCATCCGAAGAAACGGAAAGAGAAGCACAGGAAGCGCTCGAACAATTAGATAAAGCTGTTGATGCCAAGAGCTTTTTCCAAAAGCTTCATAAATGATTGTCAAATTTTCGCCACAACTTCAAAAAGAACTGGAAAAAATATACCGGAAGGAAAGGAAACTGTCAGATCGAATTGAAAAACAGTTAACGCTTTTTGAAGAAAATCCAAAACATCCGTCACTTCGTACCCACAAATTATCAGGCAGTTTAAAGAATATATGGAGTATATCCATAACTTCTAACATCCGCATGGTTTACGTTCTTTTAAACGAAAATTCTGCTCTTTTTTTCAAAATCGGCACCCATGATGTAGTATACAGTGAGTAAATCAGGGTAAAATCCGGAATCTTAGCTGTTTTTTGATTTCAACGGCTATTAACGGAATAAGGGAGAAAAGAACGATATAAAGCCAGCCGAAGGGTGCGAGCTTTGCGGTTTTGAAGATAAGGTTGCCCCAATGTGTTTGGACAACCAGGATCTGCAGCAGAATGGAGATTACAACTCCCCAAACGAGATAGATATTGGAAAAGAGGCCTAAATCAAAGATAGATTTGCGGGTGGAGCGGTTGTTGAAAGCATGGACAAGCTGGGCGAAAGCCAAAGTGGTAAAAGTCATGGTTTGGGCCTCTCTATAATTAAAATGTTTCAGCGCAAAAAGAAAAAGCAGAAAAACGGAAAGGCCGATGATGGAACCTTCAATCACCATATAAGCCCATCTTTTGCGGTGAAGAATTCCGAGGGCAAGATCACGGGGAGGATTTTTCATCACATCCCGTTCAGGTGGTTCCATACCAAGGGCGAGGGCAGGGAAACCGTCGGTCACTAAATTTACCCAAAGTATTTGAATTGGTAGGAGAGGAAGGGGAGTTGACATAAGAACAGCGGCGGTAACCACCA
>MFJA01000026.1:4120-5360 GCA_001779055.1 Candidatus Gottesmanbacteria bacterium RBG_16_37_8
CATCAATAATAGTGGCGTAGTTATCATCGGTAATGACCATATCAGCAACTTCACGTGTCAAATCAGTGCCGGTTCTGCCCATAGCAATTCCGATATGAGCGGCTTTAAGAGCTGGGGCGTCATTGACTCCATCGCCGGTGACAGCCACTTGAGTGTTAGCTATTTTTTTAATGGCGGTGACAATTTTTAATTTGCCCAGAGGGGAAATGCGGGCAAAAATATTGACTCCTTTCTTGATCAAACCGGCCAATTGGGAAACCGTTAATTTATCCACTTCCAGCTGGGTAAGAATGCGGTTGTTTTCACTAAGAATCCCGGCCTGTTGGGCAATGGTGGCAGCTGTTTGACTGTGGTCTCCGGTTATCATGACGGTTCTAATTCCGGCCAGTTTAGCTTCTCTTATTGCCTTGACGATTTCCGGTCTTAATGGATCCTGCATGGCGACGATACCTAGGTATGTTAATTTATTTTCTTCGATAATATCGGTTTTAATAGCCCTCTTGACTTGGCTTTCGGAGATTTGCTTTTTGGCGATCACTAAGCTTCTTAAACCTTTTTTGGCCAGTTCAACATTTGTTGCCAGAATTTTCCGTTTTTCTTTTGGGGATAAGAGGCAACAGTTGAGAATTATTTCAGGAGCGCCTTTGGCATAGAGCAGATAGTTGTTTTTTGACCGGACTACCACACTCATCATTTTTCTTAACGAAGTGAAAGGTTTTTCGAAAACCCTTTTGTTGTGGGCTAATATCTGTTTGACATTTAATCCGGCACGATAGCCGGCAACCAGAAGGGCGGCTTCTGTAGTATCACCTAAAACCTTCGGCTGTTTATATTTTTCTTCAAGAGTGGCATTGTTAGCCAAGACGGCACTTGTCAACAATTCATTAAGCGAACCGTCGTCTTTAGGGTGATAACGCTTATTCATTTCGTTATAAAAAGTACCTGTCAGCTGATAGCCGTTTCCTTGAATGCGGATTAATTTATTTTGGGGAAGTACTATATTGACGACATTAATAACATTTTGGGTTAAGGTGCCGGTTTTATCAGTGGCGATTATTCGGACCGCTCCCAGGGTTTCGACAGAGGGCAATTTTTTAATGATCGTTTTTTTGTCAGCCAGTCGCTTGACACCGATAGACAAAACTATAGTTACGATAGCCGGTAAGCCTTCGGGAATGGCAGCCACGCTCAACGAAATGGAAACCAATAGGCTTTCCACCAGATGAATGTCATGGAGAAG
>MFJA01000027.1:0-1164 GCA_001779055.1 Candidatus Gottesmanbacteria bacterium RBG_16_37_8
CATTTTTGTTCCCCCACCAATCACCTTTGCTTGAATGTTCCGAACCATTTCCCCATAAATCAAGACCAAATTTCAAATCCCCTGTACTGCAGGTAGCTGTATCTATATGAATCCAATTATTTTCTTTAAAGTAATAACCGGTCAAAGTATTGCCCGCTCTTTTAATTTTTAATTTACCGGTTGTATCAGAAGTTTGGGTAAAACCCGAAGGTTCCTTACCTATAAAATGGACTAAGTAACTCTCCTGCCCGGTATGATCTTTTTCGGTGAAGCTCACTCTTTCGACACCTCCCAATACGGATGATCCGATACCCAATCTTGCTCCGTTATGATCCGGCCAGTTTATAAGTTTATAATCAAAATAAGCCTCAAAATCACCTTTTATAGTGGGTTTAAAATTAATCCCCGCATGGAATTCGCTTCCCGTATTCGTACCGGCGATTATCAAATGGAGACCGTCATTGGCCGGGATAATCTGGGTATCTCCGACTTGATATAATTCATAAAAATCCAAAACAAGTATTTCGGAATGCAAAGGATCATGATAGATGGGATTTTCGTCAGGTGTAGGAGTTATCGTTATGGAAGGAACGTTATTAACGCTTATCGCAAAGACATTTATTATTGTCCAGTTGGAAAATCCTACTGTATTACCCGCTTTTAGCTTCCAATAAAGAGGTATGTTGACAGGAAGTTTATTATTTGGAGTATAGTTGGTTCCATTTACCGTTATTTCTTGCACAATTTCATTAAAATCGAAATCCTTGGCTATAGATATTTTGAAATTTGTTGACCCCGGACTTTTTGCCCATCTGAAGGTTGGCGGATTCGCTGTTAACACTTGATTTCGTGGAAAAAGCGCAACAGGAGGACATGGAACAATATTCTCAGGTGATCCTCCCCGTATTGGAATTATTTCAACTCTGCTTGTTCCACCATTAAGTAATGTATTGAAATTATAAGCCCATATATATACCCCCTGCTTACCAATGTCTAATACTGGAATATTGCTGATTGTAATATCAACTGCAATATTATCCGCAACTGCTTTTAATAATTCGTGGAATTTTTGAGACTGTAGCAATCTTATTGTATCGTTTAACAAGATATTTTCCGCCTCTTTTTTTCCCAAGAAACCTTTTGCATCAAGAAGTTTATTTATAT
>MFJA01000027.1:1255-1562 GCA_001779055.1 Candidatus Gottesmanbacteria bacterium RBG_16_37_8
ATATGACGGAGAATTTTTTAAAATAATATATTTAATAATCGGGGAAAAGAAATTGATTATAAAAGACCGATCCCATAGATTTGTCTTAACAGTTATTTTTTGGTCCTTATTCGTAAATGATACATGTAAAAACAATGAAGCATTGTTTGGGGGTAAGAGTTTATTTTCTAATAATATATTATCAAGTGAAGACTTAGGTTGGATTTTTACTCCATTTCCTGTAGTTTCATAGTCAAGATTTAACCATAAATCAAGTGCATTTCTTATTTCTACATCTCCCTCAAGACCATTATATGTAAGCTTAACA
>MFJA01000027.1:1572-8705 GCA_001779055.1 Candidatus Gottesmanbacteria bacterium RBG_16_37_8
TTATTCCAGTATATTTAGGTATGATAATTTCGCTTATCTCATTTCTTAAACATTCCTGTTTTTGATAAGGGAGTTTTGGCAATACTATTTTACTGGTATTCAAACTATCATACTGCCAGTGTATTGTCGGAATTGGCTGAATTGGTCTTTGTGCTAGGATTGGAGAGATAGAGGATGAAAAAAGAATAAGGAAAACTAGTAATAAACTGATTACTTTCTTAATACGCATACAACCTGTTAATAATCGGCAAGAAAAATCTATTTCAAAATACCACATCCGAATGATAGAAAGCAACTAGGTATGCAAAATATTCAATCAGATAAGTTTCAATGTCGACAGCATCTTTTCCACAGTTTTTTCATATCCCTGGTTGGTCGGATCCATACTGCTATTGTTAACCATAAAATATCTGTTTTGTCCATGAGGCAGTAAAGTGATAATATGCCTGCCCATGCCTATAATGGTAAATTGATAGCCTGAGATTCCATTAAAAACAGTTTCTTTCGGATCTGTAACGCTTTCTGTTGTCGGATAATCTTTCATTTCATTTAATTTTGCTTTGGCAAAATTTTCAAGAGTCTGTCCATCAAATGAGGCAGAATTATAACACAATACAAATAGTACGGCATTGAATTATTTTAAAGAATTAACTATTGCGATTATCGAAGTTTTAATACAGATATTATGTAGAAATATCTGCCGGAAGCCATCTGTAAAATGTAAAACGGAACTGTAATAGATAAGAGAATAATTCGTTCGTAAATTGATACTGTTGGCTCACACAGAGAGACTCCGAGTAAGAGCCGGAAATCTGGCTCTGCGCGGGTGGGGGCGCCGCGCTGGAGTAACGAGCCCCGTTAAGCGGGGCGAGCTAACACATTGACTTGAAATGAGTTCGAATTTTGACAAAAACGCTCACTTAAATTTAAATTAAATTTTATATAAGTAGACACCATTTTCTTTGTGGATATATTCCCAATTTGGAAAAGGAAAAATATTTATTAATAATTTACTTCCAGGTTTTAATTCCTTTTTTAATTTTTTTTTCAGTCTTTTCATGATGTAATCAATTCCAAAAACGGTTACTATGTTGAATTTTGACAAATCAGTTCCCCAATAACTTTTCCAGTAAATAACTGCATTTCCTTCAAGACGCTTTTTTCTCATATTTATTCTGGAAATCAAAACTAAGAGAGGATTAATTTCAAATCCAGTAACTTTAGCTCCTTTTTTGGCAAATTCAATAACAATTCTACCATCTCCGGAACCTAAATCAGCCACCCGATCTCCTTTTTTAACTTCCGACAAGGTTATAATAGTTTCAATAGCTTTATTGCTGCTGGGAACATAAATTGCTCCCTGAATTAGAATAATAATTACGGTAATAACTGTCAGGAGGATAATTAAGTTAATAAGAAAAAAGACCATTTCTTATTTTCCTTTTTTTAGTGATTCGAGGATATCTTTTAAAGGACAGGATGCTACAGCCAAGTATTTATCAGCTCCGCCATAATAGACGTATAATGTTCCGTCTTTAATAACTTGTCCGCAGGAAAATACTGTTCCCTCTCTGTATCCTTCATTTTCATACCAGGTAATAGGCTCTAATATAGGATTGTGCAACCAGGCAAGTATTTTCAGAGGATTATTTAAATCAAGAAGTGCTGCTCCCATACGGTATTTCATGTCTTCTTTGGAGACTCCGTGATAAATCAAAAGCCATCCGTCTTCAGTCTTTTCAGGCGGTCCGTTTAGTCCGATTTTTAAGTTGTCCCAGGAATTGACTCTTGGTCCCATTAATGGATGTCCGCCTAAATAATGATTATCGTCAAACTCAAGATCAGAAACCAAATCAACCCAAATGCAGGGAGGCAGGCGATGAAACACCAGGTATTTATTATTGAATTTTTCAGCAACAATACAGCTGTCTTTATTATCCATTCCCGGAGCAGAGATAAGCTTTGGTCTGGACCAATGCCACCTGTGATTCAAAAAATCATCCTCTGAAATTGTCGTCAGAGCAATTCTGGGAGGATTGACTCCGTCATAAGCCGTATAACACATATAGATTGTTTTATCGATCAGAGTCAGTCTTGGATCTTCACAGCCTGAAAAACCGGGATGTGTTTTCATTTCAAACTGTTCTCTGGGAGTGTATACTGCTCTATCCAATCGTTCTTCAATATTGAATCCGTCAAAGCTTCTGGCATAGCCAAGTACTGAAGTATCATCATCTCCCATGGCTCTGTATAAAATATGGATTTTACCTCCGGACAGTATTGCACCGGCGTTGAATGTATATTTTGATTCCCAATTATTGTTTTGGATAGGCGAAATTATCGGATTTTTGTCAAATCGGACTAATAGCTCCTTTTTTTTACGGTGAGGATTGACTGTCGGATTGTGTTTTAATTCGTCAAGCAGATCGTTTAAAGTAATCGATGCCCGGCAGATGGAAGTATCGCAGGCGCTGTAATAAATAAAAAATTGTCCTTCTTCAATAAAAGCACTGGTAGGGAAAATTACATTGGGAACCATACCGTAAATTTCATAGTTCTCTTCAGGAATAAGCAGGGAATCAACAGTCTGTCCGATTAGTTTTTGAGGATTAGTCAGATCAAGAAATGCCGCATCTATTCTGAAGATCCTATGTTCTTTGAAATAATCCTGGATATAGCAAAGAACCACAATCCATCCGTGATCAGTTTTTACAGGAACAGCTCCTACTTCCAAATGGTCACTTTCACTGTGAAATATTGGTACTTCATGGCTGTTTAGGTCTTTATACCAGTTATTCCAGAATTTTTCATCCCACATCTGATTTTCCTTATCAAACTGGGCCAAACATATTCTGGAAGGAGGTTTATCTGTATTAACCGTTAAAAGGGCTGTCAGCTTACCGCCAATTTTTTCCGGAAAAAGTACAAATGCTTTTGCGTTAAAAGTGGTGATTAAATGTTTTTCAGAAATTGTTTCTAAATTATCAGTTTTTGCCAAACCAACTTTAATTGAGTCTGCATTTGGAGGATAGATTGAAAGGGCGGTATAAAAGATATAATAATGATCATCTATTTTTGTAATTCGCGGATCCTCACAGCCGTACTTTTCCCATGAATTTTCAGGAACAATAAGTTGTCTTCTTTTTTTGAAATGAATACCGTCTCCGCTTTGACAGATTCCAATTGTTGAAAGATTCATTCGTACGTCCTCGTGAAGATGGGATAGAGAAAAAGCCCTATATACCATGTTGTAAACTGATCCTTCCTTGATAATTGAACCGTTAAATGCAGCCTCTGCTTCCCAATTGTTAATCTTATTTGAATAAAATAGGGGATTATCTTTGCTTCTTTTAGTGGTAACCATATATTTAAAATATCATACGTTAAAGCATATTGACAACAACTGATACTAAATTTATACTAGTTCTATGAAATACACTCTACCTCAACTTCCCTTTGCTTATAACGCCCTTGAACCCTTCATTGATGCCAGAACCATGGAAATTCATTACACCAAACATCATCAGGCTTATATCAACAATCTGAATGCTCTCTTGGAAAAATACTCCAAACTGGCTGACAGAAAACTGGAAGAGATAATGTCATCCCTGGATTCTTTAGGTTTGGCTGAAAAAGATAAAAATGTTCTTCGCAACCATGGGGGCGGTCACCTTAATCATAGTTTCTTCTGGACTATAATGTCGCCTAAAAAACATACAGACGAAAGATTAGTTTCCGAAATAAAAAAAGAATTTTCTTCAATTGATGAATTTAAAGCACTATTTAAACAAACTGCTATAACTAGGTTTGGCAGCGGTTGGGTTTGGCTAGTCAGAGCAAAAAACAAACTGCAAGTCTATTCAACTCCTAATCAGGATTCACCCTTACTGCAGGGACATCATCCCATCATAGGTTTGGATGTTTGGGAACATGCTTATTACCTTAAATATCAAAATAAAAGGGATGAATATATCGATAACTGGTGGAATGTTTTAAAATTCTTTTAACTTCGGTAATACTTTAAAAACTCCTTATAATATTGTAAATACATTCCTCTTCTGCTAAAATCTCACCATGTCAAATCAGATCACTTTTAATAATAAAAAAATTCTCATTGGTGATACTGTACAGGTTAACTACAGGTTAATCGAAAGGGAAATTGTGGCAGGAAGAGCTAAACGGGAAAAGAAAGAAGAAACACGGGAAAGAATTCAAGCATTTGAAGGTATTGTTATAAAAATGCGAGGAGAGGGAGAGAATAAATCCTTTACGGTCAGAAGGATAGGCAGTGCCGCTATCGGTATTGAAAGAATTTTTCCTTTATCTTCACCCTGGATAAAAAGCATCAAAGTAAAAAAACATGCCAAAGTAAGACGGGCTAAACTGTATTATTTAAGAGATAAAGTCGGTAAAGAAGCTCAAAAATTAAAAGGGGGCAAAATGCTTGAAGAAATTTTTGAACCTGATTCAAAAGATGCTACTCAAGTAAAAAATAAAAGTATTGAAGTCAAACCCGTGAACCCCGATTGAAATTTCCCACAATTATTTAATGAAGGCCTTAATTTTCGGTAATTTAACCATAGATCATAACTTAATAAATGGTCTGTCTATCACAGCTCCGGGCGGAGCCAGTTTCTATACTGCAAGAACCTTAAGCAATTTGAATGTAAAAACAACCATCATTAGCCCCTATGGTGAAGATTTTCTCAAAAAATATCTTCCTAAAACAATTTTTTTTCCTAAAAAAGCGCTTGCTAATAAAACTTTAATTTTCCGAAATATTTATCAGGATGGTAAAAGAAAACAAACAGTCGATAATATCAAAAATGCATCATTGACCAGTATACAGCATATAGAGGCAAATTTACTCACAGATAACGATATCGTTTTAATAACACCGATTTTAAATAATATAAGTCCGGCAGAAATAACAAAGTTGATTAGCCGTTCATCTTCCTCTTTAAAAGTATTGCTTCCGCAGGGCTTTTTTCGAAAAAAAATAAATAAAGAAATCAAAACTGTAAGCTGCAATATGCCCGGGAACATATTTAAATTATTTGATATTATCGTAGTTTCCGAAAAGGATTGTCAAAAGATTGATTACTTGGCAGAAAAATGGGGGAGAAATAAAACTATCGCCGTTATTACCAGAGGAGAAAAAAATGCTACTGTCTACCACCAGGGTAGAAAAAATGAATATCCTTCATTTAATGTTAATAAAATCAAAGATGAAACAGGAGCAGGAGATATTTTTACTGCGGCTTTTGCTTATGCTTTCTTTAAAAGCAGAAAAATTGATCAAGCAGTAAATTTCGCTCATTCTGCAGCTGCGCTCTCTTTACCTTTATTGCCAAAGGAGTTAAAATATGGCTTGGAAGAAGTTTTAGGTTTTGCTGCCTATAACGGTAGAAATATAAATATATGAATTTTGTAGTTGATACTTTTAGTGCAATAAGTAATTCGCTAATTTTTGTAGCTTCTACTTTTTTGCCTAAATTTTTTGCCGGTTTAATTATTCTTGGTATTGGAATTATTATTGCCTCTTTAATTCGTGATTTTATTAAAATTATTTTCCGTTATATTAGATTAGAAACATGGTTGGAATCAGCCGGTCTGGCTAAGGCTAAAGAAATTCAAATTTGGCCGAATTTGTTGGCAGAATTGGCCAGATGGACTACTATTTTCATCTTTCTCATTTCAGCTGTAGAAACCTGGCAAATCCCTAAAGTAGGTGAGGTCCTTAATCAATTACTTCTTTTCCTTCCCAATGTTTTCATGGCTGTAGTTATTGGTTGGATAGGTTTAGTTGTCGGGCGTTTCTCTTTTGATATTGTGCGACATGGTATAGATGGAGTAGGGGGTAAGGAAGCAGTAATACTGGGAAATATCGCCAAATTTGCTATTTTCTTTTTTACTGCCTTAATAATTTTGACCCAATTAGGCGTTGCAGCAGATCTTGTCAAAATTTTATTTACCGGAATTATTGCCATGTTATCTCTGGCTTTCGGATTGTCGTTTGGATTAGGAGGTCAGGATGAAGCCAGAGATATTCTAAAAAAAATAAGAAGTAAAATCGAACAGCAATCCCAATATCCCCAAAAACAAACCTACCGTAGAAAAAGATAATAAAATTTAGCTTCTATTACAGCAAAAATCTATTTATGCTAAAATTAATTTCAGCCGCCCCGTTCGTTCCCGATGGTCACATCCATCGGGATCCCGATAGCAAAGCGTATCGGGACTAGCGGCCAAGGAATATTTTTGTGTATACGAAGTACAGATAATTTAGAAGAAAGAATTTTTAGACATAATAATGGATATTCACGCTATACTAAAGGAAGAGGTCCTTTTAAATTAGTATATAAAAGAGGTCTTTAATACACGTTCAGAAGCTAAAAAACGTGAATATTATCTTAAATCTCTAAAAAGTAAAAAAGTGATTATGAAATTAATTAAAAGCGCCCCGTTCGTCTAGCGGCCCAGGACACATGGTTTTCAGCCATGGAATCGGGGGTTCGAATCCCCCACGGGGTACTATCTTTCGCTAAAGCTACAGATAGCAGGCTACTGTTAACAAAATGTACTATACGTACATTCTCTTCAATAATAAAACCAATAGATACTACATTGGTTATTCTCCGGATTTAAGAAATCGTTTAAAAGAACATCTGTCAGGGAAAGTTAAATCAACTAAATCAAACTTAAATTATAAATTGGCGTGGTATTGTGGATTTCCAACTGAAAATCAGGCAATAAAATTTGAAAAATATTTAAAAACAGGTTCGGGAATTGCATTTATGAAAAAACGATTTCTTAATATTCCTTTTGTAGCTTTAACGAAAGATAATGTCTCTGATAACGGATTAATCACTACTCGAAGCTCAAAGAGCGAAGTGTAGAATCCCCCACGGGGTACCATTGTGAAATCTGAATATTCCGATCCTTTAAAATAGCCTTGGAGATCACTTTTCCAGCCTCAAGCCTCATATTTTCTTTAGCCTTGCAAATTCTGTCAGAAAATTCTGGATTCTCCCGCATCCAACGATAGAATGTGTCTCTGGAGACACCCACAAGGTTACAGGCTGTTAGATCGGATACTCCCTGAGCAAATAGTCTTTCAAGGTCAGAAATTA
>MFJA01000027.1:8742-9042 GCA_001779055.1 Candidatus Gottesmanbacteria bacterium RBG_16_37_8
AACGATTATTGTTACTCATATATTTTTTAAAATAAAACCTCGCTTTAGCGAGGTATAAGCTACCATTAATTAATTATACCACTCAGTTAGAAGTAATATTTAACGATTAATATATATTCTATTTTGTTGAAGTACTTTTTCTTTTTCTACGCCTGCTTCAAAAGCAGCAAGTGTACCAGGATTATTATCAAGATCATTAGCAAAATTTATAATAAAATCACCACCATCTTGAGAAAATTTTTCTTTTATCTTGTTTTTTAGATCAGTATTTGCATATGCAAAAAAATCACTTGCTACTTT
>MFJA01000027.1:9107-10477 GCA_001779055.1 Candidatus Gottesmanbacteria bacterium RBG_16_37_8
ACGGAGTATATGATGGTTGAGGTGTAAGTGTAGTTGACATATATTCATCATATATTTTCTCTAATTTTATTATCATTAATTCTTCAGCTAATTTTTTATTTTGATTAGAAAGATTAACTACTTGCCATACTAGTAAAAACAGGATTAATACAATTACTGCAATTCCGGTAATTAAAAAATATTTATTTCTTATTATTATTTTATTTCTCATAGCTATATCTGATTTATATTATTTGTTTATTCCCAAATAGTCTGGGACATCAGGAATATCGTAATTTTCTATTGGACACTTGGGAGTTGGAATTTTTGCAATATATTTTCTCATATCCCAATTACTTCTTGGAATATTCCACAAACGGTCGTATTCAGTACTAGCCTCTTTAGCAATCTTAACTTTTTCCACGATCTTATTATGAATTTCTTCTTGTATTCTAATATCTTTAGTATTTAGTTCATCAAGTATTAATTGAGATATTTCTTTTTCAGTTTCATAATGGATAAATTGAGTATCTGCAATTTTCTGCATATTTTGTGGAAGTAACAACCTAAAATCTATTCTACTTGTAAATTTTTTATGCTTTTTTAACCAATTGTTTTCTTCCACTATGTATTTTTTTGTAGTTTCAAAATATGTATTAAATGGTGTATAAAATTCCTCATCAGTACCCTGTGACATCACGGCTTTCATAAAATCGATATAAAGATTTTTTCTTTGAATTATAAGAGGATTTATCTTTATACAATGCTCATCAGCTAGTTCTGATCCGATATTGATAAGATTTTGGTGTAAAAACACAAATATCAGACCAAAAAGAATAATTATTCCCAATATACTAAATATTATTCTTTTCATTACTTATTCAACATTATTTTATTATAAGCTGAAGGTGTCTTATTATTTATTTCTTATATCCTCTAATATATTTTCAATATTTTTCAGGTAATCTGTAGAAGCGGAAGTATAGTGGGTATCGCTATAAATTTCTTTAAGAACTCCTTTTATCTCTACTAAAGTAAACCAAATTACAACTAGTACCATTAGAATAATTCCCCAAAAAAAATCGTTTAAGTATTCTTTCATATAAAAATAAGTATATTTAGTATAACATGATAAAAAGTATGAAATTATTCTTCAAAATCTTATTTAAGGATTTATAGACCCGTAATCTGTTTTTAATCGGTTTAGTTCTGATTTTGGCGTCAATCCTCATGTATATCAATCACCCTAAATAGAATAACTTTCTTCCTCAATTCAAATCAATGGTAAGTGATACAGATAAAACAATTCAGATATTCGGTAGCCGGTATGCTGACTATTTAGTAGGTAACTCAACTCCGGGAGAGTTTAAAGAGACTTTGATTAATTTTCA
>MFJA01000027.1:10501-12868 GCA_001779055.1 Candidatus Gottesmanbacteria bacterium RBG_16_37_8
AGAATTAAAACCCGACAGGGAATATCAGGAAACATACGGCCAATATCTGACAGGGGTAAAACTGGTTAAAGGCGTTGTTCAAAAAAACATTGAAAACCTGACTGATGAAAATATTGATTCTGATTTAGTTGAAGAAAAACAGGCTAAGATGGAAACCGGATTGAATTTAATCCAAATTACTAAGGAAAAACTAGGGATAGAATCAATTTCTCAGCCGGAAGGTGAAATATAACCAGCTCCGATCAGACTGGCTTATAAACATTAAGGATAAGGTTTTAAAAACGAGGCTGTCTTAGGGGTAAAAAGGCTTTTTGGGTCTGAAAAGGTATCTTGTACCATTTCTCATTTTCCAGTCGTTTTAAGGGCATATTTACCATCATTTGATGAAAACAGCCCATTTTTTAAATGCTTCCCCCAAATTTAAAAAAATTTTGAAGGATGGTAGGAGTTTAAAACTTTATAAAAGAGGAATTAATCTGGAATACTTGATATATTTGTATATCTGGATAAATGATAATAAAGTTGAATTATATAAAAAAGTGAAAGAATAAAATAAGTAATTTTACCTTTCGAAGGCTAATAATCATGGAAAAAAGAGTTATAAATTTATATATATTTATTCTCGGTATAATATTTTTTGTACTATCTTTTGCATGGGTAGAAATAAGTAAAGTAATGAGTACAATAATTGGAATAACGGGATTATTATTAATTACAATATCAATTTTAAAAAAGAATATAACTATTCCAATAGAACCATTAGAGTTAAAAAATGAAGATACTAATAAAGTAAAAAAGGAAGAAAAAAAGGCTCATTCTATTATAAATTTATTTTTAATATTTCTCTTTTGGTGGGTTGGAATAAGTATTGTTTTGGGTACTATATTATCTTTTTTTGGGATAAGAGAAGGGATTGCGGGTCCTATAGGATTTATTTTTGGAATTTATAAAGTATACCAAACTTATAATAAGAAGTGAAAATAAAACCTCAATTCTCAAACAATGGAAAACCTAGTGATTAAGGACAATTCAGAACTTCGCAAAGATAATCTACCAGCCTCATATTCCAATTATTTGTCGGAAATAACAAGTAACATTGATTGTTTGCGAAGAATAAATAAGATGTTATTTACAATTGGCACTATGCCTCTCCATATGACTTATAAATTGGCATAAATATACTTATTTAAGCTGTGGTAAATCTTATTCCAATAGTCTAAAGTGCCGGTTTGAACTTCGGTAAATAAGGTGTACTTAAAAAAGTCAACGAATGCAATCGTTTAAAGAAAATGGCAAAATTCGAGTCTAAAAGAGAACCGTCCCCTTTTAATCCCCTTTTAAATACGGGAATTAAAGAGAGAGACTCTGTAACAGTCGGGACTTTAAAGCAAATTCTTGAAGCATTCAATAATCATGATCTCGATGCGATTATGGAATTTTTCTCTGATGACTGCTCCTTTGATTTTCCAAGGGGCCCTGAACCCTGGGGACAACGCTTCATCGGCAAAGGTCAGGTGCGTAAAGCTCTTGCCAGCCGATTCGAAGGTATTCCTGACGTTCACTACGGAGATGATAGACATTGGGTGTCATCAGATGTAGATATGGGTCTATCAGTATGGACGCTCACTGGAACTACAACTTCAGGCGATATTTTGAAAGTTCGAGGTTGTGATATTTGGGAATTTCAGAATGGCAAAGTCGTCCGAAAAGATTCCTATTGGAAAATAGTCGAGCCGATGAGTGATATGATGGGTAAAAAATAGATAAGGTCGGGATGACATATCATAGCTAATTACTTCGTATAGGAAAGAGGGATGAAGAATAAATAGTAATTTCTAACTTCGTCCAACAACCTGTACCAGAGTCTAACTCTCTTCTTATCCGAGTTTACGATAGCTAAGTCTTATTTAATTATTTTTACAAAATATAATTTAGAAATCTAGCTTAGGTTCTTACGCGAATTGTTTAACGCATCTGATAGATAATTGGATCCACTCTTTTTCATGTTTTATTTATTTACCAAATTGCAATCCAAATTCAACCAATAGTCAGAACAATAATGTGTTATACTTCTATTACAGAAAGGAGATTCAATAGATTAATTAATTAAATCTATCAAAAATATTATGACCGGAACTATTAAAACGAAAACTGATAGAGGATTTGGATTTATTAGCCGCGAAGGTGAAACAAAAGACCTTTTCTTTCACTCGAATGATCTGAGCGGTGTTACTTTTGACGATCTTAAGGTAGACAAGGCCGTTACCTTTGATGTCGTAGATGGTGAAAAAGGTCCAAGCGCTAAAAACGTAAAACGTACATAATATCTCGATTTCTTAACAGTGATTAGTATCAACGTTAAGAGGT
>MFJA01000027.1:12893-18200 GCA_001779055.1 Candidatus Gottesmanbacteria bacterium RBG_16_37_8
AATTGACGCCATAAGAAAATCTTATAATAAATTTCTCCTTTACATAGAATAATTTCAATTTTAAAATGATTGAAGATATGCAAAATGATGATTTAAATCAGGTAGAAAAATGTCCCAAATGCGGAAGCGATTTGGGTGAACAAGTTACTACACCATCAGGCAGAAAACTCAAAAGATGCTCAAAAGGTAATTGGGATCCGCAAACCAATAAAATTACAGGCTGTAGTTTCGTAAAATGGTACCCTGTTGAACCTGTTCCCCTTGATGAAAAGTGTCCCAAGTGCGGATCACCTTTAGTTTTGGCTGTCACCCGATTTGGCAAGAAGATGAAAAAATGTTCAACCGGGGGATGGGATAAAGTGGAAAGAAAAGCCACAGGATGCGAGTTCATTGAATGGATAAACGGCACAACGCAACCTCTGAAAGAAGAATGTCCTGAATGCGGATCAACCTTGGTGTTATATACGACAGCAGCCGGTAAAAAAATGAAGAAATGCTCGACAAGCGGCTGGGATAAAGTCGAAAGAAAAGCTACAGGTTGTCCTTATGTTCAATGGCTCAAAGCAGGCGAAATGGTTAATACCGATACTGGAGAAGAAAATCTTCCACCTGAATAATCAAATCTTATTCTCTAAATATTAATTTTTCACCGATATTATTTTATAAGAGTTTGAACCGCCGGGGGTGCTGACGGTAATTTTATCTTCTGCAGCTTTTCCCATAAGTGCTTTTCCCAAAGGTGAAAGGTGGGATATCTTTCCTTTTGCAGGATTTGATTCAAAACTGCCAACAATTTCGAATGCAAGATTTTTATTATCCTGTAAAATGGTTATTTTTGAACCTATCCCGATTTTCCCAATGATGGGTGATGTTTGTACTTTGCCTGCTCTTATAAGATAACTCAAATATCTGACTCTTGAATCAAGAGAAGACAACTCCATTCTGGCTATCTTGTAAGCGGCATTTTCCGAGAGATCACCCATTTCCCGTGCTATTCTTAAGCTATCTACTTTATCTTTTCTTTTCAGTAAAAGAGTTTCTTTTTCTGCCTTTATTTTTTCCATGCCATCAGCTGTAAAGGGAATAATAGAAGTCATTGCAGTTATTATTCAGTTTTTTAGGTTACGGGTATTTAGTAAATCTGCCTCTTTTAATTTGTTTTTCCTGTAATCTGCTTATATTTCTAGATTTCTTTGAAAGTTTACTTGAACTCATCCGGTTATTATATCTATTATTTTTTATACTTTTAAATCCTTTCATATATTTTAAATTATAACATTATTAACCGGGACTTGATGTTCCAACTTCGCCTGCGAGGGAGTATAATCTAATACAAGGAGGTGAGGATATGCAATTTATTAAAAAAATAATTGAATTTCTCAAAAAGATAGGACTTTTAAAGATTGAAGGATCAAAAGGAAAATATACAAGTTCTAAAGATGAAGCCTATAAACCGCCTGATCCGCTAGATAATTAATTTTTAGTTCAATTTAAAATATTCTGCTTATTAGAAATAAAATACTTAACACAAATAACATTGACCACAAAACTGTAAAACCTATCAGTTTCATCGCTTCTATCGGTTTTTTTCTTTCCCAAATTAATAAAAAAGGGTAACCTAGAACCAGGAAACCGCAAACAAGAGCAGATGTTGTAAAAAGAGTTAAGAAAAGCAATGGACCTATATAATTGGGAACTCTTCCGAACCAGGAATTTCCTTTCCAAAAAATGACAGCAACCAAACTGCAGTAAAGAAAAAGGCCCAGCGATTGAAAAAAGGCGATAAATCCTAATGAAAAGCGTTTTTTCATTGTTTTTAATTATTATTGTTTATTTCTTATTATATATTAAAAGAAGTTGCAATTGTTAAGTTTAAGAGGGATACTTAAGTGAATATGCTTAATATTGTAGTTTCATATTTTATTCTCCTCTTCTCTGTTTTATTATCATTAAATTATTTTCTCTCCAGCGTTCAGGCTCAAACAACTTGTCCTTATCAGTCCAGCGGTGATGCCAATTGTGATAACAAAATTGACGGTATAGATTATGTTATTTGGCTCAACCACTATAACCGGTCAACTGTCAATGGAGGCAGAGACGGAGATTATAACGGCAGCGGTAAAGTAGACGGTCTTGATTATGTAGTCTGGTTAAATAATTATTCTTCACAACCAAAACCAACTGCTAATCCAAATGCTACTCCTACTATTCCAGGCTCAATTCCTACGCCGCAAGTTGGGGAACTGGATATAAGTATTTGTGATCCGTCTAGAGGCCCTTTTTCATTAAATATTACTAATGAATTTTATCCTTTACCTTTAGGTAAAGTATTGGTTATTGAAGATGCTTCTTTCAAAGTCCAGTTTAGCGTACTTAACCAAACTGAAGCAGTAGCCGGAGTAACTACCAGGGTAATAGAGGAGCGTGAATGGAAAAATGGTTCACTAATTGAAATCTCCCGTAACTTTTTCGTTCAGGCACCTGACGGTACCGTTTGTTATTTCGGAGAAGATGTGGATATCTATTCCGGTGGTCAAATTACAGGACATAGTGGTGCCTGGAGGGCCGGAGTTGGACAGAACAAACCGGGAATTATCATGCCGGCGCATCCTGCTGTTGGCCAAAAGTACCAGCAGGAAATAGCTCCCGGTATTGCCATGGACAGAGCAGAACATATCTCAATGGGTCAATCTTTCACTACTCCGGCAGGCACCTTTAACGATGTTTTATTGGTTGAAGAAACACCGCCATCAACCAAACGTTATCAGCGCGGAATAGGTATGATTTATGATGACGGAGCAGTCTTAACCAGCTACCAATAATATTTAATTTATATCGGATTCTTCTAATATTTGCCTTTTCCTTAATTTTTACCCGAAAAATTGACTTTTAAAAAATAGAAGAATATGCTACTTATAGATTTTAGCCAATATGATTAATCTTCGATGCCGTAAATGTTTAATAACTGCCAGTGATTCCTCAAGACTGTTTATATTGGAATACCTGAAAAAAATAGACAGGGAAGCTACAGTTAATGAAGTAGTTAAAAAACTGACATTAAGACAGCCAACAGTCACTTTTCATATAAATAAGCTGGCCAGTGTGGGCCTTATTAAAAAAAGAAAAACAGGCAGACAGGTTTTTTTGAAGGCTCATCTTCGAAGCAGCGGATGCAGTCAATGCATCCTTCATAATTAACTTTTTTTACCGGGGTAATTGCGGTCTGTTTTCTCTGACGTCATAATTGCTGCTTGGCAATGTTGGTTGGGGGTTGCTGTTGGTTGGTACAACTAGAGTCGGTTGAGAAGTTGGCCAGGGTATTCTTCTGATAACGGGTAAAGTTGGTAAAACAAAATGAGTAAATTTGGTTGGTGTTGGCATTACACCGAAATAATGAATTTTAATATCTCCTCCCTGTAAGAATCCGCTTAATGAATATGAAGAAGAATCTACGGCGGTTACTTCACCTCTTGTACCGTCAAAATTCCAGAGAATTACTGTTGACTGGTCAGAAGACAAATTCGACTCATAAACCTGTGTTTGCCAGTTTTGGCTGATGTTTCTGGTTATGGAAGATATTCTCATCATATCGATTTCTCCGTAATAATTTTGGCTGCCGGAAGAAAGACCGCCGGGTATATTACTGCCTAATATAATATCGGGCCCGATTCTTTTTAAATTAGTTGCTCCGGAAACACTTATGACATTCTGACCGTTTATAAAAAGATTTGTGGCTTGCTGGTCTATTGTTATTCCTATATGCTGCCAGGTTTCTTCAGTCAGATGTCCGGCGTTGATTACTCTTAAAGAGGATTCATTGAACATATATGATAAAGATAAAGAACCTCCGTTAATGCCTATCTGATAATATTTTTTATTGCCCGAAATATTTCCAATAGATAAAATCTGTCGTATTCCCGAAGTGTATTTAGGCTTAATCCAGATTTCAAAACTGAAAGCTGTCGGAGGAACTGTATCCTGGTTTTCTGCTTTAATAAAACCGCCGTTTAATATAACATAATTACCAAAAGGAGCAGCTTGAAGAGACTTCCCTGTTAAAATTGAGAGAGACAGAAGAAATATAAAAACTATAGTAAAATAAAAAACTTTACGGAACATAATATTGGGAACAGTTTTCGGGGCAAGAGTTGATTTATAATAGATACTAGTTTAAATTAATTGAATTGTCAAATAAGTTTATCTATGGAATTTATTAAAGCTCCTGAAATCAATAAAGAAATTAATAAAATAATAAAAAAACTGCAATTTGTTCATGTAAATCCCCGGCGTCTTATTTGTTTTCGTTCAACAGGTTCTACCTCAAGAGCAATTGCCAGAATATGGAATTTTCCCAGAGTCTGGCAATTGGCTTTAAATCTCCCTTCATATTATGTTATTGAAGTTATCTCGGAGCGTTTCGATAAGTTAAATAAACCGGAACAGCATAAAGTGCTTATCCACGAACTCTTACATATCCCCCGAAACTTTTCAGGTAGCTTACTTCCTCATAGGACGAGATCACAAAGAATTGATCATAGAAGAGTTGAAGCTCTTTATCAGAAATTAATTGGAAATTAAAACATAATTTTATCTATGCTAATTCTTATTCACGGTAACGATAATGCCAAATCACGAATGAAATTGAGACAAATTTTGGAAACTTCAAAAGAGGAAAAAATTTATCTGGACGGCAGAAAAATTAGTTTTAATGAACTGCTCTTAGCCTGTGAATCAAATTCAATAGTTGCAGTCGGTAAAATAATCATACTGGAAAACTTTTTTCAGGCAAAAGAATCCAAAGATAAAATAAAAATTCTTGATTACCTGATCAATCCTAAACTGCCAATATCGTTAATCTTCTGGGAAAATAAGGAAATCGATAAGAAAAAAATTGGTCTCTTGCCTGCCAAAACAGAAATCCATAAGTTTGATTTTGAAGGCTATATTTTTAAATTTTTGGATGGGCTCGGCAGTCAACCGTCTTCCCAAATTCTTAACCATTTCCATTCACTGCTTAAAAGTAGCGAACCGGAATTAATTTTTGGCTTAATCATCAGACAATTTCGCTATATGATTGCATCAAATGCTGAACAAAAGAATATTTTGGGTATTCCGGATTGGCAGTTCTTTAAATTTAAAAGACAGGCGAAAAATTTTGATTATCATAAATTGATTTTTTTATACAGACAGCTTCTGCAGTTAGACTATAAAATTAAAACCGGACAATCCCCCCAAAGACTTGACCAATTGCTTGACATCTTTTTGGTCAATCTTTAGCATTGAGAAAAATTTATAATAACTTTTGTA
>MFJA01000028.1:0-220 GCA_001779055.1 Candidatus Gottesmanbacteria bacterium RBG_16_37_8
GTGATACAACATTCCAATGCAGCTGGAATAAAGTTGTGGCCAGTGACGGGTGCGGATATACGTCCAGCTACCATCCCTATTTTTGGACGCAACCCGGAAATACCGTAATGGATTTGGAGTGGATTGGCGATAATAATTCGGTTACAGTTGTGACCAGCGACGGGATGGAGCTATACGGAATTGTCCAGTCACGTGATAATTTAGGCAATGTTTCTTCAAG
>MFJA01000028.1:392-1525 GCA_001779055.1 Candidatus Gottesmanbacteria bacterium RBG_16_37_8
AGCCTATACCGGTAGGTAAATACTTCCTTGACCTGATGCCGACACCTTTGCTTAATCCCAACTCAGCCGGTGTTATCTGGTCCTTATCAGGCGGCGGTGATTACGGATTTGGCGGATCATCTCCGGTTGAATGGGAGGCCGAAGGAACAAGGTCTAATGCCTATTCATTTACCTATTATTGGGAAACTTTAAAAAATAGAGCTAAAGCTGTTAATAATTCTACCGTTGGTGCTAAATAATTTAATAAAATACAAAATGAAAAATAAAATAAGCTTCTTACTGATATTAACTTTAATTCTAATAGTTATTTTTACCGGACAGAGTATTTTTCATACTCCAAAAGTTTATGGTATTACTTCCCTTCAGCAGACGGTAACAAATTTTACTGATAATACAACTTCCATTACTCTACCTTCCTGGACTCCGCAGCCTAACGAATTAATCATTGTGGCTGTTGCTTTGAGAAACGAAACTGTATCCGTGTCAGTTGATGGCACTGGCAACAATCTTACTTTTAATGTCATTGCCGATGTTGATAATGCTCAGGGGCAAGGAGGAATAACTTTATTCAGAGCTATGGGTTCGTCTCCAAGTTCCGGATCTATTGTTGTATCTCTTTCTGGTTCAACACCGGCAGTGGCTGTTGCCAGCAGGTTTTCCGGTGTGAATATTTCCGGAACCAATGGATCAGGCGCCATTGAAGCTCTGGTTTCCGATGCCGGGCCTCCTTCAATTGATAGTAATGATGTGAAAATTAATATAACTACCTTAACCAGCAATAGTTTGGCATTTGCGGCAGCTTGGCATAGAAGTCCTACTCTTTCAAATCCTCCGGCAACCGGGGAAACAACTATCAGTTTGAACAATCCTGCAGGATCCAGCGGTGAGACTGCCAGAGCATCTACCTGGTATGAGATTGTATCCTCTCCAAATACTATTACTTTAGGAACAGATAATAATCTTAGTGCTGATAGTGATTGGGCAATTATAGCTATAGCTATCAAAACGGCAACTGCGCCAACTCCAACTTTGACTCCGACCAGAACACCGACGAGAACGCCTACTCCGACAATAACTCCGACCAGAACACCTACTCCGACCAGAACGCCGACACCGACAGTAACTCCAACCCG
>MFJA01000028.1:1573-2709 GCA_001779055.1 Candidatus Gottesmanbacteria bacterium RBG_16_37_8
ACACCGACTATATCTCCCAATTTGGATACTGTTAATTCCATTTATTCCTATTCGGGATTAGGTTATTACGTTTTAGATACTACCTTTGACGGCAACAGAACACCCAATAAAGATGTAACAATTTTCCTTATATCGGGATCACTTGAAATAACGCAGAATTTCACTTTGGCTGATCCGCAGGATACAGCAGTATTTATAGTTAACGGTAATATTTATATTGACGGTGAGGTGACCAGGATTCCGGGTCTTTATATCTCCAGTCAGACATTTTCAATTGCCGAGGGCGACCAACCGATAATTTTTGACGGTATGGTCTATGCCAAAAACATTAATTTTCAGAGAAAATACTACAGCTTTACTAACCCGGCTTATACTTTTATTTACCAACCTAAATATGTAATTGATTTATTGCCCTATTTAGGCAGACCGCAGGTTAATTGGCAGGAGGTATCTCCATGAGAAATCGTTTCGGAAAAATAACAGGCCGTCTTGATAGAGGACAGATAGTCTTAATATTGGTTTTAATTACCGTAGTCGGATTGACTGTCGGACTTTCTTTAATTTCCAGGACAATAACAGACATCAGAATTTCCTCACAGATTGAACAGTCAAGCCGGGCTTTTTCAGCCGCTGAGGCAGGAATAGAAACAGCCTTAAGAGGCAATATCGCAGTTGGTCCAACAGGCACTGTTTCACTGGAGGGAGCTTCAGCTAATTTTGCCGTACAGGAGTTGGGAGGAGATGCCAACAAGTATAATTTACCTTTAACAGAGGTTGACAACAGTCAGACAGTTTGGCTCATTGAGCATAATTTGGACGGATCAGTCAACGAATCAGGCTATTCATATCCGACTAATGCCACAATTGAAATCTGTTTTGGAAGCAAAAGCGGCACTACACCGGCAATTATGGTCAGTATGTTTTATAAGGACGGAGGTCAAGATAAGATAGCCAAAAAAGCATTTGATTCCATTTCACGCGATAACGGTTTTATATTGGCTAATATTTTAGGCAATTATTGCGGAAGCAGTTTTCAGTATCGGAGGTTTATCATTCCGGCAACTGATGCCAACTCCAATACCACAGATTTTGGGGTAAATCCGCTATCAATTCTTTTATTTTTAAGAATTCAACCT
>MFJA01000028.1:2760-7338 GCA_001779055.1 Candidatus Gottesmanbacteria bacterium RBG_16_37_8
CAAGGAAAAATAATTTCCAGCATCGGTCAGACAGCAACAGGTGTTGCCAGAAAAATTCAAGTATTTCAGAGTTATCCTGTTTTACCGTCTCTTTTGGATTTTACTTTTTTCTCAGAGAATTAGAAAAAGCCACTAATTGACATTTAGATAGTCAAATTTCATACTTAAATTAATGTCAAAAATCTTACTGGGATTGGATATTGGATCACAGACTATCAAAGCTGTCCAATTATCACGCAACAAAAATAAAGTCAGTTTACTTTCAGCCGGATATATTCCGACACCTAAAGTGGAAGCAAATTCAACGGGCAGAAGTGATGAGCAGGTTATTGCCAATGCGATAAATCAATTGGCTCATGATATGAAACTTGCAACCGGAGATGTATCTATTTCTTTGCCTTCATATAAAGTGGTGACCCAGGTTATCGAAGTCCCCATTATGAACGATAAAGAGTTGGAATCAAGTATTCAATGGGAAGCAGAAGAATACATTCCTTTACCTTTAAATAAAGTAAAAATAGATTATTCGCTAATCAGTAAAAATGAAACCAGCAAAAAAATGAAACTATTGTTGGTGGCTGCTCCCATTTCTCTGATTGAAAAATATATGAGAATTGTCAGTTTATCAGGATTAAATCCGGTAGCAATAGAAACAGAAATTCTGGCGTCAATCCGATCAACAATAAATTCCTTACCAACGCTTCCTAATATCCTTTTAGTCTCAATTGGCGCTACTAATACAGAAATAGCAATTATAAGGCAACAGCTCCTGGTATTTGCCAGAATATTTCCCATAGGAGGCAACACTCTAACAAGAGCCATTTCTGAAGAATTGGGTTTTGAATTTCAGCAAACTGAGGAATATAAAAAAACCTATGGTATTGAAGAAGATAAATTAGAAGGCAAATTAGGAAAAATCATGAGCCCGTTTTTTAATAATTTATTTTCCGAAATAGATAAAACTATGGCCTATTTTAGGGAAGAATATCCCAAAGAAGAACTGATGACTCTTGTTATCTCCGGAGGAGCGGCTAAAATGCCGGGATTAATGCTGTCTGCAACAAAAAATATCGGTATTAATTCTCAAATCAGTAATCCTTTTATCAACATAGAGGTTGATCAGGATGTCTTAACTACTTTAAATCAGGACGCTCCTATATATACTACTGCGATCGGTTTAGCTTTGAAAGAAATTTAGCATGAGTAAAAAAACCATTAATCTTTTAATTGAAGCTGAACCTGAACCCGAATTAATCAGGCGGTTTAAAAAAATTTCTCCATTAATAACTGTAACAGTTTTAATTGTTTTTATTATTGCTTATTCCATTTCCCTAATTTATGTTAATACAAATATTGAAGAATATAATCAGATTAAGAGTCAGGTTGATAAACTGGAAAGTGAAATATCAGCTAAAAAATCTTCTGAGTCAATTTATATGACATCTGTTGGCGTTTTGGAAACTATAAAAAGAATTATGTCTAAAGATACAAAAATAATAGTTAATACTTTACCTATATTATATAAAACTCAAATCAACAATGTAGTAATTACAGCATCAACTATAGACAGTAAAGGACCGGCCGGATTAAACGTAAAAACTTCCTCAATTGATACGCTTGAAAATTTTATTGATGAACTTAAGTTCTTAGAAAAGAGTAATAATTTCAAGGATATCCAGGCAGCTGGAATTGTTAGAGAGACAGATGGCAGTTATACTCTTTCGATAAATTTAACTGTCAATAAAATGAGCCAATGAAAGACCGTAATCTAAATTTTTTAAAGATAATTAAACATTATGAAATTCCTCTTACATGTCTGGTAGTTTTAATTTTTATCGGATTTCTAATTGTTAAATCATTAATACCCAATATTTTTAAAGCCGGAGAGTTAAAAAGAAACGGAGAAATGTTGCAGCAAAAATTAACAATTTTGCAGAATAAAAGCAATGTTTTAAATTCAGTTGACGAGCGGCTATTAAAGGATAATTTTATTAAATTAAATTATATTGTCCCGGATAATAAAGATTATGTTTTATTATTTACAACTCTTGATACCCTGCAGCAAAAACTGGGTGTATCAATAACCAGAACTGATTTTCAATTGGGAGTAATTTCGACAAGTTCAGCATTACTTAAAAAAAGTGATGCTTTAGAAAGTTTTTCCGTACCAATAAATTTGGAAATAATAGGAACTATTGACCAATTGCAGAATTTTATCATTGAGTTATCCAATTTATCCGGAAGATTAATTACTACCGATAATATAAAGATAGAAGTCATGGATTACGGTTTAGTCAAAGCCAATATTACCGGCAATACTTATTTTAATCCATTACCTAAAGAAATTGGAGCAGTTGATTCTGCTATTCCGGAATTCAATCAAAATTACCAGGAGATTTTTAAAAAAATACTGGAAAATCAATATCCTATTGGGATAATCGAAGAAACAAAGCAAGAAGTGCCAGTCGGGAAAAATAATTTATTTCTTTAAAAACGGAAATTACTTTTTTCTAACTGATATTCTTTTATTGGCCCCCTTTTTTCTCCAGCCGGAGATTTTTTGGTGATTTCCGCTTAATAAAACTGCAGGTACTTTATACCCCCGATAATTGACAGGTCTGGTATATTGCGGAGCTTCAAAATATTGACCGTTAGAAAAAGATTCATTTAAAATAGCTTCTTCTTTTTTGAGAACTCCCGGAATTAATCTGGTTACAGAGTCAGTAATAGCCATAGCCGGAATTTCTCCGCCGGTTAGAATAAAACGGCCGATTGAGACTTTTTCATCAATGAAATTATTTATCCTGAAATCAATACCTTCATAGTGACCGCAGATTAATATTAAATGGTCATAAGAGATTAAATTTCTGGCTAACGATTGGTTAAATATTTTACCTGTCGGATCAAGCAGAATTATTCTTTCTTTGGCTTTTTTTATTTTGGAAGATTCAAGCGCGCGGTGAAGAATGTCAATTTTCAGAAGCATGCCTGCTCCTCCACCGTAGGGTTTATCGTCAACAGTTTTATGACGGTCAGAAGTGAATTCGCGAAAATTAACAAGACGGATTAAAATCTTCTTTTTTCCTTGTGCCCGGCCGATAATTGAAGAGTTAAAAACGGAATGAAAAAATTCGGGAAAAAGAGTAAGTATGGTAATAACCATTTAAGCAATTTGGATTCTTACCCTGATGCCTTTTTTTACGGCTAAAATCTTAGCTGCCTGTCTTATTGCCTGAATAATCTTGCCGTCTTTTCCGATAATTTTACCAATGTCTGCGGTTTCTGCTTTGATATTATATTGAAAACTGTTGTCTTCCAGGCTTATTTCTTCGATTACTACAGCTTCCCTTTTTTCGACAATCTGCTTCAAAAGATATTCGAGAAATTCCTTCATAATTTTAATAATTTTTTAACAGAGTCAGTCGGTTTACTGCCTACTGAAAGCCATTTTTTCAGTTCATTTTGATTAACCTCAATTTTAGGCGGATTAACAGACGGATCATAAAATCCGATAGTACCTTTAACTGCACCTGTAACTTTTGACCGTTTTTCGGCCACTACAATGCGGTACGAAGGTCTTTTTTTTCTGCCATGTCTAACTAATTTAATTACTGTAGCCATAATTTACGGATTATATTATTTTCTCTTCCATTTCTCAATAGCTGATGTAGCCGCCTTTTGTTCCGCCTCCTGTTTACTTTTGCCTAAACCTTCCCCCCAAATGTTATTATTGACGAAAACCGCCACGGTAAATTCTTTAGCATGGTCGGGTCCTTTTTCGTTGACAACCTTATAAACAGGTGAAACTTTAGTTTCTTCCTGGACCATTTCCTGAAATGAACTTTTAGAATCCTTATACGTTTTATCTTTAAATATTTGAGGAAATAAGACAAAGAGATATTTGTCCAATATTTTCTCAACAGCAGATAATCCGCTGTCTAAAAATACAGCTCCCAGGAGAGCTTCAAAAGTATCGGCCAGAATTGACGGATTATTCCTTCCTCCTCCATCTTCCTCACCGCGGGAAAGTTTCAAAAAATGTCCCAGATTTAATTCTTTAGCTATGATGGCCAAAGTTTGGGTTTTGACGACACTTGATCTTAAGTTTGTAAGTTCTCCTTCAGGAAGCTTTGGATAGTTAAGATATAGATATTTTGAGACTGAGAAAGACAGGATGCTGTCGCCTAAAAATTCCAATCTTTCGTTGCTTTCCTTTTTAACTTTTGCTTCATTTAGATAAGAACGGTGGATAAAGGCCAGTTTAAGAAGATTTTCATTCTTGATTTTGATTTTTAATTGTTTTTTTAAATCTTCCAATTCAGACATATTTATTACGCCTATAATTCTTCAGAGTAGTTTTCGATTAAATTAAGCAAATCATCGACTGTTTTAACTTGTTCTATCTGGTCATTTTCATCTATATGCAAGTCAAATTCACGGACGATTATTGATAGCAAATCGGAAATTTCAAGACTGCCTAAATTAAGATCCCCTGCCAAATCAGCTTCCTTATTAATCAAATCCTGAGAGACACCAAATTTTTCGGCAATAATTTTTTTCAGTTTGTTAATCGTTTTG
>MFJA01000028.1:7389-7645 GCA_001779055.1 Candidatus Gottesmanbacteria bacterium RBG_16_37_8
ATACGCCATTGACAAAAGATGAACTGGTATCTGAACCGAATTCTTTAGCCAGTTCTATTGCTTCATCAATAATTACTTTTGGCGGTTCCTTTTTAATGAGACATAATTCATAAATAGCCAGTCTCAAGATGGCAACATCAATTTTGGCAATTTTCATTAAGGGAAATTGCGGAGCAGAAGCTTCGATTAGTTTATCAATGTAATTCATATGAGTTATCATCTTGTTATAATCATCCGGTAATGATGTAATTTTTTT
>MFJA01000028.1:7693-8645 GCA_001779055.1 Candidatus Gottesmanbacteria bacterium RBG_16_37_8
TAAATGTCGGGGATCGGATGATTTTTTCATTTGTAGAAACCGCACTTGGGACAAGCCCGATGAGGTAATTTACTATGACCGCATTTCTGACAGAGGTTAGTTGACGGCAAAGATTTTCTAAGAGCTATTCTTTCTCTTTTACCTGATCTCCTGCTGGAATGTCTTCTTTTTGGTAAAGGTGTCATATAATTTTCAACTTATATCAGTCTGGCGCTATATTTTGTATTGTATAAGGAATTACTTTCTCCCGCAAGAGGGGCAGAGTGTCAAGTTGCGGATCAAGTTTTAAGATATCGGCAGCAGCTTCTTTGGTTGTTTTTATTAAAGATAAATCAGAAAAATCAGTAAATTTAAGACCTAACTGACCATGCTGATGACTTCCAAAAAACTGGCCCGGGCCTCGAATCTTCAGGTCATATTCAGCCAATTTAATTCCGATCTGAAATTTTTCCATAATTTTTAATCGTTCAAGTGTTTCTTTTTTAGGATTTTCTGAAAAAAGAAGACAATAAGATTGTTTATCCCCCCGGCCGACCCTTCCTCTCAACTGATGCAGTTGGGACAATCCAAACCTGTCTGCAGCTTCAATCATAATAATGGTGGCATTTTTTATATCAAGGCCTACTTCAACTACGGGTGTGGCTACCAGAATATCAAATAAATTATTCTTAAAATTATTAATTATTTTGTCTTTTTCATCTGATTTCAACCGGCCGTGTATAAGACCAAGTTTAAGTTGCGGAAATATTTCATCTTTCAATCTTTGAAATTCCTTTTTCGCTGATTTAACAGTAATTAATGATTCCGAGTCATCAATGAGCGGGCAGATAATAAAAGCCTGTTGTTTAGTATTTCCATCTGTTATCTGTTTTTTTATCCAGTTATAAGCTGCCTGTCTTTTTTCAGGAGGTACAACATAAGTTTTTACGGAAAGTCTGCCGGCAGGCATCTC
>MFJA01000029.1:0-5684 GCA_001779055.1 Candidatus Gottesmanbacteria bacterium RBG_16_37_8
ACCTACCCTGACTGTCTAATTCAATTTGTATGGCCTCAGAACACATCTTTCTTCTTAAATCCCTGCCTGCCCGATCTGAAAATAAAGGACGGGACAGCTCCGGTGATGTAACACTTTCCCACGTTTTTTCTGTAAAACCGAACACACACTCCTCAAAACCAATTGTTAATACCATTCTTTGACCTCCCAGCTCTTCCCTGATCTTTTTAGGCAGAGCCAGACGGCCTCCTCCCATTAAATTTGGTTCAAATGATCCTAAAAACATGATTTCCTACAACTTTCACCATTTATCACCATTTATTTCCATAATGCAACGAACAGCTACTATTTGTCAAGAGGGAACAATATAAAACGGGGTGGATGCGGATTTAAAAAATTTATAGAAGGGGTCGGAGATTTACTTTTGACCGAGAACAATGACAAAATCAAACTTAGAATCAGCAGGAAGTGATTCTACAGTTGAGGTATCAAAATCTTTTGAGAGATCGCTAACGACCAAAGGCAGATACTTTCTGGCATCTTCTTTTACCCTTATTACCGTACTTTGGTAGTCATCGCGATCAGCATTGCCAACAGCTATATCCTGATAATCTAAAGCTGCCAGTTTTTCGGCAGCGGATTTGGCAAAACCCGTTTTGTCCGTACCGTTTAACAGCTGTAATTTAATATCGCTTCTTTTATGCTGCGGATTAATGGTCGGAGTAGGTGTTAGAGTCGGCTGAGGTGTAACGGTTGGAGTTGGAGTGGGAGCTGAAATAAAGGGCAAACGCAGTTGACGGCTTTGGGCTATTAAAAGAAAACTGCCTATTATTATTAAGCTTATGGCTGAAAATAATCCTGTTAAAAGCAGTCTGTTGCCAAAGATAGCCGACAGACCGGATTTTTTGTATTCAATGATACTTTGCGGAACCAGCGGACTGACCGGAGGAACTTCTTTTGGCATTGCAACTTCTTCGACTTCCATTTTAACGCCCGGTTTTACTGCAGCAACTTCTTGTGCCTCTTTTTTTTCTAATGGTATTTCCGGCGGGTTGGTTTCAGTTTCTTTGACTGAAACTGACAAAGGTTGAGACACAGCATTAATATCCTCTTCTTTTAAGTTTTTCAAATCTGTAGCAAAATTTGGTACATCAGACATTTTAGCCAAATTGATTAAACCCAATACTTTATCGAAATAGATCGCCGGAACACCACCTGTGTCTAATTTTATATTCTGCTTGGATAGTATTTCTTCCACAACAATGCTCATTTTTATTACCGGTATGTCCAATTCTTTTTGAATATCAGAAACCGTTAACTCCAACGATTTTTCTCCTCCTATGATCAGTTTACTAACGGATATACTTTGTTCGATTTGAATTTTTTTAATGAGGTTTTTAACCTCCGTAATTATATTCTTAGAAGGAATCTTTTTTTCTACAGAGCTAAGTGGACCGTATTCATCCAAGACGACAATACTTACCATATGATTAATATCGAGATATATAATATTGTCAGATTGCCCAATTAGCGGTCTTAAAAAAGCATAGATAGAAAAAGCAGTTGATGAAAGGAACGATAATTTTAAGTTTGCTGACTTCAGAGGTTTGGCATAGGAGATTACTGTCGAAAGAGGTATAGCCGTAAATACAACCTGTTTAATATCTCCCTTATTAATCTCTTTATAAAAGTTCTCATAAAAAGTTATATCCTTTGTTAAAAATTCTTTAGCTTTTTCAATTACCTCCTCTGAAGTTTCTTTAGATCCCTGTAAAGTAATTCTTTTGATGACAACAGAATTGTCCGGTAATACTGTGCCAACGACTTTATCTTTAATTTCTGCAGGATAAGCATTTTTTAAAGCATCTTTGATTGCTAAAATCAGCTGTTCTCTGTTTAAATTGCCATTTTCATAAGCTTGAGGATCGAGAACCTTTCTCGAACAGGCTATTATTTTTTCATTTTTAGCAAGAAATCCCTTTTTAGTCTGAATTATTTCAATCGAATTATCGGAAATATGGAGATAAATCATAAAATCATCTTTTTATTTATTTTACAACGGAAAGGTCTTCCGGTAAACAGAAGCACCATTTTGTGAATTAAATTTAAGAGCTAAATCTATACTTTCTACACCGCTGTCATAGACACATTTGCCGCTGGAACAGGTTCCTAATACTATATCATTCCTTTCAATTTCAGATTGACCATCTGCGGTAATCTTTCCCAAGACACCCCTTGGCAGACCGGCTCCTGTCAGATAGGTTAATTCATATTCAACGGATTCAACATCTGACGGTATGCCAGATATGTTCAGGACAACAACACGATTATTGTTTTGTGAAGTTAAGTTAACTTTAATATCTTCAGAAATAGTAGGTAAAACTTGAGTCGGAGTCGGAATAATAACCTCTTGTTGAGGTTTACTCTTAAAACGGCCTAAAATCCAAATAGAAGAAATGAGAATTAAGCTGAAAATAACTGCAGGTATAATGATTTTTTTCATGAAGAATGACCGGACAATTTTTTACTAAGATAATCTAATAACTTATCCTCATTTATTCTATCCTGTTTGGTTGTATCCCTATTCCTTACGGTCACGGATCCGTCATTTAGTGTATCATAATCTATAGTAATGCAAAAGGGAGTTCCAATTTCATCCTGTGAATAATACCTCTTTCCTATATTACCCCGATCATCATAAATAACATTAAATTTGTCTTTTAAGTTTCGATAAATTTTTCGAGCAAATTTGAGTAATTCCTTTTTATTGGCAAGAAGTGGAAATACGGCTGCTTTAACAGGAGAAAGAGAAGGGTGAAATTTCAGATAAATGCGTTTTTCCTCTTCTCTATAGGCATCCAGCAAAAAAGCTAAAGTCAAGCGGTCAACACCGCTTGAAGGTTCGATTGTATAGGGAAGATAGGAAATACCCTTTTGGCTATCAAAATAAGAAAGATCTTTTCCTGAAAATTTCTGATGTTGCTTGAGATCAAAATCAGTTCTGTTGGCAATTCCTTCTATCTCACCCCAACCCCAAGGAAAACGATATTCTATATCAAAGGTCGCTTTAGAGTAAAACGACAATTCATTTTTGCCATGCTGACGCAATTGAAGGTTAGCTGAGTTAATTCCCAATTTCTTATACCATTTGATTCTTTCATCCAACCAATACTGATGCCATTTTTCATCTTCTCCTTTTTCAACAAAAAATTCTATTTCCATTTGTTCAAATTCCCTCATACGAAAAATAAAATTTTTAGGAGTAATTTCATTCCTGAAGGCTTTTCCTATTTGAGCAATACCAAAAGGAATTTTTTTATTGAAAGTTTTAAGAACATTTTTAAAATTGATAAATATTCCCTGGGCGGTTTCCGGTCTCAGATAAGCCTGAGACTGCGCATCTTCAAGCGGCCCAATATGAGTTTTAAACATCAGATTAAACGGTTTCTCTAAAGACAATAACCCCTGACAATCAGGACAGTTTTTTTTATTTGCAGGCAGATCATCAGCGCGAAATCTATGATGGCATTTAGTACATTCAACCAAAGGATCGGTAAACGATGATAAATGACCGGATGCTTCCCAAACGCGAGGATGAAGAATCAAGCTTGAATCAAGACCTAAAATATCATCCCTGGATAAAACATTGTCGTGCCACCAAAGATTTTTTATATTATTTCTCAGTAAAACTCCATAATGACCGTAATCATAAAACGAACCCAATCCGCCATATATTTCACTTGAAGGATATACAAAACCTCTTCTTTTACAAAGACTGATTATTTTTTCCATTAAATCCATATATATTATTCAGGATAATTTTGTCAAGAGAATATTGCTTTTAATTGTTCTTTCACAAACATCTTCCAAAAATCTTTCAAGCTTAATTCCTGCCAACCTTTGATCTTGAGGAAGATATCCTGATTGCCATAAAAGGTAATTAGCAAAATCATCAGTTATTTTTGTTTCATCTAATTTAATATGTTTATTTAAAAGATGAAAGTCTGACAATAAGCGGCCAAATATTTGGGTATGCTCTTCTCTTTCAGGAATCAGTCTGTTTACTAATTCGATCATTTTGAAAGAAACTGCAATCCGGGAAAGATGGGTCTTTAAAAAAGAAAAGTTGTCAATTGCCTCAACATCGGTAAGAATATCAAAGGTTTTGCCTTTAGCTAAAAATAGTTTTAAATGGTTTAACAGATCCAAATGAGGAGCTTTACGGCTGGTTATTTTTCTTACACCTTTGGCAATTATTACTAATTTACCGGAATTTTTTGATAATACAGTCAACCTGTAATCGGCTTCACCCATTTTATCTTTCCTGATAACCACTCCTTCAATTCTATATGTCCTGATCATGTGAACAGCAATTTAAGTTATTTCAATTGAAAACCAAGAGTTTGTCAGTTTCAAGTATAAATTTTTCTGCATGCCCCTGAAAATCTACTTCAAATTCATCATCAGCGGTGCCCGGCTGCTTTTGAATCATTAAGGAGAAAGGTTTTTTTCCGGAGAGATTATCCGGAAGTCTATATTTTACTTTTACTTCAGCTGATCCTTGAGGTTTGACCGTAAGAAAACCTTCAAAAACAATTTTACCCAATTCTTCGTAAGTTAAGGTAGGTTTCTCCGATCCGCTAAATTCAATTAAAGTACTTCCAAGCGGCACATAAATTCTTAACCAATTCCTGAGAATTCCGTTAAGACATAATTGGCCTGCTTCAAGGTTACAATTGGAAGGAGGTGCGGGATTTTTATAACTTAAGGTCAGTGTTTTAACAAATCCATTTCCCTCTTTTTTAATTTCCTGTTTAATATTGTTTTTTACAAACAGATTAGATTTGGCTCCGGCAAAATTCACATTACTGACATGAAGATAATCACCGTCAAATTCTTTAATCCTTCCTCCGAAATTTAACGATTCTATCCCCTTCTGAGCCTCCTCATCTTTAAAATAGAAAAGGACGTGTTTTTGTTTAACTTCCTCAAGAAACATATGAAATAATTTCCCCCAGTACTGAGACGGAGAAACACCCAGTGCCCTTTGCATCATTTGATAAAGAAGTGATCCGATAATCCCTTTACGGTCTTCCCGAAGGAAAGCAACAGGACGTGTTGCGTAATCTTCTAATTCATAAATAACTTTTGGACAATCACAGCGCTTATCAACACTGGCTGAAAAACTGCGACCGGCAATATTAAATTCACCCAGGATTTCTACTGTTGATACCAAAACATGGGTATCCAGAGTAATTATGCCTTGGTATTCTCCTAAGTCTACATCAGTATCTTTAAGAAGACTCTCGAATGCATTCATCGAAACTTTAAAATCAGGTGAAAGATTACTGTCTCTTAACTGATAAAAATTTACATCCTTATGATAAGTTAGAATTTTTTCAGGAGCAGGAAATTGTCTTTTTTTGGCTTCGTCGAGTTTGTAGATGTCATCTGATCTTTCTACTGTCAGTTTACCTTTATCAACATTAAAAATCGCAAAAGCAGTAATAAATCCGCCGGTGGCACGAAGTTCAGCGTCATTTTGAAATAGAAACAGGAATTTTTGACCGGTTTTATTACCTAATAAATCCGGCAATTTTTTAAGAAGAGGTTTAGCCTCGACGAAAAGAGATGCAGTAGAATTGAAAAGCTCTTTAGCGGTTGCAAGTTTGTTTCTAACTTCAACATTTCCGATTTTTTCAGGA
>MFJA01000029.1:5922-6027 GCA_001779055.1 Candidatus Gottesmanbacteria bacterium RBG_16_37_8
AAGAACCGATAAGAGGAATAAAAGACAGCCAATTTAGTCCGTTTACTGATTTATCAAGAGATTCAAGATTTTTTTTAAAATCTCCGATTTTATTGCCGACACCCT
>MFJA01000030.1:0-6003 GCA_001779055.1 Candidatus Gottesmanbacteria bacterium RBG_16_37_8
AAGGCAACCGATAATCCTCTTAGCTTTCTTGCCCAAATAAATAGAGTTAAATAAGTCAAAAGCTGCACCAGAAAAATAAAACCGCGGACGGCAATAAGAGTCTCTGCCGATCTTCCGAAAATTGAAATAATAAAAGAGATGGGAAATAAAAAATAAGGAGGGAAAATATAAAAAAAGTCTCTGTATGGCATTGCTCCATTTAAGAAACTGTAGCCCCAGTGCAGATGGGCAAACTCATCAACATCAAAATAGCGTGTTAGGGAAAACTTAAAGCGTAAATAAAGTAAAAAAGAAAAAGAAATTAGGGAGAAAAAGAAAATTACGAGATTTATAAATTTATCGGATTTAGCTTTATCCATAAACCTCATGATACTATAGAAAAAACCGCTATTAAAGACAATCATATATATGCAGGCAAAAAAATTTTCCGTCAGTCTTAAACGCATCTATTATTTAATTTATACGGCTGCTTTAATCCTCCTGTTCAAGTCCGTTTTGGCTGCCGGCCTCAATTACCAGTATGATATTGATGAACTTTTCCATGTCCAGCATATTTTTCTTTATTCCCGTTCCCTTTTGCCTTTTAAGGATGTCTTTTCCATATATTCTCCTCTTTTCCATTATTTGCTGATGCCCGTCATGAGGATTGCCGGTTTCACTTTTAGCGGCATCTATCTGCTTCGGATAATTATGGCCATCGGTTTTCTCGTCCGCATCCTGTTTTCTTTCCTCATTGTCAAAAAAATATTTAATCTCCGAACCGCGCTCGTTTTTCTGCCGTTATTCCTTCTTGATCCCCTTTCCAACTTTTCCGCTTTTCAGGTCCGGCCGGACAATTTTATGATCCTCAGTTTTACTTCTGCCTTCTACCTGCTAATTATTTTTTTTTCCTTGAGGAAAAATATTCTCTTGTTTTTCTCGGCCGCCTTATTCTCCCTCTCCCTGATTTTCAGTTTAAAAATAGCACCTTCAGTGGCTGTAATTTTGCTCTTTACCGTCTTCTCGCTCCGGAAAAATTATAAAACGCTTGTGTTGTTTATCCTTGGTTTTTCCCTTCCCTTGCTGCTTTTTTACTTTGTTTTTTTCCTTCTGGGCTTAAGCGGACAGATGATCCGGCAGATTTTCATTGATTCCCGGATTATCCTTAATTCATTGCTTTTTCCCGGCAAAATGTCCGGCTTCTTCAAACCCAATAATCACTTTATCTATGGAGCTATGGGTAAACCCTTAACCTGGTATTTGCTCATGGCGCTTCCTTTTTTAACCCTGGCTGGCATAATATTAAGTTTTACCAAACTTTTTAAACACCATAATAAGCTGTCAGTACAACTTGCTGCAGTCTTGGCGGTCGTACTCCTGGTTCAGCTATATTCGCTTAAATCCCTTTATTCTTTCTATATCCAGTATTTTCTTACGATCAGCTGGCTTGTTTCGCTCTTTGCCGCTTTTTTTATAAGTTGTGCCGGCAATCTCTTAAAAAATAATAAAATTAATTTCCTCTTTCACATTGTGTTGCTGATTATTTTTCTTATAGTGGCCAAATCGCAAATTCCGGGCAATTATTATCGCGCAGGCATTGATCATAAAAATTTTATTACCCGAATGAATTATTATTGGCAATTCATTCCTGAAAATGAACCAACTTTCCCCAATTTTCTCTTTAGAAAGTTAGCTCACCCCATCACTTACGGATTATTCCCCGGTGATATACCTCCCCAAATTTATAAAAAATTGCCTGATATTTCAGAAAGTCTGGAAAAAAATAAAGTCAAATATATTCTCTTGAATGAATATACTCTGGGATTTCTGCCCGAAGCTGAACAAAAATATATCAGAGATAATTACTCTCTTTATTCATATGAGTACGGTATCTGGGTAAAAAATTGAGGACTTTATGAACTTTATGAACTTTATAACTTTATGAACTTTATAACTTTATAAACTTTATACTATTTTATACTCATAATAATTCATCTTTTCACTCAAAAAATTGAAACTTGAAACCAGGCGGCAGCCGATTTTCCGGTAAAATCCGTTGGCCGCAAGTCTGTCGTAAACGCTGATTTTGAATTTAGAAATTCCCCGTTTACTAAACTCTTCAGCACTTCTTACAACAAGGCTTCTTCCTATTCCTTTTTTCCGTTCTCCCCTATCAATTGCAATTGACAGAAGTTCGGCTCCGCCTTCAGAAAATCCTGGGTAAGTGAAGATTTTTATGAATTTTGCCAATTTTTTGGGGTGAGTAATAAAATATTTCAAAAATAATAATAAAAATTGTCCTGGAGCTCTAATAATAACTTTTTTATACAATCCTCCGGCTTCTGTAATATTGGAAATAAACCCTCTTACCTTGCTTCCGTCAATCTCAACAAAAGAAAACATTTCCGGGATATCCATACTTGAACGGTAAAACAATTTTAAAAACTCAATACCTAACTCCGGCAAAAACCCGGACAATTCCCTTTTATGAATCTCTGCTACCTTTTTAATATGCTCTTCCTTCAATTTAGTAATCATATCTGTATACCCATCTTACTCCTCATGTTTATTTCAGAAGAATATCATATATTATTATATTAATAATTATTTATCGTGAAAAAATTCACTAAATTTCTTGTAATAACTGTCCCCGTAATTATTTTAATACTAATCGTAGTTGAGATTTATTTAAGATTTACCGTTAGTTACATAAAACCTGTTGGTTTCACTTTTGAACTTCAGCCTGATTCTATTTATATTCAAACCCCGATTGGCAAACGCCTCCGTCCTAATACCAAAATCATAACCGAAAATCAGTTTCACTCAAATCGCGATATTCTCATGTCTATAAATTCTTTGGGCTTTCGCGGTCCGGAAATACCCTTAAAGAAGGCTGATAACGAATATCGGATACTTGTAATAGGCGACTCAATTACTTGGCAGGAAGACTTGAACGATGAAGAAACCTGGGTCCGCCTGACTGAAAGTTATTTGAATCAAACTAAGAGTGGCACTCTTTTCCGGGTTATCAACGCCGGTGTCGGAGATATCGGAACCAAAGAAGAAATAGATAATTTAAGTTTAACTGTAGATCAGGTTCAACCCGATCTAGTATTTCTGCAATGGTATTTAAACGATAGCCGACCTCCCTGGGGTTTTACCCAGGAACTCGGGTATCGCGGATTTTTACGCCGCTACAGCGTCCTTGCCGATGTAATATACCGCCAGCTGCTTCTAAAAAAATGGTTAACCGAGACAGGAATCATTTGGAGCGGTTGGGGTTCCGGAGTTGACAAGTATAATTGGAAAACCAGCCGGGAAGACTTTTTAAAATTCGCCAATTATGCCGGACACGACTGGGGCTCTGCCTGGACTGATGATTCCTGGAAAATTATCCGTGATGAATTTGCCCGTTTACAGGCTCTTTCACAAAAAAATCAATTTAAAGTAATAATTGCCGCTTTTCCGGTAATTTTTCAGGTACAAGCTGATTTTGTTGAGGACACGCCGCAAAGAATATTGGCTGAGATAAGTAAGGAACACCAATTTTACTATACGGATTTATTACCATATCTCAGGATAAAAGAAAAAGAACAGAATCTTTTTTTCGATTATGCCCACTTGAATGAAGTTGGCAGTCTGTTTGTCGCAGAATTTCTAACCCAATATCTTCAAAACATTACCTCTCAAAAATAAATGTTTAAAGTCTATAGAAATAACCTATTGCTTATATGCTTATCTATATTTGTCTTAAGCTCTTTAATCCACTTTTTCTACTACCGCCATGCTCCCGGAATAATCATCTCGGAAGATACCTACAGTTATTATCTGGCCGGCTTCCAAATGTACAATAAGAGTATTCCCGTCCACTATTTCCGTCCACCGGTCTACCCTTTTTTTCTTCATGGAATAATGGCAGTAACAGGCAAACCTTTGGAACCAATGCTTACAGCCCCATTCTATGCCCGTCTGCCTTATATAATTATCCTCCAATCAATAATGATTTCACTTTCCAATTGTCTCCTCTATCTCACCTTGAGAAAAATTAAAGTCAAATCTTTTCCTTCACTTATTTTTGTCTTATTTATTTCTTTTAACATTATTATTTTCTCCTGGTTCCGACTTCTTCTTACCGAAGCGGTTGCTGTCTTTTTATTAAGTCTCTTTTTCTATCTTACCGTTTCAATTTTAATTAAACCAACATTGCTTAAATTCATGTTTCTTTTAGTCTTATCTTTATTTTGTGTCTTCCTAAGACCAATCTATATTTTGCTACCCGTAGTACCAACTGTTATTTTCGTCATCTACTTCCAAAAATTAAGGATTATTTTTTATTGTTTTACGTTACTTCTGATTTATTTTCTGTCTGTTTTCCTCTATGCCGGAATAAATTATCAATATTGGGGCATAAATAATATTTCCAACGCCAGCTACATCACCTCATTTGGCAAGGTATTGACTTATAACCTCAATATCGAAACAGCCAAAGACGACACTTATTTCTATGACAAGGTGAAAGAATATCGGGCTCTTAAGAAAGAACTCAATCCTTTCAGATTTATGGAGTACTACAACATTCTAAATGAGGCTAGCCTGCCGATTCACCAGAAAATGAAGCCGTTTGCCAATAGAGTTATTCTGGCAAACCTTCCCCTTTTTATTATCAAAGGGCTTTTTGATATGCCTAAAGCTATCATGGAAGTTTCGGAAAAATTAATACTCTTACCGGCCTCGGACAGTCTGACTGCTCGGTTTTTCCAAATATCCTATTTGTTCTATAAAAATACCCAGATTCTCTTCTTTCTTGTTCTCTTTTTAGGTCCTCTCTTTTTCATCCGTCTATTTTTTACCCGCCGGCTTTTTCCGGCAAGTCTTGCTTTCCTGTCAATTGTCTCGCTTTATCAGATTATCTTTGCTGTTTATTTCGGTTATGCTGAATACGGCCGCTTGATTGTCCCTGCTCAACCGCTAATCTACTTATCTGTCTTTCTTATTCTTTTCTCGCAACTAAAATCAAAGACTGGCCTGTTGGAGGATGAATAAAAGCTTCTGATAAAGCAAGAATTGGCACAATAATATTGAGTATTCTGCCGGTTTTAGGCGGTAATTTTCGTATCTTTAAGATCTTCCCCACAATAAACCACCAGATAATACCGACAATATTGAAGTATCTTATGGTAACAATCTCAAAACCGCTTTTTTTCATTTTGATAGTTAACTCATCTTTAGTATATCTTCTGAAATGTTCAAAAGCTTCATCCAATGATCCGTAAATAAAAGGGACCGCCGGAACAAAAAGAATTACCTTGCCGTGCCGTTCCAATACTCTGTAAATGTTCTTAAGTGCTTTGACATCATCCTTAATATGCTCCAGGACATTAATTGCCATAATTGTATTGATCTTTCTCTTTTTCAATTTGCTTAAATCAGAGGAATTAAGATTCAATATATTAAGACGCATTGTCTGACTGTTTTTTCGCTGCTTTAGTCTTCTTTTAACTATAGAAAGATAATCATCCTCAACATCGCTTTGGATTAGGCTGGAGGTGCGTGGATAATATTCGACCATGTTTCCAAGTCCGCAACCGATTTCTAATATTCTATTCCCCAAATATGGCTTAATGATTGAAAAAATCCAGGAGGCATAAACTTTGCCGATGTAAAGCTCCTTAAATCCGAAATCCTCAATATTGTTTTCAAAATACTCAGTTCTTTTCATAAAACTCTCTTATATTATTGGCAATAAATGCTATTTCACTATCAGTTAATTCAGGAAACATAGGCAGCGATAAAACCTCCCGACTTAACTTCTCGCTTACGGGAAAATCACCTTTCTTGTATCCCAAATACTTAAATGACGGCTCCAGATGTATCGGTTTCGGGTAATGAATAGCAGTGCCAATTCCACTATCCTCTAAATACTTTTTCAATTCATCCCTTCTCTGGGTTCTGATAACAAACAAATGATAAACATGCCGAGCATAATCAACTTCTTCAGGTAATATTATATTTTTTATACTTGAT
>MFJA01000030.1:6050-6201 GCA_001779055.1 Candidatus Gottesmanbacteria bacterium RBG_16_37_8
GTATTTGAGTTTAACAAGAAGAATTGCCGCCTGTAGTTCATCCAAACGGCTGTTTCTCCCCAGTAGAATACTTTCATACCTCTTCTTCTCCCCGTACATCCGCAAAAGCTTTACTTTTTTATATATTTCCTCATTATTGGTAACTGCCATC
>MFJA01000030.1:6422-7723 GCA_001779055.1 Candidatus Gottesmanbacteria bacterium RBG_16_37_8
TGTTCTTTTATTGACAACTCTCTCAATTTTAGTTGGATCAATAGTGAAATTAGTTAAATCGGCATCTACCAATACCGGTCGGGCTCCGATAGCGGTTACTGCAAAGACAGATGGATAGCTGTTGGCAGGAAGTATTACTTCATCCCCCGCCCCGACCCCTCCGGAGAGAAGTGCCAGTGAAATAGCATCGGTTCCTGAGGCTACCCCGACTGCGTATTTAGTACCGATGTATGAGGCAAATTTTTTCTCAAATTCCTCAACTTTTTCTCCCAAAATAAATATCCCTTTTTTTATCACGCTATCAATAGCCTCTTTAATTTCTGCAGAAATTTTTTTGGATAGTCTTCGTGAGTCAAAAATGGGAATTATCATGTCACCAATATACAATACCGTTTGCTCTTTTAACAATTTATCTAGATATTAGTCTTATAAATCACAATGAAATCTTTGCTAAATACTGGAGACAATAAGGACTGGTAGACGACAGGTAAGGGACCGTAATCCCAATAAACATATTTAATTTTGTGTGTCTTAATTAACTCGCTGGCTTCATCTGTGGTCATCATCCGGTTGTAAAACCTGTTAGCCAATTCATATTTTCCCCAGAAATTATAAGTTGATACTTCATGTCCGACGAAAACTTTATTATGGGAAAATGCAGGTAGAGCAACTCCGTTTTGAAAGTTAGCTAAAACATTAGTAAATCTTTCACTGTTTTCATCCAGATATTTTGCCGCTTCAAAAAAAGGTAATGGAATATAAATATTGCTGTAAAAATTAGAAACAATAAGTTCCCGCCTCCACTTACTGCTCAAATCCCAGTAAATATTAATGGATAAAATAATCCAAATTAAAATCAAAAGAATTAATCTGGAACTTTTCCCGAATCTCTCGCTAATTCGTTTGATTGCAACAACAGAAATTATTGCTCCGAATACATAAGGTGCGCTGTAGACAAACCTTATTTTGCTCATGGCAAGTAAAGATTGAACTGACATTAGATAAAGAATAAATGGAGAAATAAAAAGGAATAAAATAAATATTAAATCAAATCTGTACTTTCTAAAAATAAAAACTGCCGCCATCGGTAAAAATAAAATCAATAATCCGTATCCGGCAACAAAAACAGATAGCGTATAAGGAAATATTTCCGGATTATAAGTTCTTCCCTCCCAAATAATATTGTCTACCCAGGGAAATCCTAAAGTCGTAAGTTTTAGATAAATAAATAATAAGGAAAGAAGCGATGCTCCAAAGATAGTCAAAAAGCCCAAAATTTCAATCCCTAAAGTTTTCTCTTT
>MFJA01000030.1:7740-9530 GCA_001779055.1 Candidatus Gottesmanbacteria bacterium RBG_16_37_8
CAATCATAAAAAACATCGTCAGTCCCAGTCCTGTTATAAAGATAAATCCGGGTACTGCAAAAAAATTATTTGCAGCTAAAATCAAAACAGTAGTAGTTATTGCGTATCTGATTTTCTTCTTTCTGAAGAAAAGAATCGTTGTATAGGTTGTCGCAACAAGTAACGCCGATGAAAAAAAGTGGTGCGGAATAAGAGTCAGTCGGCTGTAAATATCCATATTAGTCCACCAGGAATAACCTGGAGTTTTCAAAGGATCTGCCAGTCTGACAACATTCTCGGAAAATGGGGCTCCCAGAAAAGTAAGAAAAACAGTCAGAAAAAACCATTTCCCTCTGTAAAATAAATAAGCCAATCGGTTGGTAAAAAAATAAAACACTAAAAAGGAAAATATTATCGCCCCCCAGTAAATATTGATATCTGATATATGGATATACTTGGCTATTTTCCCCAAAATTAGGTAAAAAAGATGCACTTGTGACGGTTTAGTTTCTTCAGTTGTGTATTGGTCAACTTCAAACATCTGCTCTCTTCCCTGTCTGATAACCGACAGATAATAATAGTAGTCCTCATGTATCCTGTGAATCCTTGTATATATTGTTCCTTCAGGTGAAACCCGTGTTTGAAGATAAGTTGGCAGGAAGATTATTACCGTTAAAACCGCAAACATTAATATATGAAAAAAAATGTTGGAACGGAGATTCATTTTTTCTTTAAATCAGCAAATTTTTGTCCTATTATCCAAAAAAAATAAGCTAAATACATAAATACAAAAGGATAAGCGGGCAGGGAAAATCTGTCCTCAGAAACCGATAGGATATGGACCAAAGTTAGATAAAGAGCAAAAAGGAAAATAATAATAGAAAAAACTGAAGGTGTTTTATTTATCCTATTTTTTACCCCGAAAAGAACTAATCCAATAAATGAAAAAAACAAAATAATCCGGTTTGTCCAAAAAAGTACCGCAGTCATCAGTTTATTCTCCGGTTCTGCATAATAAAACAAGGCTCTTTTATCCCAGATATACCACATTTTCCGGAGTGATCTTACTAAGTAATTTCCCGGATTATTTTTTATTTCCTCCATGGCCAACTTCTTGTATTTCTCAACCATCGCCTTCCTCTCCAGCGCATTTTTAGGAACAAAAGAAAATTCGCCGTAAATCTGCCCAACCTGCCACGGGTAATTGCTGTTTTGAGTCGGATGAACCGGCCAGCGATCTACATAAAGTGATAAATAAAGCTGCTGGATGAAAAAATTATCAACGGTCATTATGGAAAATTGCTTGTAATAGACCAAATTGCCGGCAATATTATAAATAAATGGCAAACAAAGAGCTGTCAGTCCGATTAAATAAATTAAAAGCTTTTCTCTTATAAGTTTAAGTTTATTATTCATATATGCGGTCAGAAAGACTCCCGCAATAATTGCCGAATAAAAAAATCCCGGTCTAATTTGAGTCAGGAACGAAAATAGAAATATTGTTGCAGCCATGATTAACGGAGAAGGTTTTTCCAAAAAAAGTAACAATAAAAATAGCGCTAACGTACTGAAAAAAATTGAAGCTACCTCCGTCAGTAATACTCCGCTGTAGCTGGCAGTATAAGGATTAAATAAATAAATTAGAAAAGCAGCAAAGGCAACATTTCTTTTTCTGAAAATCTTTAAGGCAATTATATAAACCAAAAATCCTGTTGTTGAATCCATCACCGACTGCATTATCTTCCAAGGTGTTGTCGCATCCTTGCCGAATATAAAATAAAGAGGGGCAATTAAAATCGGATAGCCGTATG
>MFJA01000031.1:0-332 GCA_001779055.1 Candidatus Gottesmanbacteria bacterium RBG_16_37_8
GTCAGGATTGGAATTACCGGAAAATATCATACTGTTCATTTTAATATTGTACTTCTTATCTTTTACTATTCTCAAGGGTCTGAAGAAATGTATCTGCTTTTATAATTTTAATCCCCTGGTAATCTTTCAGATCCAGAAGATCATTATCTTCTGTTACCAGATAACCAGCCTCAGCTGTAACGGCTGTTGCTAAAAATTTATTATCTTTTGGGTCACGTGAAACGTGTCCAACTGCCGAAACATCAACAACAACTGCTTGACCCAAAATTTCCAGAACTTTCAGAAAATCCAAGGCTTTAAGAGTTTTGAACTTTATTGTAAGTTCAGGTCGT
>MFJA01000031.1:364-2811 GCA_001779055.1 Candidatus Gottesmanbacteria bacterium RBG_16_37_8
CTCAGACACAAACAATTGATAGTTTTTGTTATGATAAAAAACTATTTTTCCGCATCGACTATAGGGATTAATTAGACTTCGAACAAAAATAACCGTATCAATAACTACTCTTAACATGGTGACTTCGTACAGCTTTGATCGCTTTGTTAATAGCCTGGTCTATTTCTTTTTCAGTAAATGACTGTGCTTCTTTCCTTACCTCACTAAACTGATCATAGAGCTTGTTAAACCAGTCGGTATCCTCAACTTTCGCAGTTACACGTACTGGTTTAATTCGTAACTCTCCCGCAACAAGGTTTATTATCAGAAAAGTATCGCTATCAATACCCAGTTTTTCCCTAATAGAAGCAGGAATGGTTATCTGGCCACTTCTTAACGGTTTTATAAGTTGAGTCATATATCCCTCCTTTAGTTATGTAATAATGTAAATTACATAAATACAATAACACACTATTTTTAGATCGTCAACTATCTAAATTCTCCCCATCCCAATTTGACAAACCAAATCTGTATGATAAAGTATGCAGAAATATAATTTTATGCCTGATTTAAGAGAATCTCATCTTGCACCTGTTTCCTTTGATAATCCTGAAATTAGAGCGGTACCAACACAAAAATTTCCCCCAAATAATTTATTGGATCTGATCACATATACCAGACTACATTCTGAAATAAGATCTCTTGCCGGCGGAATGCCCGCCAGTGAATTACATCCCCGGGTAGATATTCAAAATGCTATAAATGAAGTTCTAAGTGATCCAAATATTCCCCCGGATGAAATATTTCAATATGGAAATGCACGCGGTAACTATAGATATCGGGAAGTAGTGGCCGATAATTTGACTAAAGTTACTGAAACGGAATTAACACCTGATCATGTAATCACAACTGTAGGCGGACAAGATGCAATATCTAAATTTTTGGAAGCTACATTTGGACCGGGCAATCCGGAAAGAAAAGTATTACTGACACGTCCTGACACATATTCTGCATTAATGGGAGCGGCGGAAAGATTTAACATTCAGGTCGTAGGAGTACTCTCTGATCATGAAGGAATTATACCAGAGGAACTGGAAAAAACAATTATTACATTACTTGATGATTATCAAGTTACTCCTGCTGGCATTTTTGAAATGGTTTTATCTAATCCCACCGGCGGAGTTATGTCAGATAAAAGAGGACTAGAGTTAAGTAAAATATGTGAAAAATACGGTCTTAATGCTTACTTTGATTACGCCTATTTCGGAATAATTTTTGATGAAAATATTGAAGAACCTAAATTACTTTATCTTGATTCAAAAGGTATTACAGTAGGTTTTTCTTCTTCAAAAATTATTGCTCCAGGACTCCGTACTACCCACCTCATAACAAAAGACGATGAATTAATGGATAAATATGTGGCAATTAAGAGAGACGAAAAAATCTTTACACCACCCATACTTGAACTTGCTTTGTGGAAATTATTCAGTAATCAGGAATGGATGAAACAGCGGCTTGCAACTGTTAAAAAAAGATACTTAGTGGGAAAAGAGACCGCTGTTGAAGCAATTAATCAAAATAGTGATGTTCTGAAAATTTCGATAAATCCTCAAGGAGGAATGTTTTTATATCCGGAAATGCCCCCAGGTTTTTCCAGTCATCGCTTACTCGAAAGATTGTTAACAGAAGCTAAAATAGCACTTGTACCTGGTTCATGGACACAAACGCATCAGCTTCAAATGGCAGATGGAAATTTAATCGGCCCTCCTATGAAAGATAATAACTTCAGACTTTGCTACTCAACTCTTCCACCTAATGAGTTAAAAGAAGTTATATCAGAACTGGCAATATTTTTAAGGAAAGTCGCAAAAGAAGAAAATATCCAACTATTTAATTAAATGCGATTTTAAATATAACTTAAAGCTTGTTTAAAATCCTCTATTAAATCTTCAACATCCTCTATTCCCACCGACAGTATGATTTAATTTTAAGTTGTACCTTCCTGCCAGCTGTTTAAATAATTTTTTTGTTCAAAAGTTAATGAATCGATTTCTATTCCCATCGCTTTCAATTTTAATTTTGCTATAAAACTTTCATCTTTTTCCGGAAAATCATAAACCTTAGGCTTCAATTTTTGATAGTTCTCAACTATATATAATGAGGCTAAAGCTTGAGTAGAAAAGCTCATATCCATAACTTCAGAAGGATGACCTTCCGCTGATGACAGATTGACCAATCGGCCTTCTGAAAGTAAAAATAGTTTCCTGCTGTTTTTTAACTGATATTCCATGCAGTTAGGACGGAATGTTTTTTTTCCAGTACTTAATTTTTCCAAAGCTTCAACATCGATTTCAATATTAAAATGGCCTGCATTAGCAAGTATGGCGCAGTCTTTCATTTTAAGAAAGTTCTCACCTCTTATAACATGCTTATTCCCCGTGGCTGTTATAAAAATATCACCAACTTCT
>MFJA01000031.1:2867-3010 GCA_001779055.1 Candidatus Gottesmanbacteria bacterium RBG_16_37_8
TACCGGATCAACTTCACAAATAACAACTACCGCTCCTAAACCTTTAGCTCTGGCAGCAATCCCTCTACCGCACCATCCATATCCAACCACTACCACTACAGACCCGGCAACTAAGACATTAGTGGCTCTCAATATGCCGTCAA
>MFJA01000031.1:3055-3170 GCA_001779055.1 Candidatus Gottesmanbacteria bacterium RBG_16_37_8
GTCCGGGCATCATTTACAGCCACAATCGGATACTTAAGGACGCCTTCTTTTTCCATAACTCTTAACCGTTTAACACCGCTGGTAGTTTCTTCACAACCGCCTTTGACATTTACCA
>MFJA01000031.1:3253-8448 GCA_001779055.1 Candidatus Gottesmanbacteria bacterium RBG_16_37_8
GAGTCTATATTTTGGTAATATTCTTTATTATTCAATCCGCGCCATCCATAAACATAAAATCCTTCCTGAACAAGAGCTGCTGCTACATCATCCTGAGTCGATAGTGGATTACAGGCAGTGATGGCAACTGACGCACCACCTGAAGCTAGAGTCTTTAACAAAGCAGCCGATTCCTTGGTTATGTGTAAACAAGATGCAATACGTCTATCTTTAAAAGGTTTTTTTTGCCTAAACATTTCCCGCAGCTGCATCAAAACCGGCATGTGCTTTTCTGCCCATTCAATCTTAAGTTTACCCTGGCCTGCTAGCTTAATATCTTTAATTTTATTTTTATGCATTTAAATTAAATCTTGGTAAAAGCCTGTTCCAGATCAGCAATCAAATCGTCGGCATCTTCAATTCCTACAGACAAACGGATCAGACTGTCAAAAATTCCGCTCTTTTCTCTCTCTTTTGTCGGGATCACTTTATGGGTCATGCTGGCGGGATGATTAACCAAGCTTTCAACGGCTCCGAGACTAACTGAAATTGAAAAAATTTTCAGATTATTGACGAAGTTTTTCCCTTCTCTAACACCGCCTTTCAGTTCAAATGAAATTACCCCCCCAAAACCGTTCATTTGAGTACGGGCTAAATCATGCTGGGGATGGCTTAATAAACCGGGATAATATACTTTGGCTACCTTCTGATGATTACTTAAATATTTGGCGATTTTAAGGGCATTACCACAATGACGTTCCATCCGTAAAGCTAAAGTTTTTAGTCCTCTCAGAATCAACCAGGCAGCTTGAGGATCTATTAAACCTCCGGTTATAAATAAAGTACCCCACAATTTCATAATCAGATCCTGATCGCGAGCAATAACAATACCGCCTAAAGCATCAGAATGACCGGAGAGATATTTTGTACTGGATTCAATAACAATATCAGCTCCCAGTCTTAGCGGTTGCTGCAGATAAGGTGAAGCGAAAGTATTGTCAATTGCTAATAAAACATTATTTTTTTTTGCCAGACGTGCAACCTTATCAATATCAGCAATCGTTAATAACGGATTGGTAGGAGTTTCTGTAAAAATTAATTTTGTCTTAGGAGTAATTGATCTTTCAATCTGTTCAATATTAGAAATATCTATAAAAGTTGTTTTAACACCCCATTTACTCATTAGTTTATCAAAAAGAATAAAACTATCACCATAAAGAACATTAGAAGCAACTACTTCATCATCGGGAGTTAATACAGTCTGAACCAAAGCAGTTATTGCTGCCATGCCTGACGAAAATGCTACAGCATCAACTCCTCCCTCAAGTTCAGTAACAACTTCTTCCAATTGTCTTTGATTGGGATGGTTGCCACGTGCATAGACATATTTTTTTCTGTTCTCGCGAACATTATTACTGCCGGCAAATATTTGAGCCGCCTCATCAACATTTCTAAATTTATAGACTGCTGATCTGGTAATTGGAGGAACTAATGCTCCTTTTTCCTGATAATCTTCAAGATGATTATGGATGGCTCTGGTGGCAAAGCTTTTTTTAGTCTCGTGTTTGACTACCAGAGGAACCTCAAAATCATCATTATATAAATAGTCCAGATATCTTTCTCCAGAATCAGGAAAGATAACCACCATAGTATAAGTTTTCTCATCTTTTATTTTTTTGGCAATTTCAATCGCCGCAAAAAGGGATGCCCCTGATGACGGACCGGCCAAAATGCCTTCTTTTTTGGTAATCTCTCTGGCCAATTCTATAGCTTTATGACTGGGCAATCTGATAAATTCATCTACCTGATTCAAATTGACATTCTCCGGAAAAAAAATGTGGCCGATCCCTTCAACAAAAAAAGGGCTCATTTCCCCGCTATAAACAGAACCGATCGGATCAGGAGCTATAAATTTAATTTTTGGATTTTTTTCTTTAAGATACTTTATTGTTCCATTAGCAGTGCCTCCGGTCCCCAATCCCATCACCAAATAATCAATTTTTCCTTGTGTATCTTTCCAGATTTCCGGACCGGTTCCTTCATAATGTGCCCGAGGATTATCAGAATTGCTGTATTGATCCGGTAAAAAAGCCTTTTCTTTCAAAGCTATCCTTTTAGCAGTTGTTTTATAACCTCTTTCATCATCAATAGCTACTGCAGTTGGACAACGAACTACCTCTGCTCCAAATGCGCGTAAAATGACTTCCTTACTTTTACTCATCCAATCAGGCATGGTAAAAATAGTCCTATATCCTTTTACCGCTGCCGCCATCGCTAAGCCAATTCCGGTATTACCACTAGTTGCCTCAACGATCGTTCCTCCTTTTTTTAAAATTCCTCTTTTTTCAGCTCCCTCAATCATTGATTTGCCAATTCGATCTTTCAAGCTGCCACCAGGATTAAGAAACTCCAGCTTTGCCAGCATTAAAACCTTCGGATTGGGATTAAGTTTATTAATCCTGACCAAAGGAGTATTACCGATTATCTCAAGTATGTTGTTGAAGTAGTGCATAATTAAATGAACTTATCCTCCTATTCTTAGCACTCGCCTTTTTAGTTCTATTCGAACACGGCTCGTGCTGCGAATTTAGGAGGATTATGTGAGAGTAAGACTCGTAAATTCGTCAACTCTCACATAAAAAAAGCCTCCCTGACTCTGGGAGGCAACTATTAATTTTTAAATTATCTCTTCTACAATTCAGCCTCCCAAATTTATGCGGGAGTGATACAACAAGCTGAATTAAGAATTATATTCATTATTATCTATAAATATAACATGTTAAATGCCATTGTCAAGAAGATTAACTTTTTACGGGAGAAATCTCGATTTTTCCCAAATCATCACGCGGACCAAATATTTCGAAATCAGATGCTGCCCTCATTTGCAATCTGATTATTTCTATATAATTCTTGCCCTTACCCCCTGATGACCCTGACACCATGCACAAATCACCAATATTGCCTTTTATTCCGCGGCCGACAGTATTTAAAGCAAAACGGTTATGCTTATTAAAACCAATTCTGACTATCGCGCTATTTAAAACGGCTTGAGAAAGATAACTCTTGCGGATGGTAGTTTTTAAATTGCCGTAGCCGTCAACTGAAGCCAGGGCAAATGACGGAACTTCAGGAACATCTTTTATGGATATCTCTTTACCAAACCTGGCCAAATCTCCGTTTAATATTGCCATGGTTGCCTGCGGATAATAATCGCGCGAACGAAACTGGGTGCCTTTATTAGGCACTTTCACAATCCATAATCCTTTAAGTCTGTCTTTGATAAATGACAGATTATATCCCGCATATACGGCAAAAACAGGAATTCCGTTATCAAGCAGTCCGCAGACAAAAGGCTGTCTGTTTTCCCCCACCCATTTAATGTCACCCCGGGGGGCGGTATTGGAAAAAATTACCAGGTTTTTATGTTCGCTGTGAAGACCTTCCTGAGCAATCCAAAAACCTGTTTCTATTGTAGAAAAAGCATAAACAGGATGATCGGTAATAGTCCGGATTTTATTGAATTTGTCAAAACGGTAAAAGTGATTACGGACTTCCATGAAGGCATGGTCTGTCGTATAACCGCCGCCGTAATCGGCAATTACTTCAATATGTAAAGAATTATTGGGAATTTTATTCAAAGAACGATAATTCCACTTGAAGTTTTTTAAGTCGCTCATGTTCCTTCCTCCCAACTTTCCAAGTATTTTTTTTGCTCGGCAGTTAACTTATCAATTATAATGCCCATTGCTTCCAGTTTCAATTTAGCAATATTACTGTCAATCTCTTCAGGTAAGGTGTAAACTTTATTTCCTAACTTACCTTTATTTTTTATCAGATACTCACAGGCCAAAGCCTGATTGGCAAACGACATATCCATAACTTCGGCCGGATGACCTTCTGCCGCAACTAAATTTATTAACCGTCCTTCACCAAGTAAGTAAAGTCTGCATCCGTTTCTAAATATATATTCTTCAACAGAAGGCCTAATTTGCCTTTTTTTCCTGCTATTTTTGGCAATTGATTCAACATCAATCTCCACATTGAAATGACCGCTGTTGGCCAAAATTACACCATCTTTCATCCTACTAATATCCTGCCAGGAAATAACTTTCTTATCTCCGGTGACAGTAACAAAAATATCGCCAATTTCAGAAGCTTCTGAAATTGTCATGACAGAAAAACCATCCATAACTGCTTCAAGAGCCTTAACCGGATCAACCTCGCATACAATAACCTGTGCTCCCATACCTCTGGCTCTGTTAGCCAGTCCCCGGCCGCACCAGCCGTATCCGCAGACTACGAATTTTTTACCGGCCAGAAGTATATTGGTAGCTCTCATTATGCCGTCAATTGTCGACTGACCGGTACCGTAACGGTTGTCAAACATATGTTTGGTCTGACTGTAATTAACAGCGATAACTGGGACTTTTAAAGCATCATCACGCTCCATAGCTTTAAGCCTGATAACGCCGGTTGTAGTTTCCTCATTAGCCCCGATTATCTCTTTTAACTGTTTCTGTCTTTCAGTATGAAGTATAGAAACCAGATCGCCTCCGTCATCCAAGGTAATTTGAGGCCGTTTATTAAGAACCGCTAAGATATGCTGATAATATGTTTTTTTATCTTCGCCTTTTCTGGCATAAACAGACATTTTATAATCAACTACCAAAGATGCAGCCACTTCATCCTGGGTAGATAAAGGATTACAGGCACAAAGAAGAACCCGGGCTCCACCGCTTTTCAACGTCAGCATCAGATTGGCTGTTTCGGTAGTTACATGAAGACAAGCGCCTATTGTAATATTTTTCAGAGGTTTTTCTTTTTGAAAGCGTTTTTTTATCAAATTTAAAACCGGCATATGATTACCAGCCCATTCAATTTTTAACTTACCTTCTTTAGCTAAAGAGGAATCTTTTATATCAAATTTCATTATCTTTTGTATCTTATTAGCTTATAACAGGTTGATTATTACTTAACCAGGGTTTTATTTCAACCATTTCTACTGTCATATTCACCTTTGGATCAGGTAATTTCTTATTCCAAACGGCAAGAATAGCATTTCTTTTTTCCACATCATCTACAAGTTGAGGAAATCTTTCTCTGACAAAATTAAAAAATGAGTCTGGATTGAAAAGCGCCTTTTCGTTTTCTGATGACATTTCCTCTAAAAGGCCAAATACCCTATCAACTTGAGAATTAAATAAATTATTACCGAT
>MFJA01000031.1:8466-8827 GCA_001779055.1 Candidatus Gottesmanbacteria bacterium RBG_16_37_8
ATCGCCCTCGTATTTCGTTTCACCAATTAAATAATTAATTAAAGGAATATATTTATCTTTTTTTTCTTTAGGTAGTTTAGATTTATTAATCATTTTTTCAGCTAATCGCTGACTTCTTTCCTCAGCTCCGGCTGCAGTATAGATTGGCAAATAATTAATCTGTCCAAATTTACTTCTGTAAATATTAGTTGTTTTTATATTTTTAATAATATTTCCGGTATCATGAAAACTTATGGCAATATTAACGGCTTCATGAAATTCATCAAAACTTATGGATGTCTGACCTATTCTATTTTTTTCATTCCATCTCTCTAAATCATTAATAAGATTCAATGGATCATTCCCTCTCCCTGCAGTTCCA
>MFJA01000031.1:8855-13695 GCA_001779055.1 Candidatus Gottesmanbacteria bacterium RBG_16_37_8
CGGTTATGGAATGAAAAACTATGTCTACCGAAATGCTGCCAATATATATCAAATTTGTCATGCCAATCCAAAGCTTCATTGATTAAACTTTCGGCATCAGGAAACTCAATAATAGGTTCAAGTAAATACTGTCTTCCTTCTATTTTTAGCATAATAATCTGATTTGATCTAAAATATTGGGCAAATGAATATCAAAAATCTGTTAATAGAACTTTTCAGCATTTTTCTAACTATCGCCAATCCAACTCCCGGACAACCTTCTATTTCGAGTCCGAAAGCGGTAATTTACCCAGAAATAACCTTGAGCAGTCTCTTTCAGGAACAAGATTATATGATAAATGATCCGTCAAACCAAATAATTACCTTGATTACAACCGGTGATGTCATCCCGGCCAGATCAGTTAATTTCAAAATGACCGGCTATAATGATTTCACCTATCCCTTTAAAAAAACAACCGCCTTCCTCAAAGATGCCGATTTGACTCTTATTAATCTGGAGGCTCCTTTAATAGAAAACTGTCCTGTAACCAATGAAGGCATGATTTTCTGCGGAAATCAAAGATTTATCGAAGGCTTGAAATTTGCTGATATCGATGTTGCCACAATAGGTAACAATCATGCTTTAAATTACGGTTTCGACGGTCTGTCCCAAACTGTCAGACTACTTGAAACAAACGGCATTGCCTTTGCCGGCTTTCCCCAAAACGGTTTGAGTAATCTCTCTGTCAAAGAGGTAAAAAATAAAAAAATCGGCTTCCTTGCCTATAATATACTGGATAATCCGGATAATGACATTATCCTTTCCGAAATAAGAAATGCCCGAAATTATGCTGATTTCCTGATTGTTGCCTATCACTGGGGAGCCGAATATACCAACTATCCGGCTAACGAAACCGTAAAATTAGCCCATCTGACAATTGACAGCGGAGCAGATCTTGTTGTCGGTAATCATCCCCACTGGATCCAACCTGTTGAGATTTATAAGGATAAACTGATCATCTATTCCCACGGTAATTTTATTTTCGATCAGGAATGGAGTAGTCAAACTAAAACCGGTATTCTTACGAAAATTTCTATTTCCAATAATAAAATTATTGCTGCCAGATTTTATCCTGTCTTTATCTCCGATTTCTCACAGGCAGAACTGCTTGCAGGATCGAAAAAAGAAGAAATTATCAGTTTATTAAAGGTATTATCCCAAAATCATGCCCAAACTCTTTTAGAAAATAAGAAAGAATTAAATTAATTAAGCTCAACATCTTCCCGGTAATTACTTTTAAAGCGCCTCTTAAATTCATTGATAGTGAAAAAATGAGTAGTCGTCCCGAATTTTTCAACCGTATAAGCTGATGCAACGGACCCCATCCTGCCGCAGGTTTCAATAGGCAGTTTTCTTAAATATCCGGCTACAAATCCCGCCCGGTAAGCATCGCCTGCTCCGGCCGGATCGGATGCATTTTTGACGCTGCAGCTTTTTATTTCAACTTTTTTATCATTAAGGCTGATTAGAGATCCTTTTTCCCCTAAGGTGGTTATCACAATTTTATCAGGATAATTTTGGTGCAAATCCTTTATCTTAGTTTTTCTCTCCATAACCTCAATCTCGTAATCATTACCGATAATAATAGCTGCTCCCTCAAAGGCTGACAGTAAATTTTCTCCCGTAAGATAGGGCAGCTGCATGCCGGCATCAAACAGGTAAGCAATTCTTCTGCTTTGATATTCAGCGGCAAATTTCAGCATCGCCCGCGGATTTTGAGGCGCAATAACGGCAAAATCAATTTTCACCTGAATATTTTTGACAGACAACTGGTCGCACAAGCTGTCGGCTCCGGTATAAAATCCCCAAATTTGGTTATCAGAAGAATCGGTAATACCAAAAGCAGCTGAAGTTTTGAATCTGTCAATAACTCTTATATAATCGGTTATTACTTCATATTTGTCCAGAAATTTCTTATAAGGTGCAAAGTCTCCTCCCGCCATGCCGTAAATGGCTGTCTTGATACCCAAAAGTGACAAAGTGTAGGCAATATTACCGGCTGTTCCGCCGAATCCTTTCCTTAAATTATCAACCAGAAAGGAAATATTGAGCATGTGGATTTTATCAGGCATGATATGCTCGGAGAATTTACCGGGGAAATCCATTATCTGGTCAAAGGCTAAAGAACCGGAAACAATAACCATATCTCACTTTACTTTCCTTGTCCCAAAAGTCCCTGCAAGCCGCCTGAAATTTCCGTCAGTTTTTTAGCAGCAATTTCCTGGGATTTACGGATGGCTTCAGCAATTGCTTCTTTGGCCCTCCAGTGTTCCTCACCGTCAATTACCAATTCCTTAATCTTCTGATCTCCGCTCATAACCACTTTTATTCCATTTTTCTCAACTATAACTTCTTCCTGGGACAGAACCTGCTGCATTTTAAGAGCCTGATCCCTCATGGATTTCAAATCACCAAGTGCCCTAAACGGGTTAATCATGTTTCTCTCCTTTTTTATTTAAACCTTAATAATTTTATCCTTAATTTTATCCTCTCCTTGGCAAAAAGTGAAGAATCTAACTTTTTACTTCTTTATTCAAATTTTCCGACCATTCAATTATGGCAATTTCCAGAGGCAAATCCGGCCGGCCGGCAAATCTCATCTGCACATATGCATCCGAAAATAATTTAATTAATTTATTCAATTCTTTTAGAGAAAAAATGTCTTTCAAATCCTTTGATAAATGCGCTTGTTTGACCTGGTGCATATCCAATAAAATTCCATGGAGTAAATCCAGTATTGATGCTATAAACAAGCGGAAATCAGCGCCCTTTTCCTCCATGTTCACAATTGCTGAAAGAAGATCAGTAACCTTATTTTGCTGAAGGTATAGTAAAAATTTTTCCGGACTGATACTATCAGTACCGAGAATTGCCGATATTGCTTGAAATGTAGTTGCCTTTTGATTGATGGCATTCTCCAGTATTTTGGTGGCATCCCGAAAGGATCCGTCACTATTCTTTGCAATAATTGCCAACGCTTCATCCTCAATTTTAAATTTCTCACCAATAACCACTCTTTTTAAAGCATGCAGTAATTCCTCTAAAGATGCCCTGTGAAAATCAAATTTGGTCGATCGTGAAACAATTGTCTCAGGCAATTTATCCGCTTCGGTGGTTGCCAATATAAAAACAGCATGAGCAGGCGGCTCCTCAAGTGTTTTCAGCAATGCATTAAAGGCATCATTGGTAAGCATGTGAACTTCATCAATGATATAGACTTTATATTTTGCCAAAACCGGTGCCAGTTTGATTTTTTCCTTTAGGTCTCTGATTTCATCAATCCCCCTGTTGGAGGCAGCATCAATTTCAATTATGTCAAGATGTCTGCCTTCAATAATTGCCTGGCATTGATCGCATTTGTCACAAGGTTCAATTGTGGTCTTGGCAATTTTTTCACAATTTAAAATTTTGGCTACAATTCTGGCTGCTGATGTTTTACCTGTGCCTTTGGGACCGGAAAAAAGATAAGCATGAGGTTTGTATGAGGATAATAATGTCCTGACTAACTTTTCTCTGACATCACTTAAATCCAATTCCTTTAATTTTTGCGGGCGGTATTTACGGTAAAGTACCATTTTATTAATCGTGGTTTTGTCCCAATAAGTGGTTAAGACCGTGAATAATCAGTTCATCAATCTTATCATCAACCAACGTTTCTTCCTGTGACGCTTCATCAATCACCTGTGGATAAGAAATAATAATATCGCCTAAGCGTAAAACACCATCAGGCGGATCCTTGAACTTTTGCTGTGATTCCAAGCCCAGCATAGGAAAAGATAAAACATCGGTTGTTTCATCAATATTACGAAATTTTTTATTTAAAATCTTCATTTGACGATCCCCCACAATCGACAGACTAACCTCGGTCTTTCCCTTTACTTTTTTCTCCGCAAGGTATTTCTCAATTAAAAGTCTTATTCTCTTGCGATTGACTTTATAGTGGGAATCGGTTTTGATAAAACAATTAACCATTTTACCTGTTTTTGAGTCTTCCTCTTCTTCTGGCTTTCTGACGCCTGGCTATCTCTTTTTTGGCTTCTTTCCGGATTTCAGCCGGTTTCTGATAAAATTCTTTCTTTTTAAACTCCAATAAAAGGCCTTCCGCAATTACCTTTTTGGTGAATTTACGGATGACTGAATCCGAAGTGTCTCCTGGCTGGGCTTTTACATAGACCATTTATGTTTAAACACCCCCTTTTATCAATAATAGAAAAACACTCTTCATGATTATACACCAAATTCTAAACCGCAAAGCCTGTAGCATCTTTTTTCCACCCTCCCAATAAATGAAAATGCAGATGAAAAACAAGCTGACCGGCCCCCCTGCCGTTGTTGACAACCAGTTTATAGCCGCCGGAATTTAAACCTAAGTTTTGGGCAATTCCGGTTGCGGTTGTCAATAATTCCCCCATCAAATCTTTGTCTTTCTTCTTAACATCCATTAAGGAATTGATATGTTTCTTAGGTACAATCAGAACATGAACAGGAGCCTTGGGACTGATATCATAAAAGGCAATTACCTTATTATTCTCCAATACTTTTTTTGAGGGTATTTCTCCTTTGATTATTTTGCAAAAAATGCAATTCTCCATTTTTATTCTTTTTTCAATACATCAATAATTTCCCTTAAAGTCAGTTTGGTAGGTTTGCTCTCCGGATTTTTAATGGATCCGTTTAGAATCATTTTCTTACTTGCATGAAGAAACCAGGTCGCCTGTCTATCCATTTTTTGGTAAATCCTGTAACATGCTGTCAAATCGGCCTTAGATTCCGGCTGGGCTTTAATTCTGACATAGCTTT
>MFJA01000031.1:13751-19098 GCA_001779055.1 Candidatus Gottesmanbacteria bacterium RBG_16_37_8
GTTTCCAAAGCAATCCCCTTCCCCCATTTGGTCTTAAATTCAATTCCCTGTCTTTCTATTTCATGCTCCGCCCATATTTTATTCTGAAAATTCTTATATATCCCGTCCAACATTGTCATCCCTAAATCCAAAATTTTCTGATTCTGATCGGCAAAAATTAATTTCCAGCCATCCAATACTGCTACCATGCCGAAATCATAATAATCAGCTGTCGGATTGGGGAAATATACCTCGCGGAAATGATCAATTGTATTAACTACCTCAACCAACCTCTCCAAAGCCTGGTAGTCTTTTATTTTAGACATTTGTTTCTTGTTTCTTTTGTCCTGTTCCTTAATATATTCCAATACTCTTTTGGCCGCACAGGTATCCTCATCTGTCTGATGATGATCCAAAAAACCCATACCGGTATCTACATGAAATACATCAGGATCACTATCGACAATCTCCTTATCCAAAGTTTGCCCGGCCGGAACAAATTTGACTTCCGCTTCCTCCCATCCTGATAAAAACCGCTTCAATAACCAAACGGATGTTATTGCATCCACATCAGGTGCCAAATGGGTAACAACTGTTTTCATGGGGATATTTTAAATTCAGAAGTACTTTTAAACAAGCCTTAATTTCAAATAGGTGTAGGAAACCATGGTCCCTTAATATTCCAAGGATTATTCTTGTAAATATCATTTTGTCCCAATCCAAAAAGATAAAAAGCAGCTATTCTTGAAGGAAGCATTTTAAGAACTTCAGGGTTATATAATCCGGATTTAATACGCTTTGGTTGTAAGGGGTAATTTCTCACATTTTTGTCTTTTAGATCAATTGCTGTCTTTATAAAACCCAATACAAATTGGAGATATTGTTGAGGATTTTGCCAATTGACATTCTGAGGTGATAAAATATTTATCAAAATCTGTTCACTATAACCTATATTTTCCAGAGTTCCCTTTAACTTATCTATTATCTCTTCAAAAGATGGCGGACCAAGTTCAAATTCTTCAAGATCAGTATCTGCGTTAATATGCAGTAAGGGTTCTTTATTGTCTTTTATTCTTTTACTTATTAAATATGTATCTAAATTATCACGTCTATCAAATATCCTGACTAAGAACGGCAAATAGTACCACATCAGGTATCTCCCGGCATATGGCAATGTTTCCTCAACCTTCTGATCATGATAGCGTCTTAACCTGATAAATTCCTGCTCTTCAGTTTCTCCCTCGCTTCTTAAAGCTTCTAGACCATTTATAAAATGACCACGATGGTCACAATCCATCATAAAGGATACTTTTTCTTTAATTTCAAGCTCACCATTATCCAAATTTTTTACATCGCCAAATCTTCTAAAAATTATCTTATCTTTAATATTTCCGTCTGAAAAAACTTCAATTGTTTTATAATCTCCATAAGGTGCTTTAGAACCGTCTAATAAGGTTTTATCTGCTTCCAGAAAATCGTGTAAAGCAGACATTATAATCAGGGATTTTGCAGTTTCCGGAGTAAAAGGATAAACAACTAAACCACCATTATACAATCTTGCATCATAATTAATAAAATCTATTGCCCGGTAAACTACTCTTAAAATATGGGCAAAAGCAGGCTCATTTGTCCGCCGGAATTGCCCCTCCATAGCTCTTTCGACAAAATTCAAAACGTTGATAATGTCTGTAGCTGAAAATCCTATTTCTTCAACTAATTTTTTTCCTTGAATATCAAATTTACTCCTAATTCCATAATATTTGCCCATCGTCTCTATACGCTGATAAACTTTCTCTTTCATTTCCTGATACGACTCGCAATTCATGAATAATACACCCCGGATAACATCTTTATCTAATATACTAATCCTGTCTAAATATTCACTCTCATTACCCATGTATCTGCCTTCACAAAAACCAGGTAGATATCTGTTAAGTTCAAAAGGGTGCATCCCTATTTGATTTCTCTCGAAAGGATGCAGTCCCAAAATATAATCAGGAGATTTGTAATTTCTAATTGTTTCTGGGGATTTTTCCTGCATCATTTTGTACTTAGATGGCAGAATTTTGAATTCAAGGTATTTGTAAAAGCTCATTCTACCATAGGATATTGTTTATAAGAAGGAATTGAGGAAAGAGCTTCTATTCTTCCAGTTCCAGATCGATATTAAGATCAGGTTCCAGTTCGTTTTCTGATTCCTGTTGCAACTCCTTTTGAAGACTGGTTACTTCCCTGTCAAGTCCGGAAATATCAGCTGCCGTTTCCTCGATCATTACCTTATTACCGGCCTTAGATTCCGTTTGGGTATATTGTTCGTTGCGATTGACTATTCTAGCAACAGTCAATAAAACCACGAACATAACAACTGCCAAAAATGTTGCCACCATAAAACTCTTATCTGTTAACAGTTTAAACTCCTGATTTTGGTTTTTATCTTCCATATATCCCCGTCACTTGAGGTTTTAATTCTTTCATAATTTCGCCCAATCCGGTTGTTATCTTTTTAATTATTTGTTGAATTTCATCAATCTCTTGTTTAACCTCATCTAGAACAGTTACCTCTTTAGCCTGTTCCAGCAAAGTTGTCGCCTGATTTAAATCTACCTGTAATTGAGCCAGAATTACCCGAGAATTAGTAACATCAACTCCTCTTTGAGCAAAGCGGTTCAAATTTTCCCCAAATTTAGACAGGAGATTATTTAATCTATTTAATCTCTCTTCCAATCTGCTTAAATGATTTTGCAGTCTTCTTGACCTAATCTCACCTAAATTTAGAAGAAACAGCCGCCTTCTTTCCCTAAGTTCAACAACAATTGTTCTTAATTGCTCAATTGAGGTTACAGCTATCACCTCTTCTTTTTTCGCTGAAATCCAGATAATCTCTGCCTCGATTTTCTCTTTTATTCCGGCAACTATAATAGGATCATAATTACCGAGTTCTTCTTCGACTTTATTGAGATACCCGCTCCACTTATCCAAATATTCTATAACTGATTCTTTTGATTTTTCCAGAAGTTCCTGCTTTTTTTTAACAACTTCCTGACTAAGTTGATTTCTCACCTGATTAAGCTCTTGGAAATCTTTTTTTATCTCTTTTAGACTGCTGGAAGTAGCTTGTTCTTCCCTGTATTTTTTTAGGGAATCAAAAATTCCCTTAACATTGCCTTGGGCGGAAACAGTCAGCGGCAGAATAAGGATTATGGATAAAATAAAAAGAACTAAGAGAATCTTATAAGCAGATTTTTTCATGTCTGAATTAATTATCTTTCTTAATAGCAAAAATTGTCAAGTTGGTTAGAAGTTTATTTCAAAATCTCCAATAATCGAGATTCACTATACAATTGAATATCCTTTTTATTTCTGTATTTTAATTCAACTTTATCCCCCGTTTTATTTGAAACAACCAACCTTATGGGGATTCCGATTAAATCAGCATCTGCAAACTTAACTCCGGCTGATTCATCGCGGTCATCCCAAAGTACTTCAATATTTTTCTCCATTAATTTGTGATAGAGTTTTTCTGCATTTTTCTCTCCACCGGACAATGATATTAGTTGAACAAGAAATGGAGCTATTTCTTTCGGCCACATAATGCCTTTGTCATCATGATGCTGTTCAATTGCCGCAGACAGAATTCTTGTCATGCCGATTCCATAACATCCCATGACGATCGGTTTGCTCTTCCCTTTTTTATCAATAAAATTGGCAGCCATAGCTTCGGAATAAATTGTTCCTAATTTAAACACATGACCAAGCTCGATTGTATTTAATTCTTTTATTTTTCCTTTTTTACATTTAATACAATTTTCACCACTTTTTATTAACCTTACATCAATAAACTCTTCAGGTTTGGTAACATCCCTATCGAAATTTACATTAAGATTGTGGTAATCGGTCTTATTCGCCCCGGCTTCAAAATTAATCCTGTCTTTTGTAGTCAGATCCCAAATAATCTTAATATTTTTAGGCAAGCCTACCGGTCCGGCATATCCCACTTTCGCTTTGGTCAGTTTTTTAACTGTGTCTTCACTAGCTAAAGCTAAAATGGTGCATTTCAGATAATTATGGAGTTTAGTTTCATTGATCTGGTATTCTCCCCGCACACATACTGCTATAACTTGATTGTCAACTTGATAAAGTAAAGTCTTAGTCGTTTGATAGATCGGAATATTAAGGAATTTAGCCAGTTCCTCAACTCCGATAATTCCTTTACCCAACACTGCTCTCATTAGTTTTATATCTTTTTCTTGGGGATAAGAAGGAGAAATGGATTCTGCAGTTTCCAAGTTGGCTTTATATTGGCAACTATCACAAACAATTATCTTATCTTCTCCTGCAGATGATAAAACCATAAACTCTTCTGACCCGCTGCCTCCAATTGCCCCACTGTCAGCTTTAACAACTACAGTTTCAAATCCCATCTTTAGAAAAATTGCTTTATAAGCATCACTTATCAAAGCAAAACTTTCTTCCAATCCTTTCTCATCTATATCAAAACTATAGGCATCCTGCATTAAAAACTCACGGGTTCTCAAAAGACCTGCATTTACCCTTATTTCATCACGGTATTTCCACTGATTCTGATTAACGATGCACGGCAAATCCTTATAACTTATAACGAATTTACGTGCTATATCTGTTACTGTTTCTTCATGAGTAGGAGCCAACAGGTATTCTCCACCATGTTGGGCTTTAAACACAGCTAATATACGTTTCATTTTACCGAAACGTCCAGATTCTTTCCATAAAGCTGCCGGATGGACAAAAGGCATGATTAAATGCTGGACTCCACGTTTCTCCAACTCTTCTTTAATGATATGGTCAACTTTTTCCAAAACTCTGAAGCCTAAGGGCAAAAAACTATAAATTCCGGCCGCCACGGGAGTGATAAAACCGGCTTTCAACAACAATTGATGGCTTACTGCATTACTTGTCTGCATTTTTTGTCTTTTTGTTTTTCCAATAAGTTTTGAATATCTCATATATATACTTTAATACAATTTCCCACTAATTACAGCTTTTTCTGCCCTTTCTAAATTTCTGGCGATTTTCTGCACTTTATAATACCCCTGATCAATACTTGCCTTGAGAGTTGCAAAATATCTTTTCTTTTCCAGATTTTTGATTACCTTTTGGGTAATTCCACCGGGAGTTGCCACCTCTTCAACCAATTTCTCGAAACTGATTCCAGTTTCTAACAAATGTCGGATGGCACCTTCAAATGTAGTCAAAACGATTTGTTTTCGCTTCTCTCGATTAAAACCATAGAATTTTGCCGCTTTCTCCATATTGTTCATGAAATAACCGACATATCCTGTCCCACAGCCGGAAATCATACCTAATCTGTCCAGCATTCCATCATCCTTAC
>MFJA01000032.1 GCA_001779055.1 Candidatus Gottesmanbacteria bacterium RBG_16_37_8
CCCAGGTAATTGATCTTTTAAAAATTAAAAAAGGCAGTCTCTATATAGATGCTACCGTCGGTTTTGGCGGCTATGCTTTCGAAATAATAAATCGCGGCGGTAAAGTATTAGGAATTGATGCTGATAAAGATGCAATTTTCTATATCAAGGAGAAAATTAATAAGTCTCCAAAAAATAATAGCTTAAAATCTGATCTAATTCTTTATCAGGGAAATTATCGAAATTTAAAATTAATTGCTGCTAAGTTCAATATATTGCAGGTTTCAGGAATAATTATCGATTTAGGTCTTTCATCATACCAGTTAGATAAATCGAAAAGGGGCTTTACTTATTTACAAGATGAACCTTTGGATATGAGATTTGACAAGGATTCGAATTTAAAAGCTTTAGATGTTGTCAATAAATATTCAAAGGAGGAGCTTTATGAAATATTTACAAAACATTCTGAGGAACTCTATTCTCGGTCAATTGCTGAGGCTATTGTTCGCACCCGTACCTTAAAAGGTGAAATCGCAACAACCGGACAATTGACGAAGGTTATCTTGTCCGTGTTTAAAGACAGTCAGAATGTCAAAATAAATTCTGTATTAGGTAGAATTTTTCAGGCAATACGTATTGAGGTTAATGGAGAATTGGAAAATATAAAAAGTGTATTACCTCAAGCTGCAGAACTATTAGATAGAAACGGACGTCTGTGTATTCTAAGCTATCATTCTTTGGAAGATAGAATAGTTAAAAATTTTATGAAAAAAGCTTCTCAAAATCGGCAAATATCGATCGTTACCAAAAAACCCGTCACAGCAGATTATGGAGAAATAAAAATAAATTCCAGAAGTCGAGGTGTCAAATTAAGAGTTGCCGAAAAAATATAATTTACGTCATGAAATTTAAGACTATTATAACTATTACCATAAGTAGCCTGTTCATTATCCTGCAAATTGTTATTGTTAATTTCGATTCAACTTCGGGGAGAGAATACGACAAGTTAACCAAAGAGGTAAAACAGCTTCAATATGAAAATGCTTTGTTTGAGCAAAAAATTGCTTCTTCATCATCCCTTATTACTCTAACTTCTAAAGCTAAATTGTTGGGATTTAATTCTCAAACATCACTGGTATCTTTTCACATTGCTCAACCTCTGGCTGCTATAGGCAATGTGCTTCAATAATCTTAAAAAATGGAGAGACGATTATTACTGGTTTTTTCTCTATTTTTAATCATTTCCACTCTTATAATTTTCAGATTATTTTATTGGCAGGTGCTTTCCAGCGAATCTCTAAAAGGAATAGGTCAGTTGCAGTTGGACAGGTCCCAAAAAATTAATGCCAAGCGGGGTGGAATATATACCAAAGACGAAAGTCCCTTGGTTATAAACCAGCCGGCCTTTCAAATATATGCTGAACCCTATAAAATAACTGATATAGAAATTACTTCCCAAAAACTATCCCTTTTGTTAGGAATTGATGAAGCCTCAATATCCTCCAAATTAAAAGATAATAAAATAAAATGGATCCAAATTGCTGAAAAAGTAGAATCTTCTATAGGTGATAAGATAAAAGAAATAAAACTTCAAAATATAGAATTATTAGAAGACAGTAAAAGATTTTATCCTGAAGCTTCAATGGCAGCACAAGTCCTGGGATTTGTCGGAAAGGATCATAATGGTGAAGATCAGGGGTATTTTGGTCTTGAAGGATATTATAATGATCAGTTAAAAGGAAGAAGTGGAATTCTAAAAGAAGAAAAGGATGCTTTAGGTGATCCGATTTTAGCCGGCTCCCGTCTTATATTGCCTGCACAGGATGGTCGTGATTTATATTTAACTTTGGATAAAACTGTTCAATACACAATTGAAGAAAAACTAAAAGAAGGTATTCAAAAATACGGTGCTTCTCAAGGTACAGTCATTGTCATGAATCCTCATACAGGCAGCATATTAGGCATGGCTTCATATCCTGCGTACGATCCTAAATATAGGCAAAGATATCCCGAAAGTTCATATATCAATCCGGCGATTGCTTCATCCTATGAACCCGGTTCAACTTTTAAAATTCTGGTGATGGCAGCTGCTATTAATGAAGGCAGCATTTCTCCTAAAGATGAATATGATGAAAAAGGTCCGATTGATGTAGGTAATTACACTATTAAAACCTGGAATCAGAAGTATCATGGCTTAATTAAAATAGCTGAAATTATTCAATATTCTTCTAACGTTGGCATGGTGTATATTCAGGAGAAATTAGGCGCAGATAAACTGATATCTTACCTGGAGAAATTAGGAATAAATAAGCTCACGGGAGTGGATTTACAGGATGAATCGACACCTCAAATGAGAGATATTAAAATGTGGTATCCAATTGACTATGCAACTGCTTCATTTGGGCAGGGAATAGCAGTTACGCCGTTACAAATGATCAGAATGGCATCGGCAATAGCCAACGGCGGTAAATTGGTTACACCCTTTTTAGTTGATCGTATAAACGATAGACAGGGCAAATCCATAAAAATCCAACCGAAAATTGTCTCTACGGTTTTTAAAAAAGAAACTGCTTCTATTGTGACTGAGATGATGGTCAATGCTGTCGAAAAGGGAGAAACTAAATTTTTAAAGCCTTTTGGTATTAGAATAGCAGGAAAAACCGGTACTGCTCAAATTCCTATATCCGGGCATTATGATACCGAAAAAACTATTGCCTCATTTGTCGGTTTTTTTCCGGCTGAAAATCCTCAGGTGATAATGTTAATAACTTTACGCGAGCCGACATCATCACCATGGGGATCGGAAACAGCCGCTCCTTTGTTTTTTAATATAGCCAGAGATTTGATAACCTATTACAATATTCCGGCTTCCTTCTGACAATTTCCTCTTCTTCCCCTTAATTTAACTAGGGAGATCTTAATTTGATATAATAAACCCTCAAGAATAATGCAGAGAATCAAAAATCTTTATCATTTTTTTACTGCCTTATTTTCTTCTTTTTATTTCCGTCATCCGGGAGATAAAATGACGGTAATTGGAATAACCGGTACTGACGGCAAAACGACTACCACTCATCTTGTCTATCATATTTTGCGTACAGCCAAACTTCCCGTATCATTTGTTTCTACGGTTGAAGCCAATATCGCCGGTCAGGTTATAGATACGGGTTTTCATGTTACAACTCCCTCTCCATTTAAACTTCAGAAGCTTATTTCACTAGCATATACAAAAGGAAGCCGTTATCTTGTTTTAGAAATAACTTCTCATGCATTGGATCAGTATCGGGTATTTGGATCTTCAGTTGATATTGCTTTGATTACTAATATATCTCATGAACATTTGGATTATCACAAAAATATGGATAATTATAGAAATAGCAAAGCAAAAATTATCCGGGATGCTAAATATGCAGTTCTAAATAGCGATGATAAAAATTTTTCTTTCCTTAAAAGTAAAGTAAAAGGAAATCTGGTTACTTTTTCCCTGAAGAAAAAAAATAAGATAAATTATGCCGACATTCCCGCTAACCCTCATTTATTGGGTAATTATAATAAATATAATATTCTTTCTTCAATCAAGGTTGCAGAAATTTTAAATATCGATGCTAAAATCATCAAAAAAGCCATAAAAAGTTTTAAAGGAATTCCGGGCCGTTTGGAAGAAGTAAAAACTAAAAAGCATTTTAAGATATATATCGATTTTGCCCATAAGTTAAATGCCTTAAAACAGGTGCTGACTACGGTTCGCCAATTCACCCCGGGAAGAGTAATTGCTGTTTTCGGTGCAGCAGGTCTTAGAGATCATTTGAAAAGGCCGTTAATGGGTAAAGTTGCAGGAGAATTGGCTGATATTACCGTTTTAACTGCCGAAGATCCCCGAACGGAAGATGTCAGATTAATCATTAATTCTATTGCCCGGGGACTTCTTAGTAAAAAAGTAATCGAAATGAACAAATTTGCCGACATATCTCAATTTGTCAACGGTTTAAAGTATTTTTATAAAATCCCTGACCGACAGGAAGCAATAAATTTTGCCATCAGGAAATTAGCATCCTCCGGAGATACCGTTATTATTTGCGGAAAAGGACATGAAAAATCGATGTGTTATCAGAAAACAGAATATCCTTGGAATGAAAAACAGGCTGTTTTAAAAGCTCTCTATGGTCCAGTCAAAGATACTCAAGAAACAAAAATCAGTTAAACACTTCTTTTTAAACCGGTATGAAGGCAAGACCGGCCAATTTAGAAAGTTAATTGAAATGAGTTTTTCCTGTCAGCAGGTTCACAACAATAAAATAGCTTTTATAGGAAAGAAGACTTATTATTCTGGAGTTGACGGTCTGATAACCGATAAAAAAGCAATTTTGACACTTAGAACCGCTGATTGTTTGCCGATTTTTATTTATTGTGAAGATAAAGGTGTCATTGCAGCCCTGCACGCCGGCTGGAAAGGTTTGATGAAAGGTATAATTATTGAATCATTTAAAAAACTTTCCCTCTTCCGGATTAAATATAACACTGTCAAAGTGGCGATCGGACCTCATATCGGTGTTTGTTGTTATGAAGTTGGAAAAGATTTAATTGATAAATTCAGTAAAAAATTAGCTTACGGCGATTTTTTTTATAAAGAAAAAGAGGATAAGTATTATTTGGATTTATCGAAAGTTGCTATTTCTCAATTAGCTGAAATAGGAATAACAAAAAGTAAAATTGATGACGTTAATATCTGCACTTCTTGTTCCAAAAGTTTTTTTTCCTACCGCCGGGATCATAAAAACGAAAGAAATTACAGTTTATTAATGATCAATTAACCTTATGACTAAACATTTCTTTAAGAAAGTTCATCTGGTTGGTATCAAAGGTGTGGCAATGACAGCTCTGGCTATTTATCTGAAAGAAAAAGGATTTAAAGTGTCCGGATCGGATATCAAGGAAATATTTTCCACGGACAAAATTCTTGAGGAGCAAAAAATCCCTATATTGCCCGGATTTAAAGCAGAGAATATTAAAAAAGATTTAGATTTGGTAGTCGTTACCGGAGCTCACGGTGGAGGTACAAATATTGAAGCTGTTCAGGCTAAAAAATATTCCCTAAAAACGTATATGCATGGACAGTATTTGGGAACAATTATGAATGAAAAATTTGGTATTGCCGTATCGGGTTGTCACGGAAAAACTACCACATCTTCTATGGTTGCTCTCATTCTTAAAGAAGCCGGTTTAGATCCTTCGTATGCCATTGGCACAGCTTTTATAATAAATATCGGTCCGGCAGGCCATTACGGCCGGGGGGTATTCTTCATTGCAGAAGCTGATGAATACATGACTTGTCCGTTGACTGATAAAACACCGCGTTTCCTCTACTTGGAGCCAAAAATTGCTGTT
>MFJA01000033.1:0-4158 GCA_001779055.1 Candidatus Gottesmanbacteria bacterium RBG_16_37_8
CATATTAACGGTAAAATTAAAGGAATTATTTCAGAAAAAGTGCTGGATGAACTAGTTAATAATCTGCATAAAAAACTTCCGGAAACTATTCCCAATCTAAAAAAATTGATAGTTAACAGTCCACCGGAAATAAGAAAGAATCCGGTTGGAATAAACCTGAAAGTTAGAAGATTAGTACATGAAAAAGATCAATTGATTTTTGTTGCCGCAGTCAAATCTAAAGCTAATTATTTTGTAACCGGAAATATTAAGGATTTTTCTGTAACCAAACTTGAAGTATTAACGGGTATTAAAATAGTTACTCCAAGTCAGTTAGTTAAAGGACTGAAATTATAACTTATTTAAGAACATAAATTGTAGCTTCTTCTTTGTCGTAAACAGGCTTTAAAATGTTGGGATAGAGGTATTGGGGGTAGATCGGTTTTTCCTCGGGACCCTGGAAGACCAGAGTAATTTTATTATCCATAAGGAATGATTTGGCTTCATTATCCGTCATTTTATTTTCATAAAATTTAAAGACCAGAGGTTCTTTTTGCGATAAGTTATTAGTGTAGCCGGAATGACCGATGAAGCTTATGGTATGAGCATAGACAGGCAAATAATTGCCGGTGTAGAAAGTACTGAGGATAGGTGTTTTATTAGGATAATTCTTATTAATAAAGTTAAATGCCTGATGCAGACGATTATCAAGGTAGGTATTGCCGAAAATAGGGGAATATTCCCTGATTTGATCTTTGATGCTCCAAACAATTGAGGGGAAGACATGAATAAGAAAGAGAAGACCAATTAAGGAATAGAAAAGCAGACTGATAAGTTTTATGGGGAGTCGTTGGAAGGCGACGAGAGTTTTGGGAATTTTAAAAAATTTATTGACAATGACTTTTCCTAATGAGAATAGAAAATCCAGGCCCAGAGCGGCCAGAACAGCTAAAGTGAAGTAGGGAAGACCCTGAATAAGGCGGATATTGGAGATTGATAATTTTGGTGCAAGAGGGATCAAGAGAAGGGGAACAGAAAACCAGACAGCAACAAAGATGCGGTTGAATTTAGAAGATATAAGGGAGGATAAAATACCAATAAGGGCAAAGGGGAAGAGAATGCCAAAAGCACCGATAAGTTCTTTATTTAAAGGGTACTGCAGATTTCTTTCCCATACCAAGTACTGATTCCAGGGAAAACCTTTATTGGTTTGGGAGACCATAAATGTGAGAAAAAGCAAGCTTATTATCCAATAAACAAAAGTCAGAAGAAGGATAAATCTCAAGTTCCAAAGAAATTTAACGTTATTTTGCAGGAATTGCGATATCAGATAAATAATTATGGCCGAGGGTAGAACAATTAAGAGGATAAAAAGACTGGGGGTATGAATAAAGGCTAAAAGAGGAGAGAGGAAAATGGTAATAATAATGAATTTTAATTTACCTGATGAAAAGAAACGCAGAATAAGAATAACTGAAAGGATAAGAAGAAAACCTCCGATCATATGATGGGGAAGATAAGCAGATCTGCGGACCGGATCCATAGCGGTCCACCAGTACATGAAGGGGATTTTGTCGATTTTGTCTCCCAAGTTTCTTAAGGTGAAGAGAGGCGCGGCATAAAGAAAGAAAAGAAAGGCAAGATTAGGATGGGGTAAACGGAGTTTATGAATAAGAAAGTAGGCGGAGACAAAAAATAAGAGACTTCCCAATATTCTAACTGCATGGTAAGTATAAACATAAGGAATATTGGTTAAACGGCTGAATTTTCCTAACCAGGTAAAATAAGAAAAAATGATTGAAGACCGGTGCGGTTCTGTTGTGTAGGGGTCATAGATCAGATTGGCTCCATTAGCACCTTCATTCATGATTGCCTGGTAGAAATAGAAATCCTGGACATTATTATGGATAAGAGCGTAAGTTCTTCCGGGATAATTTTTACTATTTAAAACATAGAGAGGATAAATATTAAGTGATAAAACTGAGAATGTAGATATTAAGAAGAAGACAACATTAAGCCTTTTTTGATTAATTGTTATTTCAATTAATTTTCTAATTTTCATAGCGATAAATACGGAATTCTTCCAAAGGATCAGAAGATATCGACCAGGGAAGCTGAAAATCCCAGAAAAAACCCTGAAAGCCAGCTATACTATTCGGCCAATCGGTAACAGTTTTTAAATATGTAAACGGCGCTGACTTAATTGGGAACGTTTTAATCAATTTTAAATAATGACTATCTTTGGGACTTACGGGTGACTGATTTCTTAACATAAGCCTCGGGATAGCAACAAAATCGCCTTCATTTAAAGCTGTTTTACCTCCTAAATATTCTTTCATATTGGCTTTTTCAGCATACCATTGAAAATTCATAGCCCCAATATAATAGATTTCAGTATTTAGCTTTTCATTTTTTCTAACACTATTTATATAGTTATTTATAGTACTTATTTCTGTCCGATATATATCGGCATATACCCAATCGGAAATTCCAAGCATTAATCCTAAAAGAATTGAAAAAATTCCTCCGATATAAGACAGCTTAGAAATGCCTTTTTCTTTGAGGAAAACGGCAATAAGCAATAAAATTGCCGGAAGGGACGGCAATAAATAACGCGGGGCAATAAAAGGAGTAATAAAAAACAGATAGGCATTAATAACCAGAAACCAGGCAACTAATAAAGTTGTATTTGAGTTGATTTTGAGAGAGTTTTTTTTATAAGAATTTAGGATATGAACAAAAAGAAAATAAAAGAATATTCCAATTAGAATTAGAGCATTAAAAAAGAATAAAATTCTTAGACTTTTTTCAATTAGTGTTTCAAAGGGATAATTCCAAATCAACAGATTAATGCACAAGGTAAATAATAACGAGATGGTGATAAAAATTTTCCCGAATTTTGTTGAAAAAAATTGAGGAAAAATAATCATAGAGAAGGGGGTAATGCTTCCTAAACCTATTAACCAAAGCTTCAATTTTAAGATAATTGAACTTATATCAAAAATAATTTGCTTTTTTTCCATAGAAAGGAGATGAATCTGACCAAAATCATACCAGTTCCATAATCCCCATAATAACTGCAGAAGAATTGGAATTCCTACAGTCCATAATGAAGACCACTTTTTGTTGAGCACAATATGAAAAAAAAGTATGGGAATGAGAATAAAACCGGAATATTTAATCAGAGGGGCAAGACCAGCCAAAGTAGCTGCGAGAAAATATGTTTTATTTGAATATTTGTCATACTTTCCGGTTATAATTACTAAAAAAAATAAAAGAAATAAAGAGAGAGCCGGAATATCAAGCATAAGGTTTTGTGACGGAATGAAGGCAGGACTAATGGCGAAAACGGCAGTTAAAAATAAGGCTAATTTCGGATTGAAATGTTTTGCCAACTTATAGAAAGCCAAAATACAAATTAATGAAAAAAATGATATAACCAGATGAAGGATTAGTTCCGATACACCGAAAAAATGAATTACCAAGGCATAAATATATTGGAGGACAATCGGGTGAAACGTTTGGTAAATTGGAGTATAATCTCCACCTTCCCCAACTATACCAGACATAGGATGAAGAAAATCTCCGGTTATGCTTTTGGCTACCGTAATATAATAACTGTCGTCCATATGGACTGCTTTGGTAATATTTAAGGAAGTAACAATGACGAAGATAAGAGTTAAGATGAAGACGGGAAAATATTTAGCCATTAATTTCTGGGCTTATTATAACAAATGATTTTTTATAATAATTCGTAATGGTGATAGTCATGAATACCCTGAAAATTATTATTAATAAAAAATTATTAATTTTAATTTTTTCTGTTTTTATTTTTTCTATATTTGCGGAAATCCTGATGAGAAATTTTAATCCGCAAATAACCTATTCAAAATCAGTAGAAAATTCGATAAATTGTTACAGCAAACATCCTCTGATAACGTTTTCATTGGCCAAAAACCATACCTGCAGGATGATTAATATAAACGGCGAGTATAAGTCTAGTGCTACCATCAATAAGTTAGGTTATAGAGGGCGTGAATTTATTACCGAGAAACAGCAGGGGGTAAAAAGAATACTAATTATCGGCGACTCCATGACGTTCGGATGGGGGGTAGCGGATAATGAAACTTATCCTATTTTGACAGAACAGTTACTTAAAGCAGGAGGCAAACAGAGTAT
>MFJA01000033.1:4182-5807 GCA_001779055.1 Candidatus Gottesmanbacteria bacterium RBG_16_37_8
AGGAGGTCTTAGTCTTGACAGTTTTTATATTTTCCTTAAAAATGAAGGGTTAAAACTTAAACCGGATTTGGTAATAGTTGGCTTTACAATTTTCAATGATATAGAGGATTTGGCGACAAACAACTGGATAAAAATTGACGGGAGGCGATTGCCTGAAAAAATTGAATCCTGCTGTCACACTGTTGACGGGAATATACTCAGAAATAAAATTATTTCTTTTAAGTACCGATACCCAATTCTGAGGGAGTTGCATTTATATCTAGCAATAACAGATTTTATACAAAAACGATTGGGGATATTTCCTGACAAACCCCTCTTATCAACGAAAGGGGAAGAATATCTAGGCTGTACATTAAACCCAGATTGCCGGGACAAATTTAAAGAGGAAGAGAATAAGGCAATTAGGATTATTGCGGAAATGAGGAGATTAACGAAAGAAGGCGGTGGAAAATTTATGGTGGTTATGTTTCCGGTTGATTATCAGATTTATCCTGAAGCTGTTAATAAATACAGCCGTTACGGCATGAAATGGCCTTTAAAGGAAGGAGAGGCGGATTACAGTCAAAAAAGATTAGGAGAACTTTTTAAACAGAACAGAATAGAATATTTGGATTTGTATCAATACTTTACGGAAAAGAAGGACCGGGGGTATCCGTTTTTCCCGATTGACGCCCATTTTAATCCTTTGGGACACAGATTGGTAGCTGAGGCTTTAGCTAATTATTTGAATGATAAACTGCCAAATTAGGATTAAGTAGGAGAATTATCAGCATCCAAATTCAGCGCCAAGAAAAGTAGGAGGAGAGAGGCGATAAAATAATAGTAATTGATAAAAGCCTGTCGTCCAAAGATAAAGACAGATAAAAACATCAGAGTAAATCCATAAAGAGAATCCATAACATTTTCAGATTTTTTCAAAGTTATGAGGAAGATTATTAAATATAATCCATAGATTAAAAGTTGCGGGAGATCTTGGCCGGTAAAGTTATAGAAGAGAGTGTTGAGACTAAGAGAGGTATGAATAAGAATTGAGGGGTGCGGGGGACTTTGGAAATAGACATTTATTGTTTGACTGAGGAAATTATGGGGATTTAGGAGGAAAAAGGGCAGGACAAAGAGGGCAACTGTTAAGAGAAATGAGAGAATAAATTTCTTGTTCAAATTAAGACTTTTGGCAAGATAGATAAATAATAAAACAAAGAAGAATTGAACCGAAGTCAGGACCCCTGTTAAAAATCCAGCCAGAAAGTAATTCTTCGATTTTTTCAATACAAAAAAAACAGCAGTTATAAGAAAAAAATTTAATGGAGTCAGCCAGGAAGCTTCAGTTATGGCAAGAGACATGGGACGGAAGAGATAAAGGAGCGAAATTAAAAGAGATGAAGTATTCCTGCCGCCTAAGATAAAAAGAAGAACTGAGGCTGCCAGATCAGACAGCAAAAGCAGATACCTGGGGTCATTAAATATTAAGACAAAAGGAAGTTCCAGAAAAATCGATGCCGGCCAATAAGCGTAATAATCAGGAATAATTCCGGGGAAAACATAGGTATAGAGAGTCTGGTAGGGATTAATGAGATTAAGAATTTTGGCAGGAGCTTCCCTGAGGATGATATAGACGTCAATTG
>MFJA01000033.1:5849-8506 GCA_001779055.1 Candidatus Gottesmanbacteria bacterium RBG_16_37_8
AGCCGAAAGTGAGAAAGAAAATCAAGACGGGAAGAATATTGCTTTGGATTTTTTTCCTGACTATCAGGAAGACTGCCGGGAGAAGAAGAAGTGATGAGAGGATTTGGATTAAAGTTACGGCATTTTTATCAGTAATCCACCAACCGCCAGGAATTAGGGCGAAAAAAGCAAGTGTTCCAATTGAAGCTACTTCCAGCCAATTTTGACTTATGTTGATTTCTTTCTTAGGTATGAAGAGATGAAATACTAAGAGAATTTGGGAGATGAAAATCAGAATTACGGGACTTAAATTGCCAAGAAAACTGCCGTTATTAAGACTGATGCTTAACGTAATAAGAAGATACGATATTAGAGGAAGTGTTGCGGACATATAATGAGTATAGTATAAATCAGAAAACAGAAAGAAGTTGAAAGTTTATAAAGTACTGAGTTCGTAAAGTAATATGAAGACAAATCCTTCTATCACGATAATGTTTCCGTTCCTGAATGACTGGGGAACGGTAGGCAGTCTGGTAGCTCTGGCTATTGAGACAACTAAAAAATATACCGACAACTATGAAGTAGTGATAGTTAATGACGGAAGCAAAAAAGAAGATCGGGAAGCATTAGGAAAGATAATAGAAGTATTAAGTATAAAGGGGAAGATAAGAATAATTGACCACCAGATGAACAGGGGATACGGAGGAGCACTGCGGAGCGGATTTGCTGCTTCGGCAAAAGACCTTATTTTTTACACCGATTGCGATGCCCAATATGATCCTCGGGAATTATCGCTACTAATGGATAAGATGAAGCCTGATATTGGAATGGTAAACGGATTCAAGATAAGAAGAAGTGATCCGTGGCATAGAGTAATAGCCGGAAGGGTATATCATTATCTGGTTAAATTCGCTTTCGGACTGCCCATCCAGGATACTGATTGCGATTTCAGACTAATCAGAAGAAGCGTTTTTGAAAAAGTAAAATTATTTGAAAATACAGGTACCATCTGTACGGAGCTGGTGAAAAAGATCGATTATCACGGGTATAAAGTTGTTGAAGTGCCGGTTCATCACTTCTGGCGAACATCAGGCAAAAGCCAATTTTTCAATTTCAAAAGACTTTACCACACGGGGACAAATCTTTTAAGGCTGTGGTGGAAGCTTCAAATTAAAAAAGACTATTTTCATTAACTGCTATTATGCCTTCGAAAACTGTCCGCCGGATGCTAATCCTGTTTTTATCTTTTTTTATTATGCTTTTTATAGCCGAATTTACCGTAAGAAAAGTAAATCCTCAAATTACATTCATCAGTGCCAAAACTTTAACCTTTGACTGCTTTGCTAAGGATGATTTACTGCCTTTTACCCTGCAGAAAAACTACAGTTGTACGATGATGTACTACTTAGGCGACTTCAATACTAAAGCCTCGCTTAACAGCCAGGGTTACAGGGGGAGGGAATTTTCCCCTGAAAAAAGACCGGGTGTTAAAAGGATACTGGTGCTTGGTGATTCCGTTACTTTCGGCCACGGAGTTGCCGATGAGTTTACTTATCCATTTCAAACGGAAAAAATTCTTCATAATGATAGCTTAGAAAATATTGAAGTTATTAATGCAGGTTACGCAGCCGGTTTTTCACCTGACAGCTATTATTTATACCTTAAAGAAAGAGGATTAAAACTTAAACCTGATATAGTTTTGATCGGACTGTTCGTTTTAAATGACATCAATGATTTTTCGGAGACTGTTTGGGAAAAGATTGATAATGAAGGATTACCGCTGAAAATAAGTTCATGCTGCAAAACGGTTGACTGGAAGATAATCAGAAACAAACACTTTTCCATAAAATACCGTTATCCAATTCTGCGGGACTCACACTTATTTATTCTTTTGATTGATACTTTGCAGAAAAAATTCGGCTGGTTTGGAGACCCTGCCTATTTACTGACTAAAGGAGAACAGAGACACGGTTGTGTCCTTCAACCTTCCTGCATCCATATATTTTATCCGGAAGAGACTAAATTAAAAAAAACACTTTCGGCGATCAAAAAAATTACGGATGAGAATCAAATAAAAATGGCGCTGGTCATGATTCCCGGGGATATGCAATTATATTCTGCCGCTGCCTCTAAATATAATTCTCCATACAGGGCGGAACCGGGTAATGAAAACTTCATCCAGAAACGATTAGCTGAATTTTTTAATTCTGCAGGGATTACCTATCTTGATCTTTATAAAGTGTTTGATCAAGAGCGGGGCCGGGGATATCCTTATTTTGTCAATGATGCCCACTTGAATAATCTGGGAAATCAGCTTACTGCTGAAGCGATTGTAACTTTTTTAAAGGAGCGGAATTACTTAAACAATTAAAGCGGTTTTACCTGATAGAGTATCCCGTCGGGAGTCTCATGAACGGAGGTTAGAAAATCATAAGGCAAAAAAGAATAACCGTATTTTCTTTCATCCGTTCCTAAATAAACGTATTGAATATTATTGAAACTGATTAATTTTAGCGCTTCTTCTTTGGAATATTTACCTGAATAGAAAGCAGTTATTTTATCTTTTTTTATTAAGAAATCCATTGTTAAACTGATGTGAGCATAATAACTTGTCATCGGGGTAAAAGCCGGAATAAGAAGTCCCAATCTCTGATCGCTTAAAAAAATAGAATTGGCGG
>MFJA01000033.1:8520-18754 GCA_001779055.1 Candidatus Gottesmanbacteria bacterium RBG_16_37_8
ATATATTGTAAAAGGCGGTTTTCATTTTGGGTAAAATAGAACAAATCAGGATGGTAGTTTTTTCCGATAAAATCTGTTTTCATGATAAATATGCGGTAACTGGTATAAGCTGAAAAAGAAAGAATAACAATTAAAAGAAGCATTTTAAATTTATTGTTTAATTTAATTTGGGAGAAAGTGAAACCGGTAAGAAGGGCAAAAGGAACAAAGTGAGCATCTTCAAAAAGTCTTAATTTCGGCAAACGGAGGATATCGGCAAATGGAAGCAGCAGATAAGGCAAGTAAGCCCAAATAGCAATAAACAGGAGTCCTGTTGATTTTGATTTAAGGATTTTTTTAAGTGAAAAAAAGGATAATACAGGCAGAATTCCGAAGAGAAAAACTGAATTGCGGTTAAAAAAAAGCTCATACATATTCCATCTGGCAATATTCCAACCTCTCCAGATATCCCAAGGGAATCCCTGACTTTCCTGCCAGGCAATAATCAAATAGGCAGAAAGAGCTGCCAATATTACCGGCAGAATTCCGGGCAAAACAATTCTCCTGATTTCTATTCTCCGGTTTTTAACGGAATCAATAATTATTCTGACAGTCAAAATAAGGGGAAGGATTAGGACGACCGGGGTAAGAATTGCCGGAAAAACTATTCCTCCGCTAAAAATCATAAAGGAACTAAAGAAGCTGTAGCGGATTTTTGAAGTTTTAAGATAGCGCAAAAGGAAAATAAGGCCGGTAAACAACAAGACATATCCTCCCAGGTAATGCGGCAGTGTATTAAGCCGTTCCAGGGAGTCAAAATTTACCCACCACGGCTGGTACATACCAATCTCAAATGGTCTGGAAAAAACAAATGAGGGAGATATTGTGGAGACCAGAGCTATAATTGCTGAAACAGAACCCCAAAGCAATCCCAGAAATTCTATTGATAAGAGGAGCACGGTTAACAGAAACAGTTCCTGAGAAATAAGACGGACGAGGTGATAAGCAGTAATTGAAGACAGACTGAAGAGACCGGCTATTTTGCCAATAAAAGTATAATAAATATAGAAAATACCGGGACGGGTTGATTCGCTTGTGAAACTGTCCCTGAAATTTAAGGCTCCGTTTTTACTTTGAGTAACTGCTGAGAGATAGAGGTTGTAATCATGAGCCCAAAAGATGTGGTTAAAGCTATAGACCTGGTAGTTTTTTGTTAAATTAAACTGCTTTACCAATTGATAGTTGGATCCGATCAGATAAAGTTGGGAAAGAATAAAATAGATTAAAATCAAGGAAAGGACGGCTTTATTCCTGAAGAAAGTATTAATTTTCATTTTTTATTCTTAAAGTTTAACAAATGGATAAATACTTTCAGGTAAGACGGTCCGACTTTTAAAATTTTAAATTTCGATAAACCCATTTGTTTGGTTCTTTCCTGCCAGGATACGGGAATTTCAGTGATACGGGCATGCATTAAAACAGGATAGAAACCAAGTTCAGCATTGCAGGCAAAATCAGAAGCAGTAAGTAAAGGATAAATCCGTTTAACCAGCGAAGTTCTGTAGAGTTTGAAATTATTAGTCAGATCTGAATTAGGAATTTTCAATAAGATGCGGGCAAGATGATGGTAAAGACGATTAACGACTCGTTTTAGGGGAGGATATGATACCAGACTGTTTTTTCTGATAAATCTGGAACCGATGATACCGTCGAATTCTCCAATATGGCGAATCATTTTATCGATGTCATTGATATTAGCCAGAAAATCACAGTCCATGAAGAGAACATATTTTGAGCGGGTACTTAAGTTTTTAATTCCTTCCTTCAGAGCGTTACCTACTCCCGGATTATAGCGGCGGTTGATTGATTTGATTTTAGGAAATTTTTTTTTAAGCTGACGGAGGACTTTTTGAGTACCATCAGTTGAACAGTCGTTGATCAATATAATTTCTCTAATGTAGTTTTTGTATTTTTCAAGAAGTTGCGGCAGAAGGATTTTAATATTAGGTTCTTCATTTCTAGCAGGAATAAGAACAGATAAATTGCTGACCATTGTTGAAAGTTTATTCTTCGTATTATACTTCAAACACTTTTTGCCTCATATGTTAAAGAATATACTTTCAGAACTTTATAAAGTCAGATATTCCCAATCAGAGGAACATCTTAAAGGAGTTTATTGGAAAATATTGTGTGAGGAATTCTTGCAAAAATTCATTAAGGAAAGCGATACAGTAATGGATATTGCTGCCGGTCACTGTGAATTTATAAATAATATCAAATGCAGAAGAAAGTTTGCCGTAGATATAGATCGGCGGATAAAAAAATATGCCGGGAAAAATGTCAGAGTGGTGATAAGTTCTGCAGAAAACCTGCCCAGGAGTTTTAACAATCTTTGTGACGCTGTATTTGTCGGCTGTTTTCTGGAGCATCTGCCGTCAAAAGATGCCGTGATTGCGGTTTTTAAAAATATCAAGAGAATACTTAAGAGTGGAGGCAGACTGATGATTCTTAATCCCAATATCCGTTTTTCAACAGCCACCTACTGGGATTATTTTGATCATTTAACCCCTGTCAGTGACAGGAGTGTTTCGGAAGTTCTTAAGGCATTGGGATTTCAGATTGAAGTAAATATTCCGCGGTTTGTACCCAACACCATTAAAGATTCCCTGCCGAAATCTCCAACTCTGGTGAAATTATATCTGAAGTTACCATTTCTTTTTCCAATATTCGGCAAACAGATGTTTATCGTGGCCAGAAAGAAAAACTGACAGGAAAATTTGATAAAATTTGTTAAAGTCAATTTGACGGGAGTATGGGATATTTTATAAAAAAGATCAGCAGTATACGATCAAATTTTTATGTCAAACTCGGGTTTTTAATAATCATAATTGGCCAATTGCCGATACTGCTTCATATATACCATACACCTTCCGGCTATTATTACCCGTTCGTTGACCAGGTTTCAGCTTCCGATTACTACTATATCGCAATCGTCCGTTTTGGCATGGGAGCAGACTGGCTTTTGAAAATTCCTTATGTGACAACTTATCATCAGGCATCAATTATTCAGTTTCCATTTATTATTTTGGGGAAATTAAGCCTTCTTTTCGGAATAGGTCCAGCTGAGATGATTGCCATTTTCAGAGTTATTGGAGGAATAATTTTGACTGCTTCGGCAGTCTTACTTTTATCTTCGATATTACCTAAGAAGATCAGGAAATCAGCTTTTATCTTATTTCTTTTTACTGAACCCCTGCCTTCATTTACCAAATCGATTTTTACTGATGATTTTCTTGCCTGGGTCTGGCATTTCGGGGATGCAGCAAGGAGGATAAGTATTGCACCCGTTCATTACACGATCGGCAAAGGCCTATGTCTTTTATCTTTATTTTTCTTATTTGCCTATATGGAGAAAAAAAGAATTAGCCTTTTTTATTTTGCACTTTTAATTATCGTGGTTTCCGGCATTATTTATCCTCCGCCCAACTTCATTATTGCTTTCTCCTTAACACTTTCAATTCTTATTTATTCAGCTTTGATGAAATTCGGTAAAAAAATTATTGTCAGTTTTATTCCATTTATCATATTTATTTTGGCCAGTATGCTACCTCTTATAATTCTGAAGATGGAACTGGCTAAAGGATATCCCTGGAATATGTGGAGCAAGGTGGAACTGGGGTGGAATGACCCGATAATACCGTTTGAAGCAGATTATTTTCGCATGTTTTGGCCTCTTTTTATTCTGTTGACTTTTTCCATTCCAATCGCAATCAAATTTAAAAAGTTTACTTTCAACTTTTTCTTTTTATTCATCTGGGCAATTTCAGCATACCTCTTATTTCCATTTGCCAATTGGCTTTCGGTCGGGAAATTCCGCTTTACCGAAGGGGTACAGATATTTCCACTAGCTTGTATTTCGGCAATAACGCTAAGTGTAATTGGGAATATAGTCAAAGAAAGATGGGGGAGAAAGACGGCATTTTTTATCGGGAAAGTATGTTTAACCGGATTTTTTGCCTATTTTCTTTTTTTTACCAGTCAAGTCTACCGGGATGCGCTGTTGCGGTTTTGGCCTTACTGGATAAATGTTTATTTCAGTCCCAGGGATGTAGAATCGTTTAAATTTTTAGACAGTAAAGTTCCCGATGATGCAATTGTTTTAACAGATGATTTATCGGCAAATTACTTACCCGCGTTTGCCCGGGTGAGAACAATAATCGGATTTTCGGATTCTTATGAGAAATATCCTGATTTTAAGTTTGAAACCAAACAGGCTGTGGAGATTATCCAGGGGATTAAAAAGAGTGAAGAAGCAGAACAGTACATGAAGTTGAAACAAATTGAATATGTTTATCAGAATAAATCTTTATACGGGCAGAATCAGATTTATCCGGAGCTTCTGGAGGCTGTTTTTGATAATGAAAAGTTCAGGATTTATAAAGTGAAGGGGATTTAGTAATGTTTTTAGTTTTAATTCCGGTTTTAGCAATATATCTTTTTCATTTCTTATTTTTCTGGATATTTCCTTCGACTGATTCCATTTTTTATTGGCTTTTTGCTAATTTCATCAAAACCGGAAGCTATTTTGCTCCCCATCCTTATTACTACTTAGTTCCTTCAACAATGGAGCCGCCATTATACAGTGTTTTTATTTTTTTAGCTGACAGTTTTTCAAGAGCTGATATCGTTATTCATTTTGTTCAGTTGGCCGGAATTGTTGTATCAGGATTTCTTATTTATAAAATCTTCAAATTTTATTTTTCCAGACGAATTTCAGTTGGGGCTATGGTGTTATTTCTTCTGACTCCAGGGCACATGATTTACAGTTCAAATTTGGTGGCCGAACCTCTGGCAGTATTTTTTATCACTCTTTATTTATATATTCTTCATTTGATTATTAATTTAAAGAAAAACTATCTATGGCCATGGTTATTCATCTTTGCGGCAATCATATCTCTTCACAGATATAATTTGCTGGTATTTTTTTTAATTGCGGTATTTCTGTTTTTGAAAAGCAAGGTGGAGAAGGACCCGCCTACGCTACCAGCTACGGCGAGGCGAAGCGGATGGGCGGGATTATTGGCCGGTTTGACGATTCTGGCAGTATGGATTTTGATTAATAACAGGATCAACGGATCATGGGGATTATCGAACGCCGAGGGTAAACATTTATATAACCGGATTCTTCATTTTGACAGAATTCTGCCACCCCAAACCCATCCGGCTTTTATCAGGTTCAGAAAGTTGGCGGGAGAACGGGATGATTATTTTAAACCCTGGTGGTTTTATGAGGAAGCTTTGATTGCCTCAACGGGGAGCGAAACGGAGGCGGCCAAAGTGATGCAGGAGTTTGCCCTGGCGGCCTTACAAACTCATCCTTTAAAATATCTATGGAATACAGCGGGATTTTTTATTTTTGCCCATAATACTAATCCTACATATTCCGATCCTTTATATATATATTCCGGCAATATGAAAAATAACTGCCAGGGGATGGGGAACATACGCTTTTGCCAACCGATTATTAAGACAGGAATAAATACCGTAATTTGGGATAATTTGGTTGGAGTGATTAACTTTTTTTACCTTTATTTTGCCAAATATATTAATTATTTAATTCTATTTCCGGCAATAATTTATTCACTTATCCAAAAAGACAGATACTTCCGGTTTCTTTCGGTTCTTTATGTTATGTCCATATTATTTTTTGTCCTGGCGGAGGCACCATTACCGAGATATACCTATATTTTTTCATCTCTTGCCGGTATGATAAGCTATTTTGCTCTTGGCAAATTAGTGAATTGGATATATAAACATTACGATATCAGGAAAAGGAATAAGATATGAGTTTTTTCAGAAACAAAAAAATATTAATAACAGGAGGATTGGGATTTATCGGGAGTAATTTGGCTATACGTCTGGTTGAAAAGGGGGCACAAGTGACCATTGTTGACGCTTTAATTTCCGAGTACGGCGGAAATAAGTTCAATATTAATCCTGTTAAGAACAAGGTGAGGATTGAAATTGTTGACGTGAGAGACAGTAATAAGATGGATAAGCTGGTAAGGAGAAAGGATGTAATTTTTAACCTGGCAGGGACACTATCGCATATCGATTCAATGACTGATCCGATGACGGATTTGGAAATAAACTGCAAGGCACAATTATCTCTGTTGGAATCGGTGAGGAACTATAATTCTAAAGCAAAAATAGTTTTTGCCGGAACTAGAAACCAATACGGGAAAGCCCAATATTTGCCAGTTGATGAAAATCACCCACAAGAGCCGACGGACATCAACGGGATTAATAATATAGCGGCGGAGAAGTATCACCTGATGTACTTTAGAGTTTACGGGATCAAGGCTGTTTCCCTGCGGATGACCAATACTTACGGGCCGAGGCATCAGATGAAACATTCACGACAGGGGATTTTGAACTGGTTTATCCGGCTTATTCTGGATGGTAGGACGGTTCAGCTATTTGGTACAGGAAAACAGATAAGGGATGTCAACTATGTGGATGATGTGGTTGAGGCTCTTTTATTAGTTGCAGCAGCTGACCGCGGTTGGGGCGAAGCTTATAACCTGGGAGGAACAGCGGTTTCTTTATTAGATTTTGTCAAAAGAGTGATCAAAATCAACGGGAAAGGAAAAGTAAAAACAATACCTTTTCCCATAGAGCGGAAAACTATTGAAATAGGGGACTATATAGCTTCCTGTGAAAAAATCAAGAAAACCTACGGATGGAAGCCGAAAGTTGATCTGAATGTGGGAATTGCCAAAACAATTGAATATTACCGTCATTTCAAAGAACACTATTGGTATACTGAAAAAACTGATGAAAAATAAAGACCGGTATATAATGCTGATTCTTTTCTCCGTCGGACTCACCTTGAGGTTACTAATACTTCATATTTTTCCTCAACCATTGGTTGCCGACCAAATTCAATACCAGGCTCTGGTAAATTACATGATGGATTTACCTTTCTATACCCACTCTTTCAGATCTTACGGTTTTCCGATGCTGATTGTACCTTTATATCAAATATTCGGCCGCAGCAGTTATATAAGCTGGCAGATAATGCAGACGATATTAGATTCAATTACTACCGTATTGGTATTTGTTATTGCCGGTCATATTTTTAAAAGCAGAAAAAAAGCATTTCTTTCCGGCTTTTTATATATGATTAATCCTTTTACCTCCTTTTATAGCGGAGTTTTACTGACGGAGGTATCGTCAGCTTTTTTCCTGATGCTGGCTTTTTATCTGTTTATCAAATTTACTGCTAACGGGAAATTACTGACTTTAGCTTTTCTGGCATTAACAATCGGATATCTACCCCAGATCAGACCGACTTTTTTACCTTTCAGCATTTTGTTATTGGCTATTATCTGCTTTCGTTTATTTAATAAAATCGTTCAGGCTAAAAAAATGATATTTTATATGATCCTCTGTGTAATGTTGTTTTTTCTGCCTTTTACTTATAATTTAATCGGTAACTTCAGGTATCACGGAATTTGGACTCCTTTTTTAATAGATAATCTCTTGGTGGAGAACCTGTATGTCAGCCTCTACCTCGAGAGATTCTTTTTCAGTGAGAAATATTTCCCGTTACCAGCTGAGGTTGATTGGATATACGGATTATATTCCGCACCAAAGAAAAGTAACGAGGAAAGGAAGAAAATGACGGAAATGTTTCTTACTCTTTCCAAGCAAAAAATCCTGGAAGATCCGATTACATTTGTGAAAATACGCTTTAAAAAAATGTGGTATGTCTGGGAGAAGCATTTTGTTTTAGCTTATCAAGGGGAAGGAAATAAATGGGTTATTGGAACAACTTATTTATTGAATCTGATGCTGTTAATAACTGGATTGAGCGGATATATTTCCGAGGCAAGGAAAAAATTTGTCGTAGAGGATGAAAGGAGGCTTTTTTTTATGCTGACGGCAGTTTTTTTTGTTTATCTTACAGTCATAAGTTCACTGACGTCGGCTGAGGAAAGATACACGATTCCGGCCTATCCTTTAGTTTTTGTATTCAGCGGATCCGGAATCTACTTTTTTCTCCGGAAAATCAAGGGATATAAAAACGGTAAAAAATAGATAAATAGCAATGGCAGATTGAAAATATTGGGGAAGGTATTGATAAAAAGAAGCTTAAAATTGTTTAGCGATAAGAGAGGTTGCGTTAGATACTTTAATTCGAAGCGGTAAAAACCGGTATTGCCGGGGGCAAACTGGGTGAGGTTGGAGTACCAGCCGTTATAAAGAGCAATAGATAATAGAATTATTAACGGAAGAAACAGGGTGATTTTAACAGGCAGATTGCGGATATTTAAGATTGCATCAAGAAGATATGGAAGACCCAAGGTAAGAAAGGCCACCGATGTAAGAAAATAACGGCTGTCCTGGCTTATACCGCTCCAGAAAATAGTTATTTTCGAGGTAATTAAAAAAATAAGCAATCCTGAGAGAAAAATGATCAGCGCTTCTTTCTTTTTTTTCAGGAAAAGAAAAAAGAATCCCAAAAAAGACGGCAACAGAAAGGGTGATTGAATGAGAATGCCTTTATAGCTCCAGGTGTGATAAAGCTCGAGAGCAAACTGTTTAGCTATATCGGGATGATTTTGGAAGAAGGCAAGTGTTTCTTTTTTAATGGGGCCATTATTAACCAGGTTAGTAATAATTCCCGGAACAAGCGGGGTAGCAAAGAGGTTTTTAGGATCTTTCATCCAGGAGAAGTAGGCTTTATGAAGGTGGGGGTTGGTAAAAGGACTTTGGAAAACTTTGGTGTTATAGAAGAGAATAAACATAAAAAAAGGCATAAAACCTAAGAGAAAGGCTGATAAAATTTTCCAATCGGGTTTTTTAATAAGGAGATAGAGAATAATAATGAAAAAGAGATAAAATTTGGAATAATCGGTCAAAAGGGAAGCTCCAAAGAACAATCCGGAAACAGAAAGAAGCTTCAGATCGGGTTTTTTGGAGAGAACATATTTAAAAATAAAAAGGAAAGACAACAGAAGGAATGAAGCAACCACAGGCTCGCGGAAGTAACCGGCGCTGTATTTCCAATTTAAAGTTCCCAGTCCATAAATTATTGAAGTTATCAGGGAAGACGGAAGCGATGCACCCAAAGTCGTGGAGATTAAAAAGACCGCCAAGACTCCCAAAGCTCCATAAAAAGCCGCTGATAAATAGGTAAAGGATTGGAGGACACTTTCACGGTTTACAGCCGAATTTAATCCGTTATAGGGAAGAATTCCGAGCGGTGAAATGATTTTGGCCAGCCGGTAGAAGGGAACAGAAAGAATAGACAGCCCGGGTTCGCGATCCAGATAGTAGTGTCCGTTGATTTTGGCAAAATCAACATCAAGAGTCCATTGGCGGTAATCATCAATACGGAAGGTTAATTTCTCTCCCAATGCTTTAGTTAAAGAGTAAGATGAACCGTCACCGCTGTTGACGCCTCCAGCTGTTGAAGAAAAATAAACTGCTGTAAAAAAAAGAAGGAGGAATTTCGGCCAGTTAATATTATTCAACAGCTTATTCATATTAATCATATTTTCTTTTTTCCAATCAGATACAGACCGGATACTTTATTCCGGAATTTATTGACAAGCTCCAAATCGGTATTTAAGTAATACTGAGAGTCTATATTTATATTGTATTGGGAATGATAGAGAAGATAAGAACCTGAATTAAGCATAGGAAATTGTCCTTGTCCGAATTTAGCCAAATAGGCAATCAAATACTCTTTTTCTTCGTCGGGATTTGAAAAACCAGGAAAAAAGTCAGTTGATACCAAAGGATAGTAATTAAACATTTTAGAATAATATTGCCAACCATAGTAAGGATAGTAAAGGCCTGGATGAATTATATTTGTCGCATTTTTGTCCTTGAGAGATTTAATCGCAGTCATATAAGGATAACTGTATTCGGCTGTGTCTGTTAAGGGAGAGCCCCAGTTGGGAGTCCTGCTGCCGTCAAGATTTATAGGAGATAAGATGAAATTAGAAATTAATAGGGAAATAGTAATAAAAAAAGCTAATCGGGACGGTATTTGTTTAATAAAATGAATAAAAAATATTATCAATATAGGGAGAAGAAAGAGGTTCCAGCGCGAATATCCGGTATATTTTTCCTGATAAAACATAAAAAAGAAAAAATTGGTGAAAAAAAGCAAAAGCAAAGAGAGTCCAGATAACCTGTCCTTTTTATAAAGATAAAAAAAGCCGGGAATTACCAGAAACGG
>MFJA01000033.1:18859-20396 GCA_001779055.1 Candidatus Gottesmanbacteria bacterium RBG_16_37_8
AGAGCGCAAATACAGGTAAAAAATAAGAGGGAATAAGATAAGAATAGCTACTCCAAATTCGGAGAGAATCAGTGAAGGCAGTTGTGATAATTTTTTAGACTTTATAAAACGATAAATAATTCTTAAACCGATGACGGTTAGGGGATATATAATGATTGTTTCTTTTAAGAATGAGAGCAGGAGGAGGAGGTACCAGATGGGTTTTTTCAGGAGGTCTTTATACTTTTCGGTGATAAGCGGTTTCAAATTCGAGGCAATAACTGTCATCAGGAATACTACCGGCATTTCAAGATAGAACAGGCTGGAATAAAAATGAATTAAAGGTAAGCTTATGACTGAAAAACTTATCAAAAAGCCCAGTAACCGGCCTTTTTTCTCAGTCAAATGATAGATATAAAAAGAGAGAAGTATAGTTGACAGAATAGGCAATGCCCGAATAAAAGAAATATGAAGGTATAGGAAAGGATAAGTCAGGATTAAATATATCCAGTTAGTGAAATAGGGGTAACGGAATACTTCCTGCGGCAAAAATTGGGAGAAATCAAAATGCGGAAAATCAGAAATCCGGTCAATAAAGGTAGTTAGATGCATTAAGCGCAGTAGATGCGCATCTTCATCTCCCCTGAAAGCAATATCTGATGACAAAGGTTGGTGATTTAAAAGAGAAACAGCTACAAAAAGGACCAGAAGCGGAAGAAAAGGTAAATAATTCCTGTATGACAATGATGAAGCTGAAAAGTATGACCAGAAAGTGCCTATTATCATCATTAATAAGACATAAATGAGACGATAAAGCGCGGATGGGAATATCAGCCAATAAGGTGTAAGAATAAATGAAATTATAAATAGAAGAAGAAGTCCAAGAAAGACAGTTTTTTTACCAAGAGAAATTCCAGAATTGAAGACTTTTATAAGAAAAAAAAGTATAAAAGCGATCCGTAAATATAAAAAAGGACTAATTAAATAAAGAATTACAAAGAATATCAGCGGATAATAAGTTGCCTTGAATTGTTCAATGAGATTCATAATGCCCGTATTTGGTAAGACGGCTTATTTTGATTTTAGAATAATCCCGACTGATATAAAAACAGCAAACGAGAAAGAAATATGCCGTATTGTCTATTTTTTTAATATTTGCTACATTCACTTCCATGAAGAGAGATAGCAAAAAAGAACTATTTCTTGGTATTATCGGTTCGGGTAAAATAGCCAAAGGTTTAATAAAGATTGCTCTCAAAAAAAGAATCCGGCCACTCGTTTTATTAAAAGATAAATCAAGAATAGAAAAACTGGAAAAAGAAATTGAAGAATATAAATTTAGCCGCGTTCCCCCCTTGACGACTGTCAAACCATTTTTTACTTCTGAGATAGGCAATTTAAGAAAATGCAATTTAGTTATTGAGGCTATTTCTGAAGATTATAAGAGCAAAGTTGATTTATATCAGCGACTTAAAAATAACGGAATTAAGGCAACTATCGGCTCGACCACATCTTCTTTGAGTATTACTAGGATGGCAGAAGAAGGAGGAGTCAAAGA
>MFJA01000033.1:20427-21328 GCA_001779055.1 Candidatus Gottesmanbacteria bacterium RBG_16_37_8
CCTCAGGCGATCCCTTTTTTGGAAGTAATTAAACAAGACGGGATTAAAAGAGAATATTTTCAGTGCGCCTTGAATTTTATCAAAATAATAGAATATGACTATATATTAGTACCTGACATCAGCGGTTTTGTGGCTAACAGAATTCTCTTTGCAGAAATAATGGCGGCAGTAGAAATAAAGAGAGGAAACCAGATTTCAGAGAAAAATATTAATAAAATTGTCAAAAGCGCGCTTGGTTATCCGATGGGTCCTTTCGAAGTTCTGGAATTGATAGGTAAGGAAACAGCAGGAAGAATTATTAAAAATATCTACCCGGAGCGGGAAAATTTATGGAAAAGATATTCAGATGTAAATAAGAAGAAAACATGAAAAACTTCATATCGTCAACGGCAATTATAGGTAAAGGCGTAGACTTCGGTTTTAATGTTGTCATCGGTGATAAAGCGAAAATCGGTAATAATTCCATTTTAAGAAATAACATAGTCATTTATGAAGGTACAGAAATCGGCAAAAGCTGTCTGATTGAAGATGGAGCGGTTTTAGGGAAACCGACGAACAATTCAAAAGCAATAACCAGAAAAGTTGATTCTAAACCGGCACCATTGATCATCGGCAATTCTACTATCATAGGCACTCATGTCATTATTTTCAAAGGGACGATGATCGGTAATGATTGTCTTATCGGAGACGGAGCTAATATCAGAGAAGGATGCCAAATAGGAAATAAAACATTGATTTCCAGAGGAGTTACTATAAATTACAATACCAGGGTGGGGAATAACTGCAAGATTCTTGACTTGACCCATTTAACAGGGGAGATGGTTATTGAAGATGATGTATTTATCAGTACACATGTAGTTTCAAGCAATGATAATTCTATGGGCAGGAATAGGGTATTAAT
>MFJA01000034.1:0-15997 GCA_001779055.1 Candidatus Gottesmanbacteria bacterium RBG_16_37_8
AAAATAATCGAATTATTTGAATTTTCTCCGTTTCCGGAAATCTTTAATAGATAAGAAAGTTCATTCTGCCCTACCGGATCGTTGTTGTAATTTATGTTTTTATTTGTAATATTGGTTAACGCGGTTATGTTTCCAGTTTCAATTTTTACGTTTCCTGTGTTTTCGTTTGCAGTATTATTTCCGGTATTTGCATTAACCGTAACATTATTTGTAATGTTTGCAACATTTGATTGGTTAATAGTTGTATTAGTAGTTGTATTTGCATTTACCGTATTTGTTGAATCAGAACCATTTCCGGTTATCTGGGCATTAGCAGAATTTTCGCCACAGCAAATGCTTTCGGCTACGTTTGTATTAATGTTTTCATTATTTATATTGGTTTCTGAGTTAACTGATCCTGTCTCAATATTAGTCTGATCAGAATTGTTTCCTGACGCTTCGTTATTTCCGGTATTTGCATCTTGAGATACATCATTTTTAACATCTGCCTGATTTGATTGCGTAACTGTTGTATTGTTTTGAGCTTCAACTTTCACCTCAGAAGTTGAACCATCACCGTTTCCGGAAATTACAATTTCCTCTGCTTTAGCCACTTTAATTAGAGAGGAAAACCCAATTATTATTATCGATACTAAAATTAATATTCTTTTAAACATATTTAACTTAGGCAGTCTTTTTACGGCAGTATTTTACCCTCTAAATTCGTCTAGTGACGAGGCAGGAACTTTGTAAAGAGGATTCTTTTTCTAATTAAAATAAACAAGGCAATTAAAGGTATTAGCAATAATGCCCAGGCAAGATTTATGGTAACTTTCTTATTTGCATCTACATTAGTTGAATTCCCTAAAGCCAAGCTTTTAATTTTACCAATCTGGTTTGATAAAACTGCAACCTGACCAACAATAGATGACCCTCCTGAATTATTTATAGTCATTGTGGTAACAGCTGGTTGCACTTGACCTGTTGATTCTCCTGAATTATTGTTTGAGTTTGAATTATTATTGTCAGAAGAATTCTCATTGGAATTATCAGTATTTGCCGCAGCCAGTTGACCCCCTACCCCATGAGAATTATTTTTCTTTTGGCCAGGTGCTACAAAATCTCCAAACCAACTACCAAAGACATTAACCATTGTTACTACCAGCTTTCCCCCTTTAATATTGTTGTTAACAAAGTTAATTAGGTTTGCAACAATTTTTGCATCTCCGGTTGTAATCGAGTTATTTCCGCCGGTATTATAACTTGCAGTATTATTTCCGGTTATGGCAGCTAGATTTACATTATTTACAATGTTTGCGTTATTTATTTGATTCGTTGTATTATTGGTGGTTTGATCAACGTTTATGTTATTCACCGAATCTGCTCCGTTTCCGGAATTAGTAACTGTTATTTCTCCATTTGGACCAACTGTAAATTCTGAACCCGTTGATCCTGCAAAGTTAGATCCCGGTGCGCCAACAATCTGGCCAACCCATTGCCCGGCTCGATTAATAATTACAAGCCACCAGTTGCTACCGTCTAAGTTGGAATTGGCAATATTTAAAACTTGAGCATTAACACTTGAGCTTCCGGTTGTAATTGAGTTGTCTCCTCCTGTATTTCGGCTTACGTCATTTCCACCAGTTTGGGCGTTAAAGATTAAATTATTCTCAATTGAAGCGGTGTTTGCTTGAAAAGTTGCATCGTTTGTTGTTTGGGTAACTGAAATATTGTTCGTTGAATTATCACCATTACCTGTGTTTGCAACATTTACGTCACCTTGTGCACAGCTTGTCCCGCAAACTAAACTATTAAAAACGCTTTCCGGCAAGATTATATCCCCAATAAGATTTCCAAAAATATTAACAATTCCAAGCGCAACGTTTCCGACTAAATTATTATTGACAAAGGTTAATATATCGGCAGCTACGTTTGCATCTCCGGTTGTAATTGTAGAATCACCGCCTGTATTTCTACTTGTTGTATTTTGTCCACTGTTGGCAAGAAGATCCATGTTATTGTCAACCGTAGCATCGTTTTGTTGAAAAGTATTATTGTTGGTAATTTGTGTTACATCGGTCGTATTTGTGGAATCAGCTCCGTTTCCTGAATTAGTAACCTCCGTTGAACCTGTCCCACAGCCGGTTATGCAATTTGCTGCAAAATCTAAAACAATATCACCGTTTTGATCATCAACCACGTTAAACTCTGAAACAGAAGCGCCGGCAATATTTGTATTAACTGCTGTAATCATTGTTCCGGTTGTATTGGCATCACCGGTTGTAATTGTAGAGCTGCCTACATTTCTAGAAGCTGAGTTTTCCCCCGTATTGCTGGCAAGTCCAAGATCATTACCAACAATTGCCCCGTTTGTTTGGTTTGTATTGTTATCGGAAACCACTGTAGCTGATCCTGAGTTATTTGAACCTGCTCCGTTTCCGGAATTAGTAACGCTAATTCCAGAACCATCTCCCGAACCATCTCCACCAGAAAGCCCTGCAATATTGCTATTTGCGTTAACAGTGCTTGTTCCGGTTGTAGTGGCATCGCCCGTAGTAATAGTTGGGTCTCCTACTTGTCCGTCGGCTACTTGCTCACCGTTATCTGTTCCTGCTAATGCCGGGGCGCTTGTTCCGGCTGTTTGCTCGGAAGAATCTGTTGATCCCTGATTATTGTTAGTTTCGTTGGAAGTAGGCGCAGATTGATTATCATCATCATTATTATCATTATTATTATGGTGTCTTGGGGTTTCCTGATTTGAGGGAATAGATGGTGCGGTTGGGACACTGGGTGGATTAAAAATACTTGGCGCCGAGGGGATACTTGGAACCGATGGAACACTTGGTGCACTGGGAACCGAAGGAACTGATGGCACTGAAGGGGCATCCGGAATAGAAGGTGGGGGTGGTAAATCATCTGCTAGTACAGGTTTAACCTGCACAAACAGGAGTGCTGTGATTATTATCGTTATTAATATTTTTTTAATTTGATTTTTCATTTTCTTTTTATTTATTTTAGTTTTATTTTTCTATTTTTAATTTTTTTCCTTTTGTTGTAGGGTGTCTTTTGAAGTGCTATAAAGATCACCCTACAACATACGGATTAGCCCAAATGAAAACCCAGAAAACCCAAGAGATCACCTAAACTAAAATTTAGTTCTAAGTTAATTCCTGAAAAATCTGGCATTTCCCATTCTGGATCTGCACCAAAAACATTTTTGTTTGCAGTGTTTGTAACAGTTACATCCGAAATTGCATTTCCGGTCCATATTTCATCTGGATCATCTGGAACTCCGGTTGTTTTTTCAACTTCGTTTTTACCTGTTTTTGCATCTGCTCCAACATAGTTGTGAAGATCCGCGTCATTACCAAGCTTGAGCCATTTATGCCCTACTTTGGTCCAACCACCTTGGGCAATTACTATTTCGCTGGAAAGGTTTTTGGCTTCGATCTCATTGTCAGAGTCTTCGCCATTTCCGGAAATTTTTGCCGTGATACTTAATTCACAGCAGTCTGCATCAGCGTAGTTAAAGTTAACTTTGTTGTTAACTTTTACTTTTGCTGTTGCATCACCTGTGTCGATTTTTACATCTCCACCGGTGTTTCTTTCTGCCTCATTGTATCCGGTTTTTGCATCTGCATAAACTCTGTTATGAACATCTGCATCATTTGCCTGCCAGATGGAAATTGAATTTCGAGGATCTAGCTCGATTTCATTGTCCGAATCTGCGCCGTTTCCAGAAATAATAGCTTCAATGGAGCTACCGTCTGATGATCCGCCAACTGTGGCAGAATTTGCATTTGCAACAGTTGAAACAGTTACATCTGACTTTGCGTTTCCAGTGTTAATAGTTACTTTACCGCCGGTGTTTCTTTCGGCTTCATTTCCTCCAGTTTTTGCATCTGCATTAACATAGTTATGAACATCTGCGTCATTTGTCTGGAGAATACTTACGCCGTTTTCTGATTTCCATCCACCTAGTTCGATTTCATTGTCGCTATCTTCTCCGTTTCCGGAAATTTTAGCTGTTACATCTCCACCGCAGGTGTTGCAATCTACATCGGCCGAGTTAGAATTAAGCGTATTTCCTACATTAACTGTAGAATTTGCGTTTCCAGTGTCAATTTTTACATCTCCACCTGTGTTTCTATCCGCTTCATTTCCCCCGGTTGATGCATCTGCGTTAACAAAGTTATGCACATCTGCATCATTTGACTGCTGAACTTGTACTGATTGAGTTGTTTTAACCTCAATCTCATTGTCTGAATCAGCGCCATTCCCTGAAATGGTTAAAGTTGTATCTGCGAACACCATCGGGGTTAATGTATTTAATAAAATTGCAGTAGTTGCGATTCCTGTAACTAATCTTCTTTTTATACTCATTAAATATTCACCTCCCCTCTTTTGTAGATTTCCTTCAAAAAATTTTGAAAGATGGCACTTCTTCTTTCCGCACCTTGTTTCTTTTGCCTAAGCGTCAAGAAACAAAAAACGGAGGCTCCTTCACCCAAACTATATTAGGTGAAAAAGCCTCCGTTTGCGGTCAGCTTATGACTTATCTATATATATAATATAGGCTGACAAAAGTCAAGCCCCAAATTTTATACTTTTTTTCTAATAAACGTTTTTGTTATCTGTGTTTGAACTGGGAATTGAACGGTCTCGCTATCTTTTTTAGAGCTTACTTGAAAATCTGTTTTTTTAATATTTCTAACCGTTATTTGGGTAACCTTGCCTTTTTGCACGTAGACTTCTACACTACCGTACATTATATCCTCAAGGGCACTTTGAATCTCATTTATTAATTTTATTGAAGAAGTATTTTTTGCAAGGGAACTCATAAATAACCTTATTTAATTTTTAATTTTATTTCCTCTTTGGGACCAGCAATTTCTCCGATACGAAGTAGCAAATTAGAGTCTTTCTCGTTAATTATAAAACCAAGTCTTGTATTTTCTATTGATTGAGCTTGAACTTCAACCGGATCATTGTGAATATTCGGAGCAAGCCACTCGTTTTTATTATTATTTGCCGAAAGTCTAATGTAATCCCTTGTGTTTATTTTAATTCCCTGTTTATAATCATTTTTTAGTTTAAGAGCAACAATAAGAAACGTTTTTCCTTTCAGGGCATTGGCCTGTTGACCTTTAACATAAATTTGATTACGAATTTCAGCATTTTCAATTGTATAGCTTACTTTTCCAATAACATTATTTTTATCATCTTTAAAAGGGAATTCAAAAATCCTGCCGATTTTTTCTGTTGCCAAAGGACTTTCAATCTCCGGTTGATTTGACGCCGTAGAGAGTCTTTGACCGGTAAGACCTGCAACGTTTGTTAAAAGAACAACTATTATAATTAAAAGGATAACTGCTCCGGCCACTATATAAAGATTTTTTTTAGTTGTTCCTCTTTGATTTAATAGTCGGGATCTTCTACTGCGTTGAAAAAAACTTGGAGCAGAAATTTTGTTTTTTAATTTTAGGAAACGATCTTTAAAATTTACTTTTGGTTTTGTAGCCGCGGTTTTTAATTCTTCTTTCTCAGAGTCTTCTTTTATTCCATTTAGGGTTTCTGAATCTTGATTATCCATAAAAAAACTGCCTAGGGCAGTTAAGTGGAAGCATTTTATATTAGGCTATACGATTTGTCAATACCTATAGGGTTATTAGAAAATTACCTGATTTTTTAATTTAGTTTTATCTAGTTTGTGGTCTTGACACACTAGTCAATTTATTGATTAAATGATATTCTGCACCCATATTTTTTTCGCTGGGAACCTGCCTGCCTAGGGAAAATTGGGTGCATATTTTGGTTAGGGGAAAATTATTTTACTTACCCACCTTAATTTCAACAATGCTTTCGCTTGCTTTTTTTATGATTTCAACTCTTACTTCCATATTCCCGCTTGCCCCCACTAATTTATTCAAAACATTTCCATTTGCATTTGTCACTACATATGATTTTGCATTTAGATTAAGACTTTCAATTTTTTGTTTATACCAATCGGTAATTGTTTGCGGATCATCATTATTTTGTAAAACAATTAAATTCCCGGTTTCGGAAATTACTGTTGAATTTGGATAAATTAAAGTATTGTTATTACTTTCATTTTGAACCACAGGAGTCGGTGTATCATTTGGTAAAAAAATTGTTGGAGAAGGAAACGCTGTTGGAGTTGGGGTATTCGTAGGAGAAATTTTTGTTTCTTTATTCTGTTTTTTCAGAGTTTCTGTTTCTTTTTGAAAACGGCTGTCAACAATTACCATTAATATTAGAAGAACAATAAGAATAGCAAAAAGTCTTAAGATTTTCACTGCTACTATTATATCCATCGTGTCAAGGATGGATACTTTCTTTTGGGGAATTTAAATTGTTGGAGTAAAATTTATTTGATTGTTTTGGTCAACCGAAACTAGAATTTTATCTCCTCTTTTAATTTCATCTTTTAATAATTTTTGCGCCAGTAAATCCTCAAGGTTATCTTGAATATATCTTCTTAACGGTCTTGCTCCGAATTGTTCATCAAAACCCTCTTTTCCGATCTTATTAATTATTAAATTATCAAAGGATAAATAAATGTCTTTTTCCTCCATTCTTTTTTTAAGATCATTTAATAAAAGGGTAATTATTGCCGATAATTCATTTTCACCTAGGGGCTTAAAGGTAATTACCTCATCAAACCTATTTAACAGTTCTGGTTTAAAGATTCCATTAGTTTGTAAAAATTCAAGCAGTCTACCGTGAAAACTTTTATCAATTATTGCTCCTTTTCTAACTTCTTCTCTTATAAATTCTGATGCCGCATTGGAAGTTGCAATAATAATACTGTTTAAAAAAGATACCGTCTTTCCGTTATTATCCGTTAACCTTCCGTCATCAAAAACTTGCAAAAAAAGATTTAAAACATCCTGATCTGCCTTTTCAAACTCATCTAAAAGAATAAGCGAGCTAGGGTTTTCGAAAATCTGATCTGTTAATCCATTTTCCCCAAGTAGCCTTTCCAGAGCATCTTCAGCTGAAAACTCACTCATGTCAAACCTAATCATATTTCCTTCTCCTTCATAATAACTGTCCGCTAATGCTTTGGCTGTTTCTGTTTTTCCAACCCCTGTTGGTCCTAAAAAAAGAAAAGAAATCGGTTTTCTCTCGCTTGCCAAACCTGACCTTAATCTTCTTATCGCCTCTGAAACTGCTGAAACAGCCTGGTTTTGGTCAATTACCCTTTTATGAATCATTTCCTCAAGATGAAGAAGGGTTTGTTTTTCCTCTGGTTTTGGTTCGCCGACTTTGGCTTTAGTTTCTTTCTGGGCTTGGTTTAAAACATCATCGGCAGTTACTTCTCTTTTCCCAATTAAGATATTGGAGTTTGTCGCATCTTCCAAAAGTGAAGTTGCGGCTCCAGGCAAAACTAAATTCTTGCTATATTTTGGTCCATACTCAATTGCGGCAAGAACCGTTTTATAATTAGTTATCACTCCTTTGGTTTTCTCAAGTTCGTTTGCTTTTTCAAAAAGCATGGGGATAACCAAATCTTTTTCCGGCTCATCAAGTTTAATCACGTCAAAAACGCCCAATAACTCATGCAACGGCTCAATGAATCTTTTAAAAGAACCGTGAGTTGTAGTTGCCACTATTCTAATTAGTCCTTTTTCAAGGTAAGGAATCAAGGCTGCGGATAAATCAAGTTTGTATGCCGAATTGCCTAAGATATTTTCAAAATCCGAAACAAAAACAATTACATTTCCGGCATGAGCAAGCTCTAAAATTACAGATTCTAATCTTAGTTCTAGCTCTCCCTGGTTTTGAGCCCCTGCTAAAAAGGCATCCACCATTAGCTGGAAAAAACGCTGATGATTAAGACTGCCTTTGAATTTTCCGCTAAAACTATCATAAGCAAACTGGGAAATTAAAGCTTTTTTTCCAACTCCCGGTTCTCCGACCATTAATACGCTTTTATTAGCGGCTAATGCCTCAATTATTCTTTTGTACTCATTCTCTCTGTCATAGAGATTAAAGTTTTTATTGACAATTTCTGATGTTTGATCAATGGTGTATTTCTTGGTTTCGATTGTCCAGCCAAAAACCCAATCTTCGGCAATTCCTTCACCGTAAAAACTTGCCCTTACTTTTTGGGCTTTATCAAATTTGGGAAAAGTTCTTTTTGCCCAGATAAGGATATCAGTCAACTCCTCTTTTTTAATTTCTTTACTAAACAAAAGTTTTGTTTGATCCTCTGTCAGTAAAAGATATGAGGTAAAAACATCAAAGGCGGTTACATATTCTCCGTTTGTGTTTTCAACCAGATCAAAAGCATATTTTGCCAAATCATCCATTTTTAAATTTATCTTTTTTATCTCTTCCTTTTTAATCCCTGCTTTATCAAGCATGAATCTTACCGGTTCTTCTTTGAGAACATTTTGTAAGGCAATTCCGGAATCATCAAGGCTTTTTATCGCCTTTACAGTAAAAGAGGAATAAATATCTTTTCCGTCATTTTTTGAAACGGTAGTAAACGGGGTTTTTCTGTAAACATGAAAGCGAAAAAAGATTTCTTTGATAATTAAGACTCCCAGTAAAAACAAAGGAAATTTAAGAATGTCCGGATTATTAATAAAAAGGTGCAGAGAGAGAAAGAAAAGTAAAATAAAAACGGTCAGTCTTAAAAGTTTAATAAAGCTTGAGGTATGAAAAGTATAAATTTTTCCGTAATTTTTCATATATTAATAATTGATAAGACAACTGCGATAGGGAAAAATATAAAAGCAAGCGTAAGTGCTATTTCGGTTAAAAATAAGGTAATAAACAGCAAAAGATCTACCAAAATCACGAAAGTTTTTATAAACATTCCCATTCCTATTGAAAAGGCAACCAGTCCTTGCCTGTATTCGTTTTTCCAAGGTTTAAAATAAGTTTTAACCATAAGAGGTAGGGAAAAAAGTTGTAAAAAGGCGGAATTTAAAGAAGCAAAAAAAGAAATAATCGAGGCAGGTGCCTCCCAAAACCAAAAGCGTAAAAAAATTATAGGCAGACTAAAATAAAACCCCATAAGGCAGGCCTAAGTTAAGTGTAGAAAGTTTTACCCCAAAATGCAATTTGCTAAATTCTTCTGATATAATCAGACCATGAATAAGCTATACCGTTTTAGTCCCATTGAAAACGAAGCAGACATTAGAAAGGTCTGGAGTTATTTGGTTTTGGAACTTAATAAACTATCCAATGAAATATTTCGCCACTCATTACCTATTACTACACTTAAAATATTTCCCCATTATCCCAAAGAATATGAGTTTTTGTATAAACTTTTGTCCAAAATGGGTCCCAAATCTACCTATAGTTCTAAAACTAGTTTATATATTGAAAGAGAAGAAAAGATTAATGATTATAACATTAAATACTTTGGCATTCGAATTGTTGATCCATACCGCCTGCAGGTCGGTTGTGGCGATTATGAAATAGAAAATTTTGCAGCTATTAAAAAACTGCATTTAAACAAATCGTCTTATGTTAGAAGTTTTAGAGAAAATATGCTTGAGGTTTGGCACCCAGATTACGATGTCTTAGGATACGTTATTCCAGCCAATTAGTGCCTCTATTTGATGGTGCATTTAAGAGCACACTGCTGAATTGCATTTACTCCCGACTTACAAGTTGCCGGATCAGGAACGCAATTTGCTGTTTGATAAATTCTTGGTGTCGGCGTGGGTGTACCCATTCTGAAATATGGCAGAGTGGTTGTTGTAGTTGTTAATCCACCAGCAGAAGTTGTAGTAGTGGTTGAAGTTGTTGCTGTAACAGTTCCCGCAGGCAAAGGAATATTAATCTCCAAGGCACTCGAAGAAGTAATTGCTATTCCCGTTACTGTACCTATTCCGTTTCCAGCTTCAACTTTTAATTCGTAATTTCCGGAATTAATTTTCGCAAAGCTATAACCTCCGCTTAAATCTGAATCAATTGTCCTTAAATAAGAACCGTTTGTTTGGGTAAGAGTTACCCTAGCACTTGTAACTTTTGTTTCTCCAAAATCAAAAGAGTTGTTATTATTAGAATCAATAAAAACTACTCCTTTTATATATGGGATATCCGATTGTGAAATAGTTGTTGTAGTTGTTTGACCGGGTTCTGTTGTCGTTGTTGACGGAATTACCGAAGAATCACACACTTGGTATTTTGAGACAATATTATTTTTTAACCATGCTTCTTCAACAGCATCGAATTTAGCTGAAGCACATCTTGCCATACTCATCATAGTTTGTTTTGACCCTGCGTTGGGATCATCGCAATCTCTAGGAAAAGGAGCATATAAATAATTAGAGGTACAACCCGGATACGCCCCTGCTCCCGGTATTTGCGACCAAAATGAAGCACCGGCACTATTTGCAGAACAATTGCTTTCCGTCTTTGTAGTTTTTAAGATACTATTTGCTCCGCTTGAATAAATATATCTGTCATAAAGATATCCCGCCGCATGTCCTAAAATTTCATGAGCGCAAACTTTTAATAACTGGTAATGAGTCTCAAATGCCCCAATGCTTCCCCCTAACCCTTTAGCAACTCCTAAAACACCGTCCCTTGACATGTCTGCATCAACCAAAATTATGAATTTTAAATGGTCAGAATCTACTCCTTGTAATTCGGGATATTTTGTAAAAACAATGTTTCTTACCAGAGGTTCTGCTTGAGAAAGACAAGGACAATAATCCTTGTTACAGTTAAATTGTGTTCCGCTTTTACAACCCAAGGAAGTAGTATTATAAATAGCTCTACTAAAATCCATAATTTTAGGATTTTCCGAATAGGGATAAAGACTGACAAATTTTCCGATTACCTGCTGCACATTGTTATTAAAAGTTGCCTCGCTGCTGTAGCCGTCGCTAACAAAAACAAGGTTTAAACTATTTGCGCAAACGTTGTTCGTTTGCGCAAAGGCTTTATCGATTAGATTAAAGCTTGAGTTTTTAGGGGGAGAAATTTCAAGTACCTTTTCGTCTTTTTTATATATTTCTATTTTTGTTGCTTCTTTTAAATAAGGGGCATAGACAACACTTTCCAATGGCTCCAGGTTTTCGGGGATCGCAGAGCTTGAACCTTCCGGAACAGTGTCAATCATATAAAGGATTTCTTCGGTAATATGGATGTCTGTTTGAAAAAGTTTCTTATTGTCTTTGTCTAAAACATAAAGTTTATATGGAGATAAACCAAAATTAGACGAGGTCACATTCCCTTCTTTAATGTTAATTTTTTTAAGGGAAAGTTTTTGGGTTTTTTGATCAAATGAAAGAGTTATTTCCCAAATTTTAGATAATTTTGGTTTGGTTGGTTGGTTTTCATTTTGTTGTTTTGGAGAAAGGAATAAAAAGGAAGATAAAATAAGTAATAAAATAAAACCGCCAATGATAAATAAGGCTTTTTTTGTTTTTAAAAAATTTAAGACATTTGGTGTTTGCTTAGTTTCAGGCAAAGTTTCCTGAGTTGTTTGATTTACGTTTATTTGAGGTTCATCGTTCATGCTTACTTAACTGGTTCCATTTGTGTTCCGTCTTGAGTATTTTGAATAGGAAGGGGAGGTGCTTGGGGAATAGAATTGGAGTTAAAGGCATTTTCAGCTTGTGGTTGACCATTTAAAGACTGCTGTTGTCCTTGTTGTTTCTGATTCTGGATTAGTCCAGGTGGCTGATTTTGAGTTGGAGCTTGAGCTCCTCCTTGTTTCGGTTCAGGTGGTGCTTTTGCAAAAGTAAACTCCTCTTTCTTACTGTCAAAGTTAATTAGAATTTTATCTCCCTGGATAAAAGTTTTATTAATAATTAAAATTGCAATTGGGTTTTCAATTCCTGATTGAATAAGACGTCTTAGAGGTCTTGCCCCATAAATTGGATCATATCCCTCTTTTGCAAGTTGGGCAACAGCAGTATCTGTAATACCTAGATCAATTCCTTGCATTTGCAAAAGTTTTCTGGTTGAATTTATACCAAGTCTTGCAACTTCGGTCATGTCTTTTTCGGTTAAAGGTTCAAAAACAACCACTCCGTCAAAACGGTTTAAAAGCTCCGGCTTAAAGAATTTCCTAAGTTCTCCTATTAAAACCTTAGTAAGCTCCTCAAACTTTTTCTTTATTTCTTCGCTCTTATCCAGCGAATCTTTCTTGTCTTTTGAAGCTTCAGTAAAGGATGCCGGTTCTTTTGCTGCTTTTTTGTCAGCTGCTGAATCCACAACTGATGTCAGCTGCTGCTGAATCAAAGCACTGCCAATGTTTGAAGTTGCAATTACAATTGTGTTTTTAAATGAGATTGTATTCCCCTTGTTATCGGTTAATCTTCCATCTTCCAAAAGTTGTAAAAGTATATTAAAAACATCCGGATGAGCTTTTTCAATTTCGTCCAAGAGAACTATCGAATAAGGTTTTATTCTAACTGCCTCGGTTAACTGTCCACCTTCTTCATACCCCACATATCCAGGAGGAGCACCGATAAGTTTTGCAACCTCGTGTTTTTCCATATATTCGCTCATATCAAGCCTAATTGTTGCATCTTCCTTGCCAAACAAAACTTCTGCCAGTGTTTTTGCAAGTTCTGTTTTTCCAACCCCGGTTGGGCCTAGAAAAATAAAAGAGGCAATTGGTCTATTGGCAGATGATAATCCTATTCTTCCTCTTCTTACTGCTTCTGCAACTGTTGTTACCGCATTTTGCTGATTGATTAATCTTTTGTGAATAATTTCTTCAAGATGAAGTAGTTTTTCGCTTTCGTTTTCGGTTAATTTTGTAATTGGGATCCCTGTCCAATTGCTTACTACTTTTTCAATATCAGGTTGTTTTATCTGGCTATCGCCTCTTTTGCCCTCATTTAACTCAAGTCTTACTTCTGCGGCTGCTTCATCCAAAAGATCTACCGCTTTATCGGGAAGGTATCTCTCTCCAATATATCTTTTTGACAGTTTAACTGCCGAGGATATCGCTTCTTCCGTAATTGTCACCTTATGAAAAGCTTCATATTTTGGTTTTAAAACCTTAAGCATTTCGATTGCCACTTCTTCGGTTGGCTCATCTGCTATTACCGGCTGGAATCTTCTCTCAAATGCTTTATCTTTTTCAAAGTATTTTCTGTACTCAGCAGTAGTTGTTGTTCCAACTACCTGAAGTTGTCCCCTTGCCAAAAACGGTTTTATAATGTTTGAGGCATCTAGCGCTCCTTCCGTATCCCCGGCACCGATTATTGCATGTATTTCATCTATAAATAGAATTACATTTCCGGCTGCCTGCGTTTCTTTAATAACAGCCCTTAGCCTTTCCTCAAATTCTCCCCGATGAGATGCCCCAGCAACTAAAGAAGATAAATCAAGTTGTATAATTTTCTTGTTTTCTAAATCTTTTGGCGCTTTACCTAAAGCTATATCGGAAGCAAGTCCCTCCACAATCGCTGTTTTTCCAACTCCTGCTTCCCCAATAATAATCGGGTTATTTTTTGTTCTTCTAAGTAGTATATGAATTAGTCTTTCGACCTCTCTGTCACGTCCTGTTATAGGATCCAGCTTCCCTTCTTTTGCCTCATTTGTTAGATCAATTCCATAGCGTTCAAGGGATGACTTCTTCCCATAAACAAACGTTGATGATTTTGAAAGCTGTTCCTCAATTTTTTCTTTTTTTATTCCAGCAGTTTCTAAGACTGAACTTGTTGAAAAAGAAAAAAGGGAAAGTAATAAATCCTCCGGACTTATAAACTCAACGCCACGCCCCTTTACCATAGAGTAAGCGTTTTCAAAGACCTTTTTTGAATCTTCGGAAAGGGTTGGTTGGCCTGTAAAAGTTCCAACTTTTTCTCTTCCTTGCAACTCATGAGAAAGTTTGGAAACGTCAACCGAAAAGTTGGACATTAAATTAAAAATGTCTCCATCATAAAGAAGCCCAAATAAAAGCTGGTCCGGCTCAATTAAGGCTTGTCTTATTCTTTTTGCTTCGTCTTGCGCCTGGTTTAAAATTGTCTGGCATCGGCTATCCAGATGGGAAAGAATTGATAAATCCGCTCTTTGTGTCGGCTGCATACCGGATGAAACTATTTGTCCGGAGGAAGGCGCAACATTAGAAACTTGATCTGTGCCAACAGGAGGGTTTGAGGTTGGTTCAATAACATCTGGCTCGCCTTGTTGAGGGACAGCGGGCTCATGTTTTTTACTAAATAAATTACCTAGCATATTATTGTGAACAGACAAAAGTAGAGTTTTTGTCTACTTTTAACATTCCTCCCCATTCAACTGCTGTAAAGCCTTCTCTTTTAGGCGTAATAATTGTCGGTTCTTTAACAAGCTTTTTCTCTTTTAAGCCTTCAAAATAAAGCCTTACTCTTATTAGAGTATCAGGTTTTGGACTAAATTCCAAAGGCTCAATTGAATCAATCTGCGACATAGTCATTGGTGCTACAAAGTAATAATTTTCCTTTGGCAAAACCGATTCCCAATAATCTTCAAACTCTTTTGATTCTACCGCGTTTAATCCAAGTTTGGGCAGCAATGTTTTAAAAAGCCTTGGTAGCTCTGTCATTCCAACTACGTATCCCGATTCGGGGCTTGAAATAAGGGAATTTGGAATTATTGACTCATAATATAAATAGGGGTAACTACCGCTTTCGGTTTTAATTATTCCGCTTGGATTTGCCGTTACTGTCCAACCCTCCTTTTTGTATTCTGGGATTGTTAATGTAAACTTTCCTTTTGTGTTTACTTTGACATTAACTTTTTTTGTTTCTGTCGGATAAAGATATATTGCAGGTTTGCATGACGGAGTCCACCAGGAATAAGAACGGGTTGTAATCGGAATTACTCTTTTTATTTGCAAAGATTGGTCGGTTTTGGAAATTTTTGGAACCTCATTGGGAGAAGGTAAATAAGTATAAGCTGTGTTTGCATCGATTAGATAACCGGTGTCCATATGAAAATAAAAAGGAAGAGGACCTTTGTTAGTTGAGACACTTCCCATTAAGACAACGTTGGTTAAATTCTTTACGGTTTCAAAAGGAATATTGCTTGCATTGTAGATAAACGATTTAATTTGCGGATCGGAAAAACCGGGGATTTCCGAAGCGGCGAAAGAATACGGCGGAAATACAGATTCATCTCCTTGAGTAATTATTACCTGGCCTCCAGTTGATTTGCAGTTTCTTATATAGTCTGGAATCGCAACTCCGTCCTTTAAATAAATATCAAAAACATATGGAGACTTAAGAGCTACATTCTTTAATTTGAAAATGAGATCTTGGCTTGATTTTTGACCGAAATAATCCGAACTTGCCATTATATACAACCCCTGACCGTTGTAATCTCCGACCTTTTGCATCTCCGAAAACTTTGATTCTTCGATAACCTCCGCATTCTCTTTTATAAGGTCATATTGGATACCGTTAAATATAACTGTGTTTGACGTATTTGGAGGATCAAAATCAACACAGGCAGGTTTCGGATTTAGTGAAGTATAATCTTGATTCTTAGGCTTTAAAGTAAGCCCCGCCATAATTCCTGCAAAAATCAAAATAACTCCAAGAGTTAAAAGAATAAATTTATTCATTTTTACTTTCCTCTACTTCTTCCTGGGTTGTCATTTCTTTTGCTTTCTCTGTTTTTCCGGATTCTCTGGAAATCATTGTCTCTTCTTCCTCCTCCTTTTTACCCAAATCTGCCATAACTGATTTTGCAGCTTCAAGTTTTGCCTTTAAGTAAGTTATTACTTCTGTCTGGGAAAATCCACCAATAAGAAGGAAAGGAAGAATATTCCCAACAGATTCCATCCCCTTATTTATGTTTGCCGGATCGGTTGAGGTAAGATATTCTATTGCATCATTAATCTTACTAATATCCGAGCTAACCCATTCTTTTCTGCCTTTTATTTTGGAATCAAAGGTTTTGGGCGGCTCCATATTTAAATAATTTTCCTGCCACATTTTTCTAACTGATTCATAATCGTCCAGGCTAACCGATTGAACTCTGTTAACAACCGGGAAGGGGCTTGCGGAGAGTTTGGATAAGTCTATTT
>MFJA01000034.1:16051-16806 GCA_001779055.1 Candidatus Gottesmanbacteria bacterium RBG_16_37_8
TTTATTTTTTCTTTGAGTGATTCGTCAATACCTCCTTCGCCTTTTTTCACAGCTGTCATGATTGATGCGGCAAGAGGGTCTCCTGCTTTTTCTGCTTTTTCCAGTTGGGTTTTTATGTTTAAGAATTCTTGTTTTTTCTCAATTGGCAAGGACTCAGGACTGGTTATTTGGGAAAGGACAGTGCCTAGTCTTGCACTTTCTTTTTGAATTTCAGTTAGTGCTCCCGGTTTTTCAACTGTTGCCGCGGCCGCTAGAACAGAGTTTGCAAATTGATTTCCGCGTTCACTCTCGGCAACAAGTTTACTTTTTAGCTCTGTATATTTTTGTCTTTCAATTGGAGCGCCTACTTTTTTCGGATCGGACAAATGCTTAAGTGCCTCATGGTACTTTGCAACTTCCCCGTATTTCCTAACATCCGATGACATAGATGCGGTTTCAAATCTGGCAATGTCACGCATGGTTGGAACGCTTAGATTTGTAAGTTTAGCAAGTTCCGACTGAAGAGATTGTATATTTACTGCTTGAGCAGTAATGCTTTGAGTTCTAATTTCGGGAATCTCAATTTTCGCCGAAAAAGGAATAGCTTTTGCCATACCTGCTGGCTGACTTGTAGATGGAAGCGGTGGCGGAGGAGGAGGGGCAACTACTCCACCCTTACTGAATAAATTTGAACCGCTACTTATTAGTTGCCTTAGAGTAGAATTTTCATTCAATGACAAAGTGTTTAAATAATCCAAAAATATCTGAAGCAGTAA
>MFJA01000035.1:0-5444 GCA_001779055.1 Candidatus Gottesmanbacteria bacterium RBG_16_37_8
CTGAAAAACCGGAAATTCTTATCCCTTGATCTCTATTCATTTGATCCAATATTAATGCTATGATACGGGTATCTATGAATTTTAATGAAAAAGATTTTGAAAAATTAAATAAATTGGGCATAGAATGCCTTATTTTATGCGGTTCTCATGCTCAAAAAGTCGTCAATAACAAAAGCGATTACGATTTTTTGGTCCTGGGACCTAAAAATCAAAAAACTTACGACATCTTATACGACCTGCTTTCGGAAAAAATTAACAAACTGACTGATATCGATATTGTTTTTGAATCAGCCGCGCCCATGGAATTTAAACAGCATGCGGCAAAATATGGAATTGTATTATATGAAAAAAGATCCTCCGTCTTTGCCGATTTCAAACAAAAAGTGATGATTGAATATTCAGATTTCGCACCATATAGGGCAATTTTTTCCAACGCTACACTTGCCAGAATTCAGCCATGATCAAATTAAAACTGGAAAAAGATATTATTGTCAAAAGAATGGACGGAATTGAAAGTGAAATTGCAGATCTTAATAAATTAAAAGTTTTAACCGATCCTCAACAATTTGATCTGGAAGTGGAATAAAGAAAAACTCTTTTATCCCGCTAAAAATCCTAAAGAATTCAAAAAATAAGACAAAATAAATGGAAAGAATAGTTTCTGTTTTTACCGGATGGTATATTCACTCTTCAATCAAATTTCTTCTATTCATATCTTTAATTTCTTCAGATAATTCCTTAACTTCCCGTTCAACTCCGGATGCTTCAATGCTATCTCAATCACCGTTTTCAAATATTCAAATTTATCTCCCGTGTCATAATAAATTGCATTTTTTATCTCGCAGGCTAATACTTTCTCGATTTTAAGTAGCTGTCCGATCGCATCAGGCAGCCACAATTCCCCGCTTTTTCCCGGATGAAGGTTTTCTATAATGGGGAAAATTTCCGGCGGCAGAATATAGGCTCCATGAGTGGCCAGATTGGATGGCGCTTTGTCAGGATCAGGCTTCTCCACAATTTTTTTAATCTCATAAACATTGTCTTTAATAAGCTTGACATCGCCAATTCCGTAACGTGATAAATGCGATTTATCTTTTATTCTGACGGCTGAAATAACCGGCAGCCCGTATTCCTCATAAACGTCAATCATCTGCCGCAGTCGCGGCGGTTTGGCAAAAATAAACTCATCGCCCCAAAGTACGGCAAACGGCTCATTGCCGATCACATTGCGGGCGCAATAAACAGGCGTAGCGTTGCCGTATGGCCCTTTCTGCCGGACATAGATAAAATTAGCCATATTGGCTATCCGGCGAACCTCAATCAGTTCTTTTTCTTTACCGGCATCCTCCAGTCTCTTCTCCAGCTCAAAAGGATAGTCAAAATGATCCTCAATCGGCCGTTTATGCCAGCCAGTTATCATTATAATGTCAGTTATTCCCGAGGCTACAATCTCTTCAACCACATATTGAATAACCGGTTTATCAACAATCGGCAGCATCTCCTTAGGCATGGCTTTAGTTTGGGGAAGAAAGCGTGTACCAAATCCGGCAGCGGGTATGACTGATTTTCTTACTTTGGGAAATGACTTTTTCATATACTGGTAACAGGTATTATTGGCAAAAGTATTCCATTTGTCAAATCCACTCTATTTATGATAGACTGATAGCCTAACTATGGTGGATTTACCAAAGCCGATGAGGCCTGATTTCCGGGGCGGCCCGGTTGTTTTTTTAAAGGAAGTCAGAAGTGAACTGGCCAAAGTCACCTGGCCTACCCGCGATCAGGTAATAAAACTGACTATCGTTGTTGTAGCGGTTTCTTTTGTTATTGGTCTATATATCGGCAGCCTTGATCTTATAATGACCCAGGTTACCGGTTTGTTTTTGAAAAAATAAATATAAAATAATAATATGACAGCCAAAAAGAAAGAAAGTAAAAAAGAAATAGAAAAAGTGGCCAAAACCCAAATTCAAGTGGTTGAAAAAACCGAGCTGGTAAAATCGGAAAAAAATCCTCTGCTTGCACCGGAAGAAAAATCCGCCTCATCAGATCAAACTGAACCTTCCGCTGAACCGTCCGCCGAACCGGCCGCTGAAGCAACCACTGCGGAAACTACACCGCCGGGAGCAACAGACGCAGATAAATCCAAAGGTAATTGGTATGTCGTCCATACCTATTCCGGCCATGAAAATAAGGCCGCCGCCGCCCTCCAGCAAAGGGTAGCCGCTATGAACCTCACCGCTAAAATCTTTGATATTATTGTCCCAACCAGAAATATTGTTGTTGTCAGACATGGCAAAAAAGAAGAAACCAAGGAAAAAATTTTCCCCGGCTATATTCTCGTCAGAATGAATTTAGATGATGAATCCTGGCTGGCCGTCAGAACCACCCAGGGAGTCACCGCCTTTGTCGGTATGGGCAACAAGCCAACCCCTATATCGGATAAGGAAGTTACTGCCATTATGAAATTCATGGAATTGGAAGCTCCCAAGTTTAAGACCAAGTTCAGTAAAGGCGAGGCAGTTAAAATTGTTGACGGTCCTTTTGCCGACTTTTTGGGATCAATCGATCAAATCGATGAAGAAAAAGGCAAAGTTAAAGTCCTGGTCTCCATCTTCGGCCGGGAAACACCTGTTGAGCTCGACTTTTTACAAATTCGTAAATTATAATGCGAAATCCCGATAAACGAAGTGACATCGGGATTGAATTAGACTTCTTACAGATCAGGAAATTATAAACCTCAGGTTTTCTTCCTCGACAAGTTTTATTTCATTATCTTAATTTGTCTGTTATAATCTTTATTATGATAAAGAAAAAAATTAATTTTGTTAAATTACTTAAAAACTACAAAAAAAAGGGCTGGGTGGCTATTTCTCACGATTTTAATCGGGTATTATTCTATGGAAAAACCTTGAAAGAAACTACCAGAAAAGCAAAATTATCCAAAAGAAAAATTTACTTTTTTCCTACTGGAGAAAAATACTCACGCTTCGTCGGCCTCTTCTGAATCCCATGTCTGCCTACAAATATCAATACAGTCTGTTGCCGGGTTTAGAAAAAACAGGTATTTATGCACCAATGTTGCCTGTAACTTTTATCAATAATAAATTTGAATTCTCAACTTTTGCTCTTGTCGACTCCGGTGCTGTCCGGGGATTGATTTCGACTGTAATTGCCGATGAACTTGAACTTAAATGGCAAAATATTCCAAAAAGTGTTGGGTTTACTACATCAGGACAATTTATCTATCACAAAATTCCAAAATTAACTGTCAGAGTGGAAGATTATGAATTTGTTATAAGTATTAATGTAGCTGAAGGAATCAATCCGTTTAAGTGTATTCTGGGAAGAAACGATATTTTCCAAAAAGCCAAAATCACTTTTGAAGGATATAAAAAAGAATTTCAAATAGAATTCAGGAATTTAAATTAAAATAGGTGTGAAAATAAATCCTCTTGCCAACAGTTGCCTTAGTTTTTATTCACCAGGATCCCCAAATAATTCTTCTGCAGTTGGAGGTCTACTTGAAGTACTTTCATGTTTATCTAGATAAACTTGCTTCAAATATGCTTCTGTAGCTGGTTCAACGAGTCTAGGTGTTAGAATTACAGGTTCAGGTGCTCTAAATATTTTCGAGAAGAAATTTAATTGCCTGGCTTCATCTCCCCCTTTCCCTCCTCCGCTTCCGCTTCCCCCTCTGCCTGACTGGGCAAAAATCACTGTATTAATTCCATTTGGTGATGGTATTTCTCCTATACCTCCGCGAAAATCTGTATATACTATTTCTTTAGACATAATCCTGCTGCCTATTATAATTCAAAGCTTCCTCACTGGCTACATACTCTTAATTTTATAACTCTTCTAAGCTCAATTTTTTTATAGAAAACTTTAAAACTTCGGATTTAAAACAGCTAATTTTTCATCAAGGAAGATTCCATTCTTTTGTATTAATTCCCCGTCAACAATTACCTTCCCTCCACCCGACCCGTCAGCATTTCTATGCATAAGTATTGTCAGATCCCAATGGATTGGAGTCAAAGCAGGAATATTGCCGTTATTAACATTCACCGCATCGCCATCGTATTCATTAATGGTGTAGCAGTTACCAATGGCCATATGAAAACTGCCCGCTACTTTTTCATTCAGAAAATCGTTGAAAAATCTTCTTGTCAGTCCGGGATTTGTCCCCAAAGCAACTTCTCCAAAATACCTGGCTCCTCCAACCGGAGGTTGTTCTCCGCCAATCAAATTAGTTTGACTTAATATAAACTGCAGATGTTCATCTCCTTCTTCCGCATGTGCTTCAACTATTCTCCCTTTCTCGATTCTCAAAAAGATACCTTTCATCAGCTTATTGCTGTAAATATAATATCCGGCTGCATATATTTGTCCTTCAACTGATTCAAGAACCGGTGCGGAAAAAACTTCAGATCCGGGAAAATTTCTCTTAATTGTCGAATTACAAAATGTCATCCCCTCAATACTCATTTTCAGATAAGTTCTTTTTTTCTTGTCAGGATCACCTTCATTGGCAATCAATTCCAAAATCTTACCACTGTCAAGCCTCGCTTTAAGTATAGCTTGTGCTTCTTTGATCTCTTTCCAAGGCTGGTTACATGCTTCTATCACTAAATTGAAATATTCCTCATAAGATAATCCTTCTTTATTTGCATCATAAAGAGTCGGCCAGGGAAACAAGTTCCACATAACCTCACCGGAATTCATCCTTTCTAATGTTTGACCATATCGATTCTGATAAATTGCATACTTATCCGGAGGAACATTATTCATGACTTCAGGATTTTCCGGACCTCTCACTGTCAGTATTACATCCGCCCAATTAATCAGTTCTTCCTCTTCGTTAAAATAATCGCGTATTCCCTGCTCGTCCAAAGTAGGAATTATTTGAGCATCTTTTTCCAACTCCCGCCTAAAAAATCGGGTATCTGCACCTTTGGCAAGTGAAGCAAGATAAAGCTCTTTCACCAGAGGTATTCCGGGTGGATCAAAACGAATAAGGACTTTTTGGCCGGATTTTACTCCCGTTGATTCTTCCACAATCGTCCTGGCCACATTATGTATTGATGCTGTAAAAAATGGATCTAGGGAACCTTCATAAGCTTCAACCAAACCTCTTATTACTTCTTGTTCGACTGCCATAAAAAAAATGCCCTTTCTCTAGGCAGATGGTAAGAATAATAACTCTCTTCAAACTATTGTCAAGATAATCCAAAATCCTCGTTTCCATCTTCGGCTACGCCTGTCCGCCTCTGGCAGAAAACCCCGGTCGAACTCGACTTTTTACAAATTCGTAAATTATAATCCTAAATCCCGACACATACATCTATTGCTTGACAGATATACATCTGTATGTTACCCTCAAAATATGAAAAGATTACAAATTTATTATCCGGAAGATTTACTTGAAGAGCTCCGACTCTACG
>MFJA01000035.1:5450-6548 GCA_001779055.1 Candidatus Gottesmanbacteria bacterium RBG_16_37_8
ACCATGGCATACCACTGGCCGAGGCCATTCGACGTGCCAGTCGTGAATTTGCCCAAAAACCACAAGTTAAAAGAACTATTCAAAAAATTAAGATTAATTTAACTAAAAGCAGAAAAAATCCACTTCTTTCCCTTACCGGTTTACTAAAGAGAGGTCCGACTAATGCCAGTAAAACTATCGACCAGATCTACAATGAATAAAACCCCAGTTTCGGTTTTCATTGACAGTTCATCCTGGATCAGTTTCGTTATTCCAACCGATTCCAATTACCTTCGATCACTAAATATTTTCCAGTTATTTACCAAACAAACCAAAATATATACTTCTCTTTTCATTATAGATGAAATCATTACTAAAATCAGGCGCGTTTTAGATCAAAATGAAGCGGATAAACTTTACCGACGCTTGATCAGTTTAGAAAAAAAAAGGGCTCTTAATATTTTAGCTGTCTCAAAAGGTGATGTAAATTCCGCTATGAATCTGCTACGACAATATCCTACACCCAATACGCTTACCTTGACTGATGCCACTAATATTGTTTTAATAAGAAAATATAAAATTGAAACCCTATTTACTTTTGACTTAGATTTTAAGAAGTTTTCTAGTCCAAGTCTGACTCTGCTTCCATAATCTCGACTTTATTGTTTCCATCTTCGGCCGCGCCTGTCCGCCCGTTTGGCGGAAAACCCTAAAATTGTTCTTTTATTTCCTTGATTGTCAGTCTCTTTTCCTTCTGTAACCGCCTGATCTCTTTAATTCTTGCTGTCATTGAATAATCATATAATTGATAACCGCCGGCAGTTTTATTTCGCACCTCCAACAACCCCTCTTTGGTCCAATATCTGATTGAATGAACAGTCTCATTTGATCTTTCGGCTAACTCGCCGATTTTGAGTAGTTTTCCTTTTTCATTTCTAATTTCTCGCTCTTCAACCGCTTCTAAATAGATATCTAACGATCTCTCTGCCGCCTGATAGATTACCTCATAATAATCCTTCTTGCTTCCGCCTAATTGGGCCTTCTCCAAAGAATTAATGTATCTTGCTCTCTCTTCTTTTTTTATAATTGCCGGCGGATATCCGGACTGCATGAGAATAA
>MFJA01000035.1:6575-8034 GCA_001779055.1 Candidatus Gottesmanbacteria bacterium RBG_16_37_8
CATTTCCGTCTGCAAAGGGATGGATTGTTACTAAAGTATAATGGGAATCAGCAGCTTTTTTAACCGGATGTTCTTTCGAATCTGAATTAAACCACCTTTCAAAATCGTCCATTAAATCTAGTATTTTCCTCGGATTAGGTAAAATTACTCTGGATCCGGCAATCCTGACAGGAACAAACCGGTATCTTCCTGCGTTGGAATCATCTATTTTGTTGAGAATAATTCTGTGGATATCCAAAATATCTTGTTGGGATATTTTCTTCTTATCCCTTTTTATCAGTATCTTAACAAAATCGTAAGCTTCCGCATGATTTATTGCCTCAAGGTATTCCCTTAAAGTTTTACCTTCGACGGTAAAGCCTTTTTCTAAGACCTGGGCTGTCTCTGCCCGCGATAAAGTATTGCCTTCAATCGCATTAGAAGTATAAGTAAGCTCAACTCTGAACCAGTCATCCAAATTTCTCACTATCATCGGAGAAAAGGGTCTGTATTTATCAAGATTGTTTTTTTTCTCGGTTATTTTATTTAATTGTTCTGTCAAATTAACCATAGAAATATAATTGGTGAGTATAAAGTATAAAGCAATACTTAATAGTTGTCAATACTATACTTGACAAGTTATTTTTACTTAGATTAGTATGGAATAAACTGCCAATGCCAAATTTTTTATCCAAATTAAATAAGAATTTCAGAGCTAAAAACAATAAAATAGTGCCTCTATTAGCTATCGCAATTTCCCTAATTGGAATCTTTACCATACTTCGTTTCATCTCTATTTCTCAAGATCCCAGAAGTCGTGCAGCATCCATTAATCTTGGTAATCTGCCGGCTGGTTGTTATTATGTCAGAGGAAACTGTACCGGAAACCAATCTCCCGGAACAACCGGCAGCTGTAAACCGATATTGGTTTGCCCTACAGCTACTCCCACAGCTACTCTTACACCAACTTCAACTCCGCTAATTTCCTTAACACCGACTCCAACAATCATAAATCCTTCAATTACCCTTACTCCGACTGTTAAATTAAATTGCCTGACTTGCCTCAATGAAGGTAATAGCTCTCTCTGTCTTGATCTAAAAGATAAAACCAGTTCCTGTATTCCAACTCTTGAAGCAGTAAACGATCAAAACCGGGTCTGCGTCCCCTGCAAACTTATGCCCCCCACTCCGACCCCTTATAAATGTACCTTCCGTCCGGCTTGTCTTGATGCTACCCCTCCCTGTACCGACCAAAAACCCGTTGAAGGCTGGTGTACAATCGGCTCTCCCAATATCATCTTCCACCCATAATTTAATACTCCCCTCTTCTTTTTATTTCATTTTTATGTTATTATCCGAAAACCTGGTCCGAAGATACATCGAACTAGGAAGGCAAATATGCCGGCTAAAAAAGTCAAAACAATCATTAAACTCAATCTTCCCGCAGGAGAAGCTACTCCCGCTCCCCCGGTTGGTCCGG
>MFJA01000035.1:8068-15821 GCA_001779055.1 Candidatus Gottesmanbacteria bacterium RBG_16_37_8
TGTCAAAGCTTACAACGACAAAACAAGTGATAAAAAAGGTCAGGTTATTCCGGCTGTCATCACCGTTTATACCGACCGCACCTTCTCCTTTATTACAAAATTGCCTCCGGTTGCCGAAATGATCAAAAAAAAGATAAAGCTGGAAAAAGGCAGCGGAAAAGCCGGCCGCGATTCAGCAGGTACCCTCTCCAAAGCACAGGCTGAAGAAATTGCCAAAGAAAAAATGGGCGACCTCAACTGTGACACTCTTGAGGCAGCCGTCAAGGTAGTTGAAGGAACAGCCCGCTCCATGGGAGTCAAAGTGGAAGGCTAAAATACAATGGGAAAAATAAGAATCACAACTATAGGCGGAAAAGAAGAAAAAGAAGTTCGTGAAAAACGAAAAGTTCAGCGCGAGGAGAAGAAAAAAAGAGAACATGCAGACCAAAAAGAGGAAAAAGTCCACATCTCCGGCATGAAGGGCGGCCAAAGGGTCAAAACAGTCGGAGCAGGAAGCGTTGAGGAAGAGGAAAAGTTAATCCAGCTTGCCCATGAAGTTGAAAAAGACCAAACAGAAGGCATTCATTTAGAGGAAGAAGAAAAAAAAGCCAAAAAGAAAAAGAAAGTCAAAGTAAGAGGTAAAAACTACCAGACAGCTCTTCTCAAGCTTGACCACAAAAAAGTTTACCAAATAGAAGAAGCCCTGCCCCTTTTAAGAGACGTGTCTTTTGCCAAATTTGATCCGACCGTTGAACTCCACATTAATATTACGGAAAAAGGTTTAAGAGGTAGCGCTGCCTTGCCTCATGGAACAGGTAAAAAAATCAGAGTAGCCATAGCTGATGAAAGAAATGTTGACAAATTGGTTGAAGAAATTGGCCAGGGTAAAATCAATTTTGACATTCTCATTGCTCACCCCAAGGCTGTCTCAAGGCTGGCCCGTGTTGCCAAATATTTAGGCCCCAAGGGGCTAATGCCCAATCCCAAAAACGGGACAATTTCAGAAACTCCTGAAATAGTTGCCAAAAAGCTGGAAGGCGGTGAGGTTAACTGGAAAAGCGAATCCCAGTTCCCGATAATCCATCAGATCATCGGAAAATTATCCTACCAAGACGATCAGTTAGCCGAAAACATCCGGGCCTTAATCAAATCCATCGGAGTCCTTAAAATCAAAAACATCACCCTCAAATCCACCATGTCCCCGGGTATAAAAATCCAAGTAAATTAAGTAAATTAATCTTGTTAAAATATCGAGCTTAGAGTAAAATAATTTCACTATGGATAATCAAATAATCACTATTCTTACTAAAATTCGAAAGGATCTCACCGAGGTTAAAAAAAAGTTAGAAGACTTGGAGCCTGTATATGGAAGCAATATATGGTGGGACTGGTCTGACCATCGAGCAATAAAAGATTATCAGGAAGGTAATTATAAAAAAGTATCCTCAAAAAATAAATTAAAAAAACTTCTCCAATCTTTTAAGAGTTAAATGAATTTGGTCTTTACCAAACAGGCTGAGAAATTATATAAGAAACTACCTCCAGAAATCCAAAGGAAAGCAGACAAACAATTCCTCTTTTTAATCTCTAATTACCTTCACCCGTCTTTAAGATCAAGAAAAATGTCTGGATTGAATAAATTTGAAGCCAGAATTGACATAAATTATCGATTCACTTTTTTCATTGATGACGAAAATATTGTCATCTTAACTGTTGGACCTCATGATATCGGTCTTGGAAAACACTAATCGAGAAATTATCTTCCAAAAAATGTGTGATTGTCTATTTTCAGAATCTATAATCGGCTAAATCCTCCTTTACAACCCCAAAACCTTCAGGAAGTTTTGCCAAATTGAATCTCTCTGACGCAAGCACCATTATTATCGCCAACTGTACCTCAACAAAACCAAACGATAACTTGAACTTGCTTTTTAACACATCATTCATGTAAAAGGATTCTTACTTTAACCATATGTCTTATATTCGATTATTGTCAATAGGAAATCAATCTCGATACTGTTCAGAGTTACGGACACAACTTATGTCATTGCGAGGAGTCCCGATTTGATCGGGACGACAAAGCAATCCCGTTGGAATTAAGAAGAAGGTCGCGATATGCAGAAATACTACTGTGTATATATCATCACCAATTCCCGTAATACTGTTTTTTATACGGGTGTTACAGGCAACCTTACCGAAAGAATCTACGATCATAAGAATAAATCAGTCTCCTCATTCAGCAGCAAATATAATCTGGAAAAACTTGTTTATTATGAAATATTTGAAGACATCAAACAGGCGATAATAAGAGAAAAACAGATTAAGGCGGGAAACAGAAAAAAGAAAATTGAATTCATCAGTTCTATTAATCCAGAGTGGAAAGATCTCTATGATACGCTTTAGGTAATACATCGGGATTGCCACGGTCCGAAGCACCATCGGACCTCGCAATGACAAATTAATGGGACACTGAAATGCGCAAGTCGGGACATCACCCTCAAATCCACCATGTCCCCGGGTATAAAAATTCAAATTAGTTAATCCATTAATAATATCCATCTCTCTCTGCACCTTTACGTCTTCGATGTCCTTCATAACCCCTATGAGTTTCAGGGTTGAGAAAGCTTTCAAGCCTAGAATCATTAAAACCTGAAATCGGCAACAGTTCTCCATTCAACTTCACTTCATCTAATTTCATGACCAATTCATATGCACTTCTAAAATCAAGAAACTCATGCAATCCTCTTAACAAAACATGTCTTGGATCATTAGGATCAGCAACTATTGCAAAAATAGCTTCATTGGGTTCTAATGGTTTTGTATTTACACTTTTTAACGATAAATTGACAGTATCTTTAACAGTTGCATCAATATCCCCAGAAGTTGGAGCAACATTTTCATATTCCAGAGCGCCCTCATGCATTACATAGATTGATTTCACTCCTAGGGATAAACCCCCAACTATCGCTCTAGCTGTATCGTCAAAATAGAAAGCATTTCGCAATCTCCCTGATTTGTCTCTCCAAGGTTTGAAACCATGTTTTACTTCCGCTTCTTTTAACGCCCTCCCAATCAATTCTTCTCTTTTTCTTCCTTCATCACCACAAACCATAAAATCTATTCTCTGTCCAATTATCTCTGGCAGTCTGACTTTCATCACTTCTCGCGGGTTACCAGTAACGATAACTTTAAGATATGATTTTCCCTCTTCTACATTAGAAATACTATTTAAGAATTCTAAAAAATCTTGATAGACTAATTCATCATCAAATTTTCTAACCTCTCTTTCATGCAAATTTGCCATAATAAGTTTTGCCCGTAATCTATAAAATCTATCTTTAAATTCGTTTTGCTCTACTGGAATAATATTTAATTGGTTGCATAAAACTTCTAAGAAATAAGAGTCTGTCGTTCCTTTTGTTTGGCTAAATATGCTTCTCCAGTTAAGCTTAGAGGTCCTCTCTTCTCCAAACAAAAAATCAGCAGTCTCTCTCATGATGTTAAAAGAATGAAGTGACGGTCTGACTATGGGACCGTCATAATCAAACATTAAAAGACGATTAGGCTTATTCACAATTTTGGAATTATAACATACCCTATAATAATTCATTTAAAAAAAAATCAGCTCTCTCAATATTTCCATTCTTTAACCAAATCAATTGGGAATCAAAAATACATCACCCCTCAACTCTCTCTGCCAACTGGCGGATCCACCATGAACCCGGGAATTAAAATTCTCGCAGAATAACAGTTGACTGTCTCCTCAAGAAACCCTACATTATAATTAATGCCCAAAAAACTGCTGCTGATTTCATTCCTTCTCCTTTTCCTTAACTTATTTCTGGTCAAAAACATCTCCTTCGCCCAAACACCGACCTCTCCCAAATCCATCAAATTCGGCTATTTCACTCCGCCTCCTACCCGTACTCCCACCCAAACTCCAATACCCTTGCCAACCGATCCGGCAGGCCCGACACCCACCGGCCCCACTCCAACCGGTCCCACTCCGACTGATGAACCGGACGGCAATAAAATCCCAGAAGTTATCGATCTGGTTAATCAGATAAGACAACACTGTACTAACGGTGTGATCTATGACGGCAATATTGACTGCATAGACAAATTAGTCTTGCCCCGTGCTGTTGAAGCCGAAGTTAAAAGCGAATTGAAATTTTCCGTCACCTGGAATAATTTTCTGCAGTGCGTCGGTTTTGTCAGAGCGTCAACTGCCAGAAAATATGGAACAGCAGTTGATAAAGGTGGCGATGCTATTAACTTTTCTACCAATGTCCCAACCGGTTATATATTCATAGATAAAAATTCAGGTGTTAAAATAAAAATTAATGATCTGGCAATCTGGGATTATGATACTTGGGGTCATATTGCTTATGTTATCCAGGTAAATAGCAGTAATGTTTTCCAGGTTGCCGAAGCCAATTTTAGTAGTAATGGAAAAGTTGAAATAACTAGCAAAACAGTTGATAGTCCGAATTTAATCGGTTGGATCCGCAGAGTTTAATAGTGAACGAAGTCGAACTATGGATAAAAAATTAAAACTGGCCATTTTCTTAATTATCTTTATACTGCTCTTCCTGACAGCCTGGCTCTTTTCCCGGAAAAACAAACCAGGTATATCTATTAAGAAAGATAACAATATATATAATAACCTATCAAAACCAACCGGTTCCCTAACTTCTCAAACCGACTATCGTGTAACTTCAGTCAAACCATTGGATGAAGATAAAAATGTCCCCCTGGATACCGTAATTGAGATAACTTTCAGTAGCCAAGTAAATCTGAAAGATATTGAATTTGCCATAAATCCCCAATTCCGCTACCGGCTGGAAACAAACAATAACATTCTTAAGGTAATACCGGAAAATAATCTTGCTGCAGGCACCAAATATACCTATATTGTCAAATATAAAAGCCAGACTTTGCCTTCAAGCACCTACTCCTTCCTGACTGCCGGTGATATCACTAATATCTCTGATACTTTTCCCGAGGGAGCAGCAGAAGAGGAAGCCAAGTTTCAACGGGAAAACCATCCTGATGTTTACCTGACTAACCAAACTCCCTATGAAACAGATTCTTTCCGGGTAACCTCGGAATTTATAGGCGAAGAAGCCGGCCATTTCCTCTTTACGGTTACCTCAAAATCTCCAAATGCAAAAACCGACTTTCTCAACTGGCTGAAATCCCTGGACCTGACAGATGAAACAATTGCAGAACTGGATATAAGTTATAAATAGTTGTCAGGATTTTTTCTTCCCCATTTTTTTTCCTGCATAAACCAGAGATGCGAAAATCAGACCCCAGCCGATAACATATAAAACCACCGGCATCAAATCGGATAATACCAGATTAACAAACCTTTGCAGACGGTAATGCGGGGTTATGGTAATCAGCGACCTTAAGGTCTGCTCCCTTAGCCCAACAATGATGTGTTTATCGTATTCGTAGGAAAAAAGAAGAATGGCAAATCCCAAAAAAACAAAAACTGCATACCTTGATGGCCGGTAGATGGATAAAATAATCCCCAGAATCATCCCGCTAAAGTAAGCAATAGCAATATAGTTATGCGAGAACAGTAAATATAAAGTGACGATAATATTCTGCCTCAGATCAGGTGAAACTTCCATAGATCAAAATCTCATTCTATCATAAATCCGATTGCATATTGACAAGGACAAATCAAGTGTTTTATGGTTTATTCATAGGTCCAAAATGAAAAAATCCCTCCCACTATTGGGCTTGATTCTTTTTTTTACTCTTTTACCGGCTCGCCTCGCCTTGGCCCAAACTCCACCAAATTATCCCTCCAAAACACCGACTCCAACTTTTCCCGAGTCCTGCGGCTGTACTGCCTGGCAGAATCAAAGCTGCGGAGGCGGTAACTGTTCAAACACCCAGATGTACCAGAGCAGATCCTGTACCCCAGATCGATGTCAATCTGAATCTCGCTGTGTAACCACTTCTCAATGTTCTCAGATATCAACTCCGACTATACATCTGACCAGAACACCGACTAGAACACCTACCAAACCGCCCTACAAAACACCTACCGTGCACCTTACCAGGTATCCTACTAGAACTCCCACACCCCCACCTTTAACCTGCAGAACTGTAATCACTTATGCCAATGGCAAAGCTGTTCCGGCCGGAGGCCAAGTTAAAACGGGAGATCAGGTTACTTTTTCTGCCTCCGGTAACGGGCCAGTCAGAAATATGAAATTTGATCTGTTGAATAAGGATACCGGTACTGTTGTTTTCTCCAAAACAGTAGCAGCTACCTGCCTAACAGTCAGCGTATGCACCGCTAACACCTTTAAATATCCTTATACTATAGTAAAATTAGGCTCATATCAGGTTTCAGCCAAAATGCTTTGATTGCTATGAAAAAAATAAAAAAATTTGTTTTTAATATCCACGAATTAAGCTTCATCTCCCTGATCTTTGTCCTGTCTGCTCTGATATACACAGTTTATATTCTCAACAGTTCTTCAAATGTTGCTCCTCAAAAAACCCAGGCAGCCGGAGCAATCTGCAAAACAGAATTCCAAGCTGTTCCCAAACCCTAAATAAATCCTTCTATTGACAATAGCTTAATTGATCCTTTATGTTTAAATTAAGAGTGAAAAACCTTAAAAAATTTGTTCTTAACATCAATGAATTGGGTTTCATCTCCCTGATCTTCGTCCTGTCGGCTATAATTTATACTGTTTATGCTCTTAATAACCAAACCAGTATAGCTCCTCAAAGATCACAAGCAGCAGCTTGTAAAACCGGCGAATGTTCCACCGCTTCCGGCTGCCAATTAATAGGGTTTCAACAAAAAGGCTTTACGTGCGTTGGAAAAAATCAATGGAGAGGAGCGGACGGAAAAATCATTACCGGAGGCGCAAACGGTCCTTTATCCGCAACCCAAACTGTCCCCCAAACATCCTACCTCGAAACCGCCAAAAGGGTGCTTGACTGGATAGAAACCCAAAGGGACTCAAGCGGAACCTATCTTGACAAAGGACCCTGCGATAAGGGACAGAATCAGACTTGTAATTCACAGGATTTAGAGGATCCCACAGCTGCCTTTTATACTATCTGGGCGCGCTATAATTACTACCGGAAAACGGCAAATCAGGTGGATTATTCGATAATCGTCAGGGATATTGACCAGTTGTATAATTTATTTACTGTTCCCGACAACATCAATCTCCGGCAATCTACCCAATGGATGTGCAAGAATCTTTACGATATCGGTCACGATGATACCTTTCTAGCTCAAAGGCAAAAACTGGACTATCTCTGTCAAAATACCTGGTACCCTGGTCCGGAAATGTCTGATGTTATAAAAAAAGTCACCAGCGGCATGACTCTTCCCGAACCTGAAGTGGAAAATGTCCGCCGGGGAGAAAAGTTGCCCTATGACCCGGTAATAGATCCTGATCGTTATACGCATGGCTTTTACTGGTATACGATGACTGTCTCCAACTTGGTAGCCCAGAATAGCTGGTTTAATGACAGACAGCTTCTCTCTCAGGCCAAACTCATGTATCGCAAAGCACTGCAGATCTACAGCAACAAAAAAACTGATCCCGATTTTATGTTTGGGGGCGATGCTCCTGTTGCCATCGCTGCTCTTGACCTTTACAGGACAACCAATCAAAAGCAATATCTTGATTTTGTCAATACTTATATAAATAACAGGCAGAACCGCCCCTTTACCGGTATAGATGATGCCGCCTCCTACCTTTTTCTCTTGGACCAGGTATACCCG
>MFJA01000036.1 GCA_001779055.1 Candidatus Gottesmanbacteria bacterium RBG_16_37_8
GGAAAATCTGTTGACATCGGAGTGGAAAGCAGGAATCAGAAAGAGGGTTTTGCCTTGTCCCAGGCGATAATAGGTAAAGCGGATCTGGTTGATGACAATTTCTTTTTTAGGCAGTGTCGTTGGCATCACTTTGATTAATTCGTATTAGGGCAGCCGGAGAGGAGCTGCTTTTTCTCGTCATCACTTTTACCTTCTGATTGTTTTTTAGCTTCGGCGCATTCACCGGCCGGACGGAAGAAACATTTTTGAGTCGGGACTTTGTCAGCTGTAAAGTACTCCGTTTTCTCCTGCGGACAGTTGGGACAGGTTAAAAGTCCATTGACTGCGCAGACATTGACAGCAATAAGACCACCTGGAGCTGCAAAATCTTCGGGCTCCTCATCTTCTAACAGATAGGTCATAACTTCGTTCCAAATAGGAGCGGCACCTGTAATTCCTGAAACCAGATTTCTATTCATAAAACTGCCGTCATTATTGCCTACCCAGGCAGCCACCAGATACGAGGGAGTATAACCTATCGTCCAGTTATCGCGGAAATTATTGCTGGTGCCTGTTTTGACAGCCACTTTGTGATCGGGAACAGTTAATTTGGCATTAGAGCCAAATGCAGGGAGACGGGCGACATTATCAGAAAGAATATCAGTCAGCCAGTAAGCTGATAAGGGCGAGATGACCTGATCATTGTCACTTATATTATCATCTTCAGTGCCAAGCGTGTTTTCATCCGTACCGGCGGCTACTTTTGGAACCAGAGCCAAATCCTGGCTTTTATAGAAGGCGTCTGTCAAATCCTGGTTAGTTGAATCTTTAATTGAAATTATCGATCTTAATTCTTTTTTGATTCCCATGTTGGCTATGGTTCCGTATGCCCGGGCCATATCGAGCATGGTGACTTCTGCTCCACCTAAAGTTAAAGACAGACCAATTGAGGGGATTTTTTGCCAGCTTTTTATGCCCATAGAGAGTCCCTGATTGATCATATTATCAACACCGATTTTTTCCAGGGTTTTAACAGCAGGAATATTGTAGGAATTGGCCAGAGCTGATCTTAAAGTAACGTTGCCGTGGAATTTGCCGTCATAGTTGACCGGAGCATAGATTTCTTTGGAGCCAGGGGATTTATAGACAATGGGCGCATCCAAAACGGTTGAAGTAGGACTAAAGCCATGGTCAAAAGCAAAAGAATACATAACCGGTTTTATTGATGAACCCGGCTGACGGGGAGCAAAAGTTGCATTATAGTGGCCGTCGTTTTTGGCATCAAAATAGTCAACCGAACCGACCATTGCCAAAATTTCACCTGTTTTGGGGTCAGTAACCAGGGTGGCGGCATTGTTAATCCTGAATCTATTGCCAATTGATTCTATATTGTTCCTGACTATTTCCTGCGCCTTATTGTGAATGTCCAAGTCTAAAGTAGTTGTGACGTCAAGACCACCTTCCTCAACAGCTTTCTCACCGAATTTGTCGACCAGTTCATCTTTGACATACATGACAAAGTGAGGAGCCAAGATATTTATTTTTGGAGGCGCGAGAGTAATTTTTTCGTTTATTGCTTTGAAATACTCATCTTCATTAATCATTTTCAATTTGTACATTCTTTCCAGAACCTGCTGTTTTCTCAAATTAGCCAGTTGCGGCTTGGTACCATAGGGAGAAAAAGTAGTTGGTGCCGCCGGAAGGCCTGCCAGGAAAGCGGCTTCTGCTAAATCAAGATCTGTGGTACTTTTACTAAAATACATTTGAGCAGCAGCTTCAATACCGTAGGCAGGTCCACCGTAGCCAACAGTGTTTAAATATTCTTTAAGGATTTCTTCTTTGGAGTAGATCATTTCAGCCCAGATTGAGAGGACGATCTCTCTCACTTTTCTCTGATAGGATTTTTCCGGAGTAAAAAATCTGTTTTTGATCAACTGTTGAGTTATTGTTGAGCCTCCCTGATAAAAATCCATGTCTTCTTCTTTCAGATTGTTGAGAAAGGCTCTTAAAATACCTTTGAAGTCAATACCGATGTGATGATAAAAGTTGCTGTCTTCAATAGCGATGGTTGATTTTTTTACTACATCCGGGATATCTCCGAAGGATAGCTGAACGCGGTTGGCATTATTATAGACCCGGTAGAGGACACGGCCATGACGATCTCTAATGATAGTAGTCATAGGCGGTTTTGAGCTGACCAGTTCACGAGGGTTGGGAAGATCTTTAAAGACAAAATAATAGGTTAAACCTGTAAAAGTAGTTGAGACAATCAGGAAGGAAACCAGGACTCGAGGGTGGGATTTCCAAAAGGTAACAAATTTGTGAGGATAAGGACGGAAGCGGGGAGCGGTTTTTCTTTTTTTTGATTTGGACTTATGGATCAATCTGCCTGTTTTTTTGGATCGGGGCAGGTCGGATAACAGCGGCAATCCGAGATAGAACTTGAGCGCTTTTTGGGAAACCAACTTTTTGGCAGTGATTTTTTTGGCGATGAGTTTATGGGACGGGCTGACCAGATGTAGAGATTTAGTTTGTTGAGGCTGGTTTTTTTGAAAATATTTTTCAAGACCGGCAATCGGTTTTTTAAAGATAATTTTTTTCAATGATTTATTTATAGATGGTGATCTATGTTTAACAGTTTTTGAGGATTTATTTTTCTTTAATTTAGCTATTATTTTGGGCATTGTTTTTAGAGCCTGTTTGAAAAATCCATTCAAACCGGCTCTTATATCCAGCAAATCATAGAGTCTTTATTCTTGTCAATACACAAAATGTAGAGGAAGTTGGTAATAATTATGGTCTTTAGAGGGGTAAGGAAATTGGGAAATATGAATTTGATATACTAGTTTATATTAGATCATAATTTTATAGGGTTGACAAAGTTGCGAAATAATTTTTAAGTTAAATTAGATGAAGAAATTTGGAAAAATTGCTGCATTTGCTTTTGCAATATTAACTCTTTTTTCTTTGACGGCTTTCAGACCCCTCGGGGTAGCTGCCAATGAGTGCGGTGGTCCCTATCCTCCAAAACCCGGCAAAGTCTGGGCTAAATCAGGACCAACAGGCGGGGAAGTAACACTTTATTGGGATGAAGTAGCCTATGCTGACAGATATGCGGTTGCTTACGGCAGAGAATCAGGCAATTATGTTTATGGAGCGACCAATATCGGCGGATCAAATGCAAGATCTTATACAGTTAAGGGATTAACACCGGGAATAAAATACTACTTTTCTTTGGCAGCAGCCAGAGATTGTACTTCCAGTCCATTTTCCAATGAGGTGACGGCATGGGCGGGAGGAGCCGCCCCGCTGAGCGGGGCTTCGGCGAGCCAAGGCGGAGTAACAGTAAGAAGCGGCGGGACTGATATGAGTTATCAAACAAAACCGCAAACCGCATCTAATTTAAGCGTCTGGTCAGGTCCGGGAGTGGGGCAGGTAACGATGAAATGGTGGCACAAAGAAGATGTTGATAATTACCATGTTGTTTACGGGACAGCAATGGGGCAATACCAATACGGAGCTTTGAATATCGGAAAAGTGACGCAGTTTACGGTAGGGAGTCTTTCTCCCGGAAAAGCCTATTACTTTGCTCTGGTACCAGTTAAGGGCGACCGGGCTCTTTATACGGGTCAAGCGGTGAGAGGTGTAGCGAAAGGGTATCCTGTATCAGAAGTAGTTATGACAAATCCGGCCAATTTGATGAAACCGGTAGAAGTAACTCCGGTTTATAAGAAACCGGTTTCCATAAATTTAGAGGAAGGATCGCCGGTTGTACCTCCGGAGGAAGAAGATGTTCAAGGGATAGAGGATACCGTTCCAGAAAATATCGGGGGATTGCCTGATATCGGAAATGAGGGTTATGTCGGTTCAGATGTGGATGATTAACTGATCTTCAAAAGCAGCTTCAATTCATTTTCCTTTAATTCATAATTAAGAATTGACAACAAAATCGCAATGTTTCCGTAAATATCCGACAGTCCATTAAAATATGGACATGTCAAATTTAACACTCATCACTCTTGCCTGGGAGCTCTATGGGCAGGGAGTCCCCAAAATTAGAATAGCCCAACATTTAGGAAAACACAGGGAAACGATAATCCTTTGGATGCAGGGAATAGAAAGGTCTGGACTTTCCGGATTCCTAGAACAATACGAGAATGCTAAAAAGGGAGAAAGAGAAAAAAGACAGGTAGATCCTATCCTTAAAAGAAGAGTCTGGGAGCTTAGGGAAAGAGAAATGGATTGTTGTGGCCAGAAAATTCAATACTTCCTGAACAAAGAATACAATTCCCATATCTCTGTCCCCAAAATCTACGAGATTTTAAAAGAGAAATATACAGTCAGATCCAAATGGAAGAAAAACCAGGAAAGAGGGCCAATTCCTGACGCTATCCAATCCAGGGAAGTTGTTCAGATGGATACTGTGGATTTTGGTGACCTTTTTGCCTTCACAGGTATCGACATCTTCACGAGAGAGGCGGATGTCTTGATGGCTCCCCAATTAACAGCTGATTTTGGCTATCAATTCCTCCTTCAAAGTATGAGAAGAAGATTTGATAACCATGTCCACCTGATCCAAACAGACGGCGGACCGGAATTCAAAGATGAATTCAAAAAGAATGTTGAAAAATATTGTGATAGGCACAGAGTAGCCAGACCTTACAGGAAAAATGAACAGTCATTCATTGAAAGCTTTAACAGGTCGTTCAGGAAAGAGTGCTTAGGATGGGGTAAATACAGGTATTATCAGCTGCCATACTGTCAGACAATGGCAGAATTATTCTTAAAAAGATACCATTACCATAGACCGCACATGGGAATTGGTATGAAACCGCCTTTATTAAAATTAAAAGAGGACGACTGTCGGATTTCTACGGAGAACTAAGCGAAAATTGCCCAGGTCCGAACACATCCCGTACACTTTTAATCTATGAGTGGCAGGTATAATGGAGCTTCTATGAAAGCTCACTATATTCTTCCGGGAGCAGGAAGGTTATCAAGATTAGTGAATATATCCAGTGAGGCCAAAAGAAGACTGAAGTGGTTTGACTAT
>MFJA01000037.1:0-1579 GCA_001779055.1 Candidatus Gottesmanbacteria bacterium RBG_16_37_8
CAATCAAAAGACAAGAATTTAACAAATGATGATGTTAAAGAGATAAGGAAGAAAATCATTGCCTGTTTGGAAAAAAAATTTAATGCCAAACTTAAAGATTAGTCCTCGGGAGTAGGTGTTGGAGTTTCTGTAGGAGTAAGTTCAGTCGTCGGAGTGGGAGTAGATTCTTCATTCTTTTTATCTTTATTTTCCTCTTTTTTTATGTCCGGGGGATGATAGAGTGGATCGTCTTTATAATTTTGATTAATCCACTCATCTATTCCTTGCTGCCATCTATTTGTCCCGTCTGTGGAAACAGGATCTTTTTCAGTAAACTTATAAAAGTATTTATTGTCATAATTTATGTAAATAGGGGAAATAGATTGAGGCTCTGTTCCTTTAATAAAGTATTCAGAACGGGTTGGTTTTCCTTCAACCGGGATTCCTCCGACAAAAGAGTCAACTGTCCCCGCAAGGACATTGTCGGGTTTTTGAAAATCCAAAGCTGGTCTTTCTTTCATCGCCTCGAGAATAATTCTTCGCCAAATTGGCGCTGCTCCTGTTACTCCGGAGGCAATTTGCCCCATTTCAGAATTGTCATTATTACCAACCCAAGAAGCTACTAATATGTTAGGTGTCCAACCAATTGTCCAGTTGTCTCTTTTATCATCGGTTGTTCCGGTTTTTACCGCAATTTGTCTCCCTTGAATATTAAGATAGGAATTTGGGCCAAAAGTTATAAGCCTTGCATTATTATCTAAGAGAATGTGTGAGATTATAAAAGCAATACCTGAGTCCAAAACCTTTTTTTTGTTTGATTGATCCCTATTTTCATATAAAACTCTTCCGTTCCTATCGGTTACTTTTAATATTGAAATGGGATCTACTTTATAACCGCCATTGGCAAAAGCGGAATAGGAGTTGGCAAATTCCAAAGGAATTACATCGCCACCTCCTAAGGTTATTGAAAGACCGAATCTACTTGTGTTTTCATCGGTTGGAACAAGAGTTGTAATTCCCATGTTATAAGCAGTTGTAAGCATATTCTTAATTCCAATCTGAGCAAGCATTTTAACTGCGGGGACATTTAAGGAAGAACCAAGTGCAAAACGAACCTGGACCGGACCGTGGTATTTTCCATCATAGTTAACAGGAACATAATCTTTACCTCCTTGATTCGGAAATACTGTTTTAGTATCCATAATTAACGATGCGGCCGTATATCCCCTTTGGAGTGCAGTAGCATACATTACGGGTTTAATTGCGGAACCGGGCTGCCTTTTTCCCTGGGTTATTACATTAAACATTCCTTCAAATTCAACTTTTTTTCCGTTGTAATCTGTTGTATCGGATGCAAAAAAATCTTTACTTCCTACCATTGCAAGAATCTGTCCATTATTTGGATCAATAACAACAGATGCCCCATTTCCAACTCTAAGATTTCTTGCTAAGCCTACTTCCTCCTTAACAATATCTTCTGCTTTGCTTTCCAGTTTATAATCTAAGGTCGTTGTAACTTGAAGTCCTCCGTTTTCCACCATTGACTCCCCGAACTTCTCTATTAATAAATCTTTTACATAAAAAGCAAAATGGGGAGCTT
>MFJA01000037.1:1591-6586 GCA_001779055.1 Candidatus Gottesmanbacteria bacterium RBG_16_37_8
AAATTTAACGTTTGGCAACTTTGAAACAGCATCTTGTTCTTGCTTGGTTGTAATGTAACCATCCTCACGCATTCTTCTTAACACTGCCTCTGCTCTTTTTACATAGGCCTTTGGATTACTGCTAAAAGGAGAGTAATAAGAAGGGCTTTGGGGAAGACCTGCTAAAATGGCGCTCTCAACTAAACTAAGTTCGCCGACTTTTTTTCCAAAATATCCCTCTGACGCCGTTTCTACCCCTACATTAGGCCCGCCATAAGGGGCAACATTTAAATACAGTTCTAAGATTTGGTCTTTTGAGTATTTTTTATCTACCTCAATTGCTAAAATAAATTCTTTAATTTTTCTTGGAATTGTTCGCTCCGAGGAAAGAAGAGTTTGCTTTACCAACTGCTGGGTGATTGTAGAGCCTCCGGAAAGACCTCTAAAAAGCAAAATATTAAATAAAGATCGAACGTATCCAGTTATCGAGTATCCCTCGTTTCTATAGAAATCTTTATCTTCAATTGCAATAGTTGCCTGTTGTAAAATTTTAGGGATTTTAGAAAGAGGAACATAACTTCTATTTTGATCAGAATAAATATCATAAAGAACAATTCCTTTTCTATCTAAAATTCTTGTTGATTGAGGTAAATTTAAAGAGGCTAGTTTTTCAGGAGTTGGTAAATCACGTCCATACCAAAGGAATAAAATAATCATTAAGAATATAAACCCCAAAAGACCAAAAAAAACATATTTTACAATTTTATTGGTAGTAAAAATTTTTGAGGATCCTAATCTTTTTCTACGCGACCTTCGAACGTAATCAGGCATGGTTTAACCAGTATAACAAATTTTGATCTCAAAAATCAAAAACTTTATAAACTTTATTAACTTTGCTATACTGAAGCTCAATGGATAAAATTGACGAAATATTAAATAGGGGAGTTGCTAACATCATTCCATCACATGAAGCACTGGAAAAAGAATTAAAATCAGGCAAAAAACTTAACATCTATTTGGGAATTGACCCCACATTTGTCAAACTTCATCTTGGGAACGCAGTTCCTCTTCGAAAGATTGAACAATTCGCAAATGCAGGGCACAATGTTACTTTTTTAATAGGGGATTACACTGCGCTAATTGGAGATACCTCAGATAAAGATTCTGAAAGACCAAGTCTTACCAAAGAACAGATAGGGGAAAATTTCAAAACATATAAGAAACAAGCAGAGAAAGTCCTTGATTTTTCAAAAGTTAAAGTCCGATACAACAGTGAATGGCTGGGAAAATTAACCTATGAGGAAATGATAAAACTAACCAAGAATTTTAGTCTTGGTGATTTTCTAAGTAGGGAGTTAATTAAAAAAAGACTAAATGAGGGAAAATATATCAATCTTTCAGAAGTGTTGTATCCAGTTGCTCAAGGATATGATAGCTTCAGTATGGACACTGACGTTCAGGTTGGGGGAACGGACCAAACCTTCAACATGCAGGCAGGCAGGACACTTATTAAAAACTGGAAAAGTAAAGAATCTTTTGTTTTAGCAACCCCAATGTTGGAAGGAACCGATGGAAGAAAAATGAGTAAGTCTTATGGGAATGCAATTTGGCTTGATGACAATGCATTTGATATGTATACAAAAGTAATGGCAATTAATGATGATCTAATAGTTCAGTATTATCTTCTGGCAACAGCTGTTCCAATGGATAAAGTTTCGCAAATAGAAAAGGAGTTAAAAAAAGGAACAAATCCAATGCAAATTAAAAAAGATTTAGCATTTGAAATCGTAAAAGAACTTTACAATGAAGAAGATGCAAGACGGGCAAAAGAAAACTTTGAAAAAACTGTTCAAAAAGGAGAAACACCAACCGAAATACCGGAAATTAAATTTAAAAAAAATCAGAAAATTGAAGATTTATTAGTAGAAAAAGATATTGTAACAAGCAAGTCTGAGATAAAAAGACTGGGAGAGCAGGGAGGACTGGCTTTAGACGGAAAAAGAATAAAATCAGACGAAGTTGCGAAAGAAGGAATCCTAAAAATAGGCAAAACCCGCCACTACAGACTAATCTCCGCTTAACACATTAAATCCATTATTTAGACATTCCCACTCCTTTTTTAACCTATAGTTGACTTTTAAAACTTTTTTTCATATACTACGCTCCTTATGGCAGATAGAAGGGAAGCAATGGTGCCAACAAGAGTCAATCCTCAAGAATTATCTACTGGGGCGGTAACTCCTGAATTAAAAATTACTTCAATACAAACACTAGATAGATTTATTGGTATTCCTCTTGAAAATTGGGACAGGGTTAAAGAAGCGCTTTATGCTTTTGCCTCAGGAAGACCTGACGGTAGCCGAGCAACGGAAGCTCATAATGTTAAGGCGTATGGTGAAGTCGATGGTGGACTAGGTGCTGCAATGTTCATTCTCGGTAATCGTCAAGAAAGCCCAAGTTTATTTGTTGACGGAATGCTGGAAGAAGCCAGCAAGCAAATAGAAACTCGAGGAAAATGGGAAAGGCATTACGACTATGATGGCCAAGGTGTTTTTCACAAAACAACAGTAGAGATAGATAAAATCCCCGATGAAAACGATAGGTATTTATTAAAATTATATGCAGCTTATGTTGGAGGAAAAGTTGAAGATGGTCTAGCGGAATACTTAGGAATAGAGCAAGGATTACAGTTTAAGCAAGTTTCAGCTATTCTGGAACCACAAGGAGATAAATTCGCTATTGATTTTGATGCAGTAGCTAAAAAAATACAACCTTTCTATGCTGAATTTAATCCAGAAGCTGCGCCATTAACAGGAGAGTTACTTTTAGATGTAATACTAGCCGTTGACCCAAAAGATAAAAGCACAAGGAGTTTTCCCATTGGAGTTAAGAAGGGAATTGATGTTTCTTTTGATTTAGGAAGACTCGGATATAGGATTAACTGGGTTAATGGAAAACCAAGCGAAGATACTTGGTCTAGAGAAGGAAATGTCCTAAAGGGACCATTAGCAAAAGATTACTCAGATGAGGGCGGATTTGAGGCACCGTCTGTTGTTATTAGTATTCAAAAAGTTAGCGTAGATAGATGGGATAGGTTGCCAGTAACTGACGCAGCGATGAAAGCCGAAATGAATGAAATTGGTTCTAAAGCAGTAGCGGCATTAAGTTAACAACATCCTCGTTGACAACTTCTTAAAAATTCTCCATTCTCTACTTGGTGTTTTTAGTATTTATTGAAGCTAGAAACTAGGGATTTATGGGATATTCCCACATTCTTTAGACATCCTTTGATTTTTTTGGTATTATAGCTGCATGGAGATTTTTAGAAAGCGAACTTGGATTTGGAAAGTAATTGTAATAGTTGCATCTCTAGCATTAATTATTACATCTTTTCTTCCTTATTTCACCTTTTAATTATGGATTTACAGACTCCCATAAGGCAGGGGAGCAGGATTTATAAAATCTATGCCAATAGGCTTGCAAGGCTTGGAATTTTTAAAGTAGAGGATTTTTTATACCACACTCCCTTCCGCTTTGATGATTATTCCCTTGTTTCTAAAATTAATAAAGTTCAACCGGGAGAAACTGTCACTATAAAGGGCAAAGTAGTTGATATAAAAAATATTTTTACAAGGGGGTTTAGAAGAATTCAAAAATCAACAGTAACTGATGAAACAGGGACAATTGAAACAATCTGGTTTAACCAACCGTTTATTTTAAACATTATAAAAAAGGGAGATATAGTTTCACTTTCGGGAAAAGTAAGAAGAAATTTAAATAAAAACGTTTTGGAGTCTCCCGAATATGAGGTATCAATAAGTAATGGTGAAAATATTCATACTGGAAGATTGGTTCCGATTTATCCAGAAACAAGAGGAGTATCCTCAAAATGGCTTAGAAAACAGGTTTATCTTACTCTTAAAGAAAATGAGCAAAATTTGGAAGAATTTTTACCAAATAAAATTATTAAAGAGGAAAAACTAATATCTTTAAAAAAAGCAATCTACAATGCTCATTTCCCAAAAACACTAGAGCAGGCAGAAGAAGCTAAAAAAAGATTAGCTTTTAATGAATTACTTTTAATCCAATTAAATGGATTAATAAAAAGAGATCAGTGGAAAAAGATAAAATCAGGTAAAAAGTTTGAAATAAAAAAATTCGAAGAAAAAATAGAAGAATATATTCAAAACCTTCCTTTTGAACTCACAAACTCCCAGAAAAAAGCGATAGCAGAAATGCTTGCTGATTTAAGTTTAGATAAACCTATGAATAGGTTATTAGAAGGAGATGTTGGTTCCGGGAAAACAGTTGTTGCAACAATTGCAATTCATTTAGCTTTTTTAAACAAACTCCAAAGCGTTTTAATGACACCAACTGAAATTTTAGCCCAACAACATTATTCGACAATTCATAATCTTTTAAGTCCTCTTGGGGTTAAAGTGGAACTAGCAACTTCCAGCACTAAAAGAACAAAAAATAAAAATCGGAAAAACGGACAATCTGATGTGATCGTAGGCACCCATGCGGTTCTTTTTAGAAAAATTAACCGTAAAAAATTAGGTCTTGTAATTATTGACGAACAACAAAGGTTTGGAGTAGAGCAAAGAGCAATCATGAGGGATAAAGGACAAAACCCTCATTTCTTAACCATGACTGCAACTCCGATTCCAAGAACAGTTGCTCTTACCATGTATGGAGATTTAGATCTATCATATTTAGATGAAATGCCAAAAGGAAGACAAAGGGTAAAAACCTGGCTTGTAGGGGAGGAAAAAAGAAACAATGCATATCGGTGGATAGAAAAACAGATTAAAGAAAATAATGATCAGGCATTTATTATCTGTCCCTTTATAGAGGAATCGGAATCAATGGTAACAGTTAAAGCAGCAACGGCCGAATTTGAAAAATTAAAGAATAAGATTTTCTCAGAGCTTTCAGTTTGTCTTTTACATGGAAAAATGAAGGCAACCGAAAAAGATTCTGCATTAAGCAAATTCAGAGAAGGGAAGTTTAATG
>MFJA01000038.1:0-16384 GCA_001779055.1 Candidatus Gottesmanbacteria bacterium RBG_16_37_8
AGAGAAAAAGTTTATGAATGATACTTGCTTCATGAGGCATGGCTCCCGGCTTTTTGGCTGTTTGAACCGGCATGTCATACGTCGCCACGCAGTTTTCAGCTATGATTATTCTTCTTTTCAAGTTATAAGCGTTCGCCGAAAGCCTCAAATGCATGGCAGCTGAATAGATGCAAAGATCGGTGCAGTTGCCGACAACAATAAAATTCTCAACCTGAGGATGTTTTTTCAGCCACTTATCAAACCCTGTCCCGTACGCCGGGCTTAAGGAATTTTTTTCAAAAATAATGAATTTATCGGAAAAAGGCAGATTTTTAAGCTCATCAATTGTCTCCGACTCCTTGCTCCCGGAAAGACAATGTGGCGGATAGGAAGAAAATTCCGCTGTTTTTTCGCTATGGGTATCCTGAAAAAGCAGAAATTTGGCTACTCCGAACTTTTGGATTTTTTCAAAAAGCTCAACAATTGATGGAATAATAGCAGAAACTAATGGACTGGCCAAAGGCCCGATTGAGCAAAATCCCTTTACCATATCAACCGACAGCAAGGCCGTTTTTTTTGGGTCAATCTCACTGTCACCCAACTTTAAAGGCTTCAAACTCTTATACCACTCTTCAATCCAATTTAGAAAACTGTCTTTCATCTTCTTTTAACTTTATAAACCCAGTACTTTACAAACTTTATAACTTTATGAACTTTTCACTTCTTTTTTTCTCATCCATAACAGATAAATAACAGAAACATAAACTATCGTCGGCAAAGCCGCCGTCACCGTCTGTCTGACTGTAGGCAACACATAACCTAATATCCAATAAAAAACTGTTCCTGAAATTAGAGTCACTACCGCCTTTATATTCCATCCCTTACTGTACCAATACAATCCTTTCTCTTTTTTGAAAAGATCATCCGTATATTTTCTCTTTTTGACAATAAAATAATCAACCAGAGTCAAAGTCCACAGAGGTATAACTATAGCTCCCGCTATATCCAGGAATAAAATATAAAAACCGACAAAATCACGGGAAAATAAAGGAGTTAATGACAGAAAAGCCGCAAAAATTGCTGAAAAAATCAATAATGAGTTAAATTTAATCCTGCTTTTCCTCAAAATATTGGATAATCCAAGAGCTGACGCATACAGATTAGCCGCATTGGTAGTTACGGTAGCAAACAATATAACCAATGCCGCCAGCCAGCCAAATCCCAAAGAAACAGTTGTCGAGCTGGGATCAGCCAAAAGCGGGCTGTATGATCCTGTTGTTAAAGAAAGATAAACAACAGCCAGTGCTCCTACCATAAACCACCAGTATTGGGCCAAATTTGCTCCCCAAAAAGGTCCCCAGGTAGAAGCTTTGTTAGTTTTGGAAAATCTTGAGAAATCTCCTATAAACTCCCAAGTCCAGTTATAAGCAATCAGTAAATCGATAAGAAGTGCCAAAGTAATCGCATAAGTAAACGGCCCGATTGAAGCAGTCAAAACCTTATCCGGTTTCCACAAAAGTAACGATCCCACCTGCCAATGTATTAAAACAATATAAGTTTGGTAAAACCCGAGCAAAAAGAAAAATATTGTCGCCAGCCACTGCAGCCTTTTAATCCATACATGTCCTGCAACTGCCGCCCATCCCTGAATCAGACAAACAACAAAAATATATAAAACCATATACCATAGCTTATTAACGTCCATATAGGAAGGCCAACCAAGCCACAGTTTAAAGATAAAAGATAAAGCAATTGCCCCCAAAAAAACATTAACAGCCGCCCACCCGAATCCCATCACCAGATAAAAAATGGATGGGACAATTGACCCTTTAATCCCGAAAGCCGGTCTGACAATTGCCATGCTGGATCCGCCTGTTTTTCCGGCAATTTCCCCTAAGTACGCCCAGGGAATAAATGATAATGTGTTGACAATAAAAATAAGTAATAACGCTCCGATTATTCCCTGCCAGCCGGCAATAAGTGCTCCGTAATACCAGGCAGCCGGAAGAGAAGCTGAAGAAAACCAAAAAACAAACTGGTCCCAGAAACTGAAAGTCTGGGCGCTTTTAGGTACTTTTTCAAATGCTGAATATTCCATTTTACAAACTCCTCCTCTGTAATCTAGAATTAGCTTTATAATTTCTCCCAACTTTAGCCATAGACTTACCCTCCACATCTACAATATCTGCTGTAAAATCATTTTCACCAACAATTATTGCCGATCCGACGCCATAAGCATCAACCGGAACTTTTTCTTTTGTAAATTTTTTAATTTTCTCAGTATAAAATCCCCCCGAAACTACTATTTTTACATGACTAAACCCTTCCTTATCCAAAGCCTCTCTTACTGCCCTCACTAAATACGGATTAACTCCATTTAAATCTTCTTTTTTATACTTGATACTTTTATCCGTCACTTCCCCTGCAGTATCAAGACGGACTCCCCATAATTTTTTCCCCATTTTACGGGCTACTTCCAAAGAAGTCTTAAGACTATCATTTTCAAAATCAACCAAAGCAATCAGATTAACATTAGGATAATATTTATGAAAAAGATCAGCAGCTTTTACTGTATCTCCGCCGGTTAAAGCAATCAGTGAATGAGGAATCGTCCCCACAGGCACTTCACCAAATCCTTTTGACATTGCTTCTGTGCAAACCGCTTGTGCTCCTCCGATTTTAGCCGCATATCCGTCACCCTCCTGATTTAAAAAATAATCAAACCTGTCTCCGAAAAATATCACCGGTACTCCATCTGCCGCTTCCACGCATTTCTTGGTATTTGTTGCAACCATTGTCCTTCTGGCCAAAATTCCTAAATACAAAGATTCCAGATGGGCAAAATAAGCATATGGACCGGAAATATGCATCACTGTCTCCCATGAATTCAATCTGTCTCCGTCAACTAAAGATCTAACTTCCAATTCTCCACTTTTATCAATCCACCTCGCCTCGCCATAGTCCCGATTTAATCGGGACGAAGGCGGGTCAAAATATCCTGTTCCCACCTTCAGTAGTTCCATCACCTCCATAACCCCGCATAAAATACTTCCTTCCTTTTTTTGAAAAATCTGCATTGTTGCCTCTTTCAAATTCTTCTCCTTCAGCAATATCTCTTTCGCCCGGTTAAAGTAAACCGCAGAATAATAACCCCTTCTTACTCGCTCGATTGTCGCCTTATCAAAGTATCTCATATATAGTGTATCTTCTACACTAAATATTAGAAACTATACACTACTCTATAACTCTTAGCAAGATGGAAATTTAAAACACCTGTACCATCGAAGGTTTTCGTTCACGAAATCTGAACATTCTGGCCGGCCTGGCCTTAAGCCCTGTCCTTTTTCTTCCGCTTGAACGAAGCAATCCTAGAGATAGAATTTTCCTCCGGAAATTCCTTTTATCCAGTTTTCTGCCTAAGATAGACTCATATATTCTCTGCAGCTCGCTTAAAGTAAACTCTCTTGGAAGTAGCGAATAAACAACGTTGGTATACTCAACCTTCCACCTCAATCTCTGAATGGCATAGGAAATTATTCCGTATTCGCTGATATTTCTGGAAACACTGTCTGCAGCAATCCATGATTCCTGATAGAACTCACTGATTTTCTCAGCCGGCAGAAGCAAATAATAAACAACATCAACCTCCATCATCTGCTCAAACGGATGGGAAAAAGTATATAGCTGTTCCAAATAACTCTCATTAATTGCTTGGCCGGCTACAGACTCAATTACCGACATAGCCAGTTTATTTAAGGAAATCCCGTGAGCAACCAAACCCTGCGGTAACCGCTGGCCCGGTAGATAAATATGAAGCTTATTATTAAAAACAGAAAATAATACTGTCTTAACGCGAACTGAGATTGCCATAGTATTCTCTAATCCAATTATATACAACCGTTGCAGAAAATGCGTGCCCTTCGCGATTAAAATGCCCGTCCTTTTTAAAATATAGTCTCTCGCGGCTAAGCCGCATTAATGGCAGAAGATCAATATATTTTATCCCCTCACTGTCAAAAAGTTCTCTTAATCGTCTCTGCGGATTAGGATCTTCAATCTCCCATGGATGGTAAGGAATCCCCGTATCTGTTTTATATTTATCCATTACATCATCATAAATCTGGAAGTCAGCCGGAATTATCAGAATGAGAAAATTATCGTTTCCGTCTATAGCTTTTGATTTCGTCAAATCTCTGGAAGCTCTGATAACTGACATCATATCCTGGTAAAGATGAAATGCTTTGCGGTGACAAATTTCTCCAAATAAACAGTTACTGAAATAAGTTCCTAAAAAATTAGAATCACTCGCCTCTCCGCTCGGGAATTGCGGTTTGAATATTTTAAAGTAAATCCGGTCGTAATAATGTTTAACCTTTGCCTGTAACGCTTTAAGTCCGTCAAAAGATAAGATAGCCAAATGGCTGTTGCGAAGTATTGGCAATCTGTAAACATAAGGAACGCTTAAAGGCAGAAGATATCCGATCTCATCAACTCTTATTTTATTGGAAACTATCCTTTGTGGCTCGCCGTTTTTTCCCGATCCTAACCAATCACTGTCCGTCATATCAGTAAAATCATTATAGACAAAGATGGAAAAAATGGTCAGATCAGGAGCTAAATTCATCCCCTCGTTTTTTAAATGAAGATAATATCCGTCAGGCCCGAATCCTCCCTTATATCCGGCATTAATTACTCTTGTTCCTCCTCCCAATTTTTCCTCCAACACTTTTGTAAAAACATCATTATCAGAAACCCCAAATCCCAAAACAAACGAATCTCCCTCCACTAAAATTCTTTTTTCATTTGCATTTTTCTCAGGTTGAAAATCCTCCCCCCGGTAGCCCATATTGTTTGTCTTCGCCGAAACGGTTTCCCCCGTATCGTAATTTTCAAATTGAAGAGTGCAATTCGGTTTTAGAGTAAAAAGTAAGGTCTTGTCGGACTTAAAACAGTTAATAGCCTCACTGTAAGCAAGTCTGAAAGTTTTTTGGGGTAAAAACTTGGCTGTTATCAATTCTCCGGCCATCGCCATAAAAAAAAGTGATCCTAAAATTATCACCACTCTGTGCCCAACTTTACTTTTCCGCTGTTGCTTTTTCATTTTCCAGGTATTATACATAATATAATGTTCAAAGGCCTTTTCTTAAAATCTTCAATCTTTAAAGAACTTCTCACCTTTCTCTGGCAGGAAAGGTTATGGTGGATGATCCCCATGATAGTCGTCCTGGTTTTGTTGGGAGTCCTGATGATTTTTGCCCAAAGTTCCCCGGTTGCCCCCTTCATCTACACTTTGTTTTAAGACTGCCTTTTACTGTATATTAATAGAATGAAATTTCTCTCCTCTCTCTGGCAAACCTGGAAAACGATAGCTCATAAAATAGGTATTTTTCAATCCAAAGTCATCCTCTCTTTTTTCTATCTCTTACTTCTCCCCTTCGGCCTTCTTTTTTCTCTCTTCAAAGACGCTCTGAAAATGAAAAAACTAAGATCATCAACTTGGAAAAATAAGGACTCTCAATCGGAAACTTTAGCTGAACTTACCAATCAATACTGATTTCACGTATGATCATTTTAGGAGTTTCCTGCTACTATCACGATGCCGCCGCCGCCATAATAAAAGACGGCCAAATTATTGCTGCCGCAGAAGAAGAGCGTTTCAGCCGTAAAAAACATGACTCATCCTTCCCCAAAAATGCCATTGATTTCTGCCTCAAGTCAGCCGCTGTCACGCCAAAAGAGCTCGATTACGTTGTCTTTTATGAAAAACCATTCCGTAAATTCCATCGCATCCTTATCTCTTCTCTTTCTACTTACCCGCGCTCGGCTTACGCCTTCAGGGAAGCCATGCGTATCTGGCTAACCCAAAAGCTCTGGATTAAAAGTGAAATTGCATCATATCTTAAACTTCCTGAACAAAAAGTCCTTTTTAGCCAACACCATCTCTCCCATGCCGCATCCTGTTTTTACCCCTCTCCTTATAAGGAGTCCGCCATCATGACTATTGACGGTGTTGGTGAATGGGCTACAGCTTCCTATGGTATTGGCCAAGATAATAAAATAACCATTCTTAAAGAGATTTATTATCCCCAAAGTCTCGGTCTTCTTTATTCAACTTTTACTGCCTTTTTAGGCTTTGAAGTCAACGAAGGTGAATGGAAGGTAATGGGTCTGGCTCCCTATGGCAAGCCGAAATATCAGGACAAAGTCTGGCAGGTAGTTAAAGCCAATCAGGATGGCAGCTTCTCTCTGGATTTTTCCTACTTTTCTTACCAGTATTCGGATTCAACTGCTTACTCGGGTAAATTTATTGATCTATTTGGACCACCCGTCGCACCGCAACAATCCCATTTAGTGACCGAAAGATCTGCAGATCTGGCCGCCAGCATCCAGGTAGTTACCGAAGAGCTTCTCCTCAATATGGCCAAAAACCTTCATAAAGCAACCAAATTGAATAATCTCTGCCTGGCCGGAGGCGTAGCTTTAAACTCTGTTGCCAACTATCGGCTTCTCAAAGACAGCGGTTTTAAGAATATTTACATCCAACCTGCCGCCGGAGACTCGGGGGGGGCGCTAGGAGCCGCCCTCTACCTCTACCACCATGTCTTGAATAAGCAAAACCGCCAAATCCAAACCAATGCTTATTTTGGCAGCCAATATGACAATAATGAAATTGAATCAGCCTTAAACCACCTCAGGGGTGGCAACCAACATGATTTCTCCTCGGATGGTGACCCCGATTTAATCGGGGACTCCTCCGAGGTGAAGATTAAAAAATTGCTATACGATAAACTTGTCGATTATATCTCACAAAAAATCATTGAAGGCAAGGTCATCGGATGGCATCAGGGACGTTTTGAATGGGGACCAAGAGCCTTAGGTAACAGAAGTATTCTGGCAGATCCCAGAAACCCCAAAATGAAGGACATCATCAATGCTAAAGTCAAATTCCGTGAAGCTTTTCGCCCCTTTGCCCCCTCCGTCCTGGCCGAAAAAGCCAACCTCGTTTTTGATTTACCAACGACCAGCAACCATTATCCTCTTCGCTTCATGCTCTATGTCGTACCTGTCAAGCCGGACTGGAGGAAAAAGGTCCCGGCCATAACTCATGCTGATAATACCGCCCGTCCACAAGTGGTTTTCAGGAAGGAAAATCCTCTCTATTACAGCCTGATTGAAGCATTTTACAAAAAAACAGGCGTTCCCCTTCTCCTTAATACTTCTTTCAACCTCAAAGGCGAACCGATCGTCAATTCTCCTGAAGACGCCTACTCCACTTTCCAGCGTTCCGGAATTGACATATTGGTCATGGGTAATTACGTCTGCGAGAAGTAAAAGTGTTTACACAGAAAATCCCGATTTAATCGGGATTATTCTGTGGACCCGGGGGGAATTGAACCCCCTACTCTACAATGCCATTGTAGCGTGTTACCGGTATACTACGGGCCCGCGAAATTGCTGTTTATTATACCTAAATTTCCTCTTAAATAGAAGATATACCAATAAAATAACTGATGTATATTTAAATCATGGGAGTAATTGAAATTAAAGATAAAAACTTCCCTCCTAATTTAAAAAAAATCACTCCCAAGGTAACCAAACTTTACTTTAAAGGCAGTTTCAATAAGAATTTTTTTCAAGAATCAATCGCCGTTGTCGGCAGCCGGAAGATGACCCAATACGGCCAAAGAGTTATTGAAAACCTCCTCCCTCCCCTTATTGATGCCGGCATAACGATTATTTCAGGCTTCATGTACGGAGTTGATCAGGCTGCTCACAAAGTAACTTTAGAAAATAGCGGCAAAACGGTTGCGGTTTTAGGCTGGGGCATCGACTGGCCGGTGGAAAATGCAGATCAAAAACTTCATCAGGAAATTGAAAAAAAGGGATTGATTATTAGTGAATATGCCAAAAGCACCGCTCCTCAACTCTGGATGTTCCCAAGAAGAAACAGAATCATGGCCGGGTTGTCTCAGGCGGTTTTGATTATTGAGGCAGCCGAAAACTCCGGCAGTCTAATAACAGCTAGTTATGCTCAAAAGTATAAAAGGCAATTATTTGCCGTTCCGGGTCCGATTACTTCCACTGTCTCTCAAGGAACTAACAATTTGATAAAATCCGGACAGGCAAAAATGGTAACTTCCGCAACTGATGTCTTAAAAGAAATGAATTGGCGTCAGGAACGTTTGACGTTCAAAAAAGAAACAAAGCTCTTCCATTCTATAACCGAAGATTCAACCGGCGACCTGATTCTGCAATTTCTGTTAAATGAACCGCTTTCAATTGACGAGATTGCGCTTTCAACAGGTCAATCGGTGGAAAAAGTCAGTGTAAAACTGTCCCTCCTGCAACTCAAAGGTCAGGTAGTGGAAAAAGAAGGCAAGTATTATAGTTGTATCAAATAAAATATGTTAGCGAAGGTCTATTCGGTTGCCCATATCGGTTTAATAAGTGTATCTGTAGAAGTTGAGGTTGATGTTGCCTCACTTGGATTTCCCTCATTCAATATTGTCGGGCTCCCCAGTAAAGCGGTTGAAGAAGCCAAAGAAAGAGTCAAGACAGCCATAGTCAATACCGGTTGTTCCTTTCCCCAAAAGAAAATTACCGTTAATCTTGCTCCTGCCGACCTGGCCAAAGAAGGCAGTTGTTATGACCTTCCTATTGCTCTGGGAATTTTACTCGCTTCCGGAGAAATTGCTGCCAATGGCCAATTGGACAATGCTATTGTTTACGGAGAACTTTCTCTTGATGGCACAGTCCGCCATACCAAAGGAGTCCTTTTGGTCGGTATTTTTGCCCAAAGAAACAGATATAAAAAGGTTTTTGTACCCAAAAACTCATCCCGGGAAGCTGCTGTAATTGATGGTATTCAAGTTCTTCCGGTTATTAATTTGGCTAGTTTGATAGCTCATCTGACTGGAATAAAGAAAATTAAACCTGCTAGTAAAGTAATAATCGACAAACTTATGCGGGATGCTGATTCCGAATTCGATTTTTCCGAAGTTTTGGGACAGGAACAGGCTAAACGTGCTTTAACTATTGCCGCAGCGGGCTCGCATAATATTCTGATGAGTGGCCCTCCCGGATCGGGAAAAACCATGCTGGCTAGGGCTCTTCCGGGAATATTGCCTCCTCTTACCTCAAAAGAGGCACTCGAGGTAACCCGCATCTATTCGGCAATAGGACTCCTAAGTCCCGGAGAATCAATTGTCAGTATAAGACCTTTCAGATTTCCCCATCATTCAAGTTCTTTGGTAGGTTTAATCGGTGGAGGTTCAAAACCTATGCCTGGAGAAATCTCTCTCGCGCATTTGGGTGTAATGTTTCTGGACGAAATGGCCGAGTTCCCCAGATCAGTCTTGGAATCAATGAGGCAGCCGATGGAAGATGGAAAAGTGGTCATCTCAAGAGCAGCCGGCAGGATCGAATATCCGGCGGTTTTTCTGTTAGTCGCCGCGGTCAACCCCTGTCCCTGTGGTTATTTAAATCACCCTAAAAGGCAATGCCAATGTTCGCTTCGTCAGATTGAGAGATATAAAAGAAGAATATCGGGACCGATTTTGGATAGGATTGATCTCTTTATCAATGTGCCTTTTGTCGAAGCGGAAAAACTGGAAGGCTCCTCTCCCGATACTTCGAAAGAAATAAGAAAGAGAGTGCTGTCAGCGCGTCAAATTCAAACTGAGAGGTTTGCCTCTTACCAAAACATCTATACCAATTCCCAAATGAAAAATAAACATGTTAAATTATTCTGTCAACTTAACGAAGAAGGAAAGAAACTGATGAGATTGGCTGTTGAAAAACACGCTCTTTCAACCCGCAGTTATTTCCGCATATTAAAAATTGCCAGAACTATAGCCGATCTAAATAATGAGAAAAATATTAAGCTCGAACACTTGGCCGAAGCCTTACAATATCGTATGAGGGTGTTTTAAACAAAGGGGACTGTCCCCGAATGGGGACTGTCCCCAATTTTAATGACCAAATCGCAAAACAAAACCACCGGAAAAATCGGCGAAGATTTGGCTGCTTCATATCTCAAGGATAAAGGATATGAAATACTGGATAGAAACTGGGGTAATAAATGGGGAGAAGTCGATATTATCGGTAAAGATAAAGAAACTATCGTCTTTGTCGAAGTAAAAACCAAAGTAGGATATCTTTTTGGCACACCTGAAGAGATGGTTGGGTTTAAAAAACTCTCTCAGATCCAGAAAATAGCCGCTTTTTATCTGCCGGCGGAAAATTCCCCCAAGAGGATTGATGTTGTCGCTATTGTTTTATCTCCCGATCTAACTCCGGAAAGAATTAACCACTACCAAGCTGTTTATTAAACCCGATATTTGATTAACTGGCCCTGATTTACTAATATTTAATTACCATGAAACTAACAGCCACCGGAAGATTAATCCTCATTCTTACCGGAATGATTCTTTTTGTTGGTTTAGGTTTAATTCTTTCTACCTTTTTTAAATCAAAAACAACTTCCCCAAAACCAACTACTTACGATGAATGTCTTCTTCTTGAAGGAAGCATTCTAACCAGAAGTTACCCGGCAACATGTGTCACTAAAGACGGACTAAGATTTGTCGAACCCTTATCTGAAGAAGAACTACAAAATCTGCTTCCCCCTTCTCTCCCGCCAAGTGGATCTGCCAATGTTCCTCTCAACTGGCTAACATACTCTGATACTGACTATGGAATAAGCTTTTCCTATCCTCCCAATTGGCAATTAAATCCTGATAGCGATAGCAATGCTTTTGAAGGTGGCGAAATTATTGACGTTAAGATTTGGGGTGAAACCCAAACGGAAGATACGGAACTCTTTGACGGAGCCTCATTTACAGTCGGAAAACCAGTTACTACTTCACTTCCTCTGGATGAATGGATAAATACAGAATTTCTAGCTCCTCAAAAAGACGTCTTTAGCCAAAGTCCTAAAATAATAAGAGGAGTCCTCTTAGGCGGTCAGGAAGCCACAGAAGTCTACGTTTGCGGTTTTGGTTGTAACACATACAGATTTGCCAAAGTCGATGAAATTTTATATGGCATTATGTACTATATAGCAGGTCCCAATAAATCAATCTATCAGTCCCAAATTGATCAAATTATTTCCTCAATTATTATTAATGGTCAAACAACCAAGAAAAAAATTACACTCGGAGAATGCAAAATAGGCGGATGTAACCCTGTAATCTGCCAAAATGCTGATGAGGAAGATGCAGTTTCAATCTGTGATTTGAAACCTGAATATGTATGCTATAAAAATGCGGAGTGCACGGTCCAAGCTGACGGCAATTGCGGCTGGACTCAATCTCCAGAATTTCTCTCCTGCCTTCGTAGTAAAAGATCGATAACTTACTAATACTGCTCCGCAATTGTTACTAATAATATGGTTCAAGTAGAATTAAACCGTATTTCTCGGCCGGAAAAACTTCATAAACCTGTAAGAGCGTTAGCCATGTTCGCTTTTGCTCTAACCTACCTGGTAAGTGCCTGTGGTCCTCAAAACCAAACCGCTCTTACCCCTTATATAACTGTTTCACCTTCACCAGCAAGCACCCTAACAGCAGAAGCTCCTCAATGTCTGCGTAATTTTATCGCAGCCAAAGAAAATTTCGAGACTGGAAAATCACAGCTGGTTTTATTGCCTTTAAAAAGATCCGGAGAGAGTTGGAAAATAACCGGAGTAATAAGACCTCGTAACGAATTTCAGGATACTACTCAAAAAGCTGACCACTTATCAGTAAAATTAGGCGATTGCCCTACTGTAATATTTTCAACTCCAGAAGAAAACGGAACTTCTAAAATATTCGAATGGCAGGCTAATAATCACCATCAGAATCTCAAAAAAATCAAAGAAATACCCGGTAAAATCACAGATCTGGAAGCCTATGAATTTAACTCTCATATAATTTACATCGGAAACCGAAATAGAGTTTATTCTTGGGACCAATCATTAAATAGTGATTTGGAAGAATTTACTAATGGCTTGCAAGTCGATTCTAATCATGGTTATTTAGGTTGGGGTACCAATTCGAGTTTACATATAGATGATATTTTAACCAGTGACTTTTTCAGTTTCGATATTAGTGATATAAGCGGTAACTTGACTATATGTCAAGATGGCTGGTATGTTCAAAGTAATAATGAAATTTATAACCTCACTCCACTTAAAGAATCACCAACTCGGCTTGTTGCTCATGGTCAAAATTTAGCCTGCGGTCCTGACGGGAATCTGATAATTGAAGAAAGAGAAGACTTGTTTATGTTTAATCCTAAAAATAATACTTCAATTAACTTAACCGCGCAATTACAAAATATCTACACTAATCCCGACTCAACTTTTCCCTGAAAACCAATAGTTCTTGCAATAAAACTGCTGACTTAGGTGGACTCGGGCGGACTCGAACCGCCTACCTCTCGGATGCGAACCGAGTGTTCTACCAGCTGAACTACGAGCCCGTAAAAAAATTCTTCTTGGGGAATTTTACCACGAAAATCTTTATTTGAGGAATGACAATGGATTAAGAATCACTCCGTTTTTCCTTACCTCAAAATGAAGATGTGTACCTGATGACCGGCCTGTTGATCCCATCTTTCCGATCACCTGTCCCCTGCCGACACTCTGTCCCGGCGACGCGTTTATAGAAGACAAATGACCATAAAGACTCTGAAATCCTTCGGCGTGATTAATAATCACGTGACATCCATAGCCGTACTTTATACAGCCGGCAAATGCCACCACTCCGCTATCTCCGGCAGCAACAGCTGGAGCCGCTCTGTTGGCAATATCCACAGCCATATGATAGGAAACCGGATACTGGGTAATTTGCCCTTGTGTCGGCCACATGAATTTGCCTCCGGCCCCGGCAATAAATTGCGGAACCGGTGCCGCTTTATAGACAGGAGCCGCCTCAGGCATGACTCCATCAGGAACAAATAAGATCTGTCCAATATTCAAAGCAAAAGTATCCAAATCGGCAAAATCATTAGCCGGAAAGTTAACAATATTCTGCGGTTCAGATTTATATTTTTTTGCCAGTGAATAAATATTGTCTCCGGCACTTACCTTATGAACAATACCTGTTACCGGAGGAATCCTTAACGATTGTCCTGGAATTAATTTTTCCGTTTTTAAAGAATTTGCCCACTTGATGGTGTCAACCGAAATTCCGAACTTTTCGGCAATTGACCCCAATGTATCGCCTTTGGCTACTTCATAATCAATAATCTCAAAACGCGGCTTATCGGATATCTCAGTTATTGTAGAAAGTTCCCCGCCTGATGGCGGGGCCAGGATATCTTCCGAAGTTTCCTCCAGTTGACCATCAGTTGGTTCAACTGTAGGATAATATTCGGCAATAACCGGACCGCCGATAATTGCACCGGCAATTAGAAATATAAAGGAAATATTAAGAAAGTGCTTACTATACCTTCCCCTCTTTATAAGAAGGAAATCAACCAAAACATCTTTACTCTTTTCAAAATGGTTTGCGGCAAAAACTAATCTTTTCCTGGTGTAGTTATAGAGGAAGTCAAACCAATCTTTAACATCCGTTAAAAAACTGCTTAACTCTTTTGTCAGCCTTTCCCATAAAGGCCTGATTTTTGAAGATAATTTATGCACTTATCGCTTGTAATAATTATTTATCCGCCCTTATTTAGACTCTCAAAAAATTCTTTGTTGGATTTGGTTTTTAGAAGTCTTTCAACAAGCGTTGCTGTTTTCTCTGATCCTTCCCCAAGAAGTCCCAGCATGTTTCTTAAAGTGACCACTTTTTTCAATGTTTCAGCAGGTAAAAGCAGTTCCTCATGACGGGTGCCTGATCTTTCTATGTCAATTGCCGGAAATACTCTCTGTTCCTGTAAAAATCTCGATAAATGAAGTTCCATGTTGCCGGTACCCTTAAACTCTTCGTAGATCAAATCGTCCATTCTTGAACCGGTTTCAACTAAAGCTGTTCCGATAATTGTCAGTGAACCGCCTTCCTCACAGCTGCGTGCTGCTCCCAAAAATCTTTTTGCCGGATATAAAGCCGCCGGATCAAACCCTCCTGACAAAGTCCTTCCTGAAGGATCAACTGACAGGTTATAAGCTCGTGCCAGTCTGGTAATTGAGTCAAGTAAAATAATTACCTCTATTCCCTTCTCAACCAATCTTTTAGCCCTGGCCAAACCAACCTCAGCTACTTTTGTTTGGGCATCCGGTGCTTCATCAAAGTTGCTGGCGATAACTTCGCCTTTAACCGATCTTGATATATCAGTTACCTCCTCCGGTCGTTCTCCTATTAAAATTGCCATTAAATGTGCTTTGGGAAAGTTTTCCGCTATACCATGAGCAATCTCTTTTAAAATAGTAGTCTTGCCGGCTTTAGGCGGTGAAACAATCATTCCTCTCTGGCCAAATCCGATAGGTGAAAAAAGATCGATAATTCTGGTTGACAGAGGTATTTTTCCGGTCTCCAGTTTCAAATGCTTGTTGGGATAAATAGGTGTCAGATTATCAAAATTAGGGCGTTTGGCTGATTTCTCTGCCTCAACCCCATTGACCAACTCTACTTTCAAAAGACCAAGATAACGTTCATTCTCTTTAGGCAGTCTGGCCTGGCCGGTAACTTCATCTCCTTCCCGCAGTTGAAACTTGCGGATTTGTGACTGGGATATATAAATATCGCGATCTCCGGGAATAAATTTTGGTCGCAAAAAACCGTGCCCCTCAGGCATGATATCAAGGTAGCCGGAAACTTTTTGGGTAGGTGTTAAAGCATATCTGTCTGTACCGTTTAAGGTACCAATTTGGGATGAAGTCGGGACTGAGACAAGTCCTGGCACAAAAGATTGTGGGTTGTCGTTTCGCACCGGTCGCACCAATGGTACCTGCATTCTCATATCCGTTTTAATATCCGGCCGGACTTCAACAGGCTTAAATTTGGTTTCATATGTTGGTTTAACCGCAAGCGGAGAACTGCTTTTTACCGGTTCCAATTTCTCGGCATCAGAACTCTGAGGAGCTCCAATAACATCCTCTACGGTTATATCATCTTCAGCTGGTTTAGTTCTCAAAGGCATAAATCTTCAAGGGAATTAATACACGTCAAACGGGGAACTAATTCAAATTTCTCTAGTATTTAATCAAATATTATCTTCTTTGTCAAATAATTTAAAAAATGTTTAAACCCCTCGAGGAAAGAAGTTGACTCAAGATTTTTCCCCGAAAGCCTAATTGGGAGGGTAGATCTCGGCCCCAAGGGGCCTGGATACTTTAACCCTATCCCCCGAAAAACTTCGGGGTACCCGACATTTCGAGGTTGTAGAGGAAAAAGATCTTTAGTCTTATCTTCTAAACCCGAAGGGTCAATCTATAGTCTGGCAGAATTGAGAAATTTTGTCAAATTTTGTCAAATTGTGCCTGTTTTATTTGACTTTTGAGAATATTGGTGTCACAATCAAACCAACAAAAAACATTTTAACCGCCAAAATGAAAGATAAAACTTTCATAACTTTATCAGGAATTTTTTTTCTCCTTTTCTTTATCGGTATCGGAGCATTAACTCTCAACAAACCTGTCTCCAATATCTTGAGAGCTAAAAATGTTGTTCCCTCCCCCTTGAAGTCTTTTGCTGTTGTCTTCCCTCAAATTGCCTCTGTTGGAGATAAAAGCCAGGGTAAAGAACCGTCAAAAATTAAAATATCCGTTTATATCAGAGGTGTTGACGGAAGCATCTTACCGAGCAAAAGTGTTAAATTATCTGCCGATCCCCCCAATATCATTATCGAGCCCTCAGACACACAACTGACCAATAATATCGGTCAGGCGCAATTTTCCATCAGTTCGCAAATCCAGGGTAAAATCAAGTTAATTGCCAAAGAACTTGCTTCCAATATAGAAGTTGTTAATATCCCCACCGTCGAATTCGTCCCGTGATCCGTTGCTTTATTCCGACCAGACTATGAAAATTGCAGTTATTGGCGCCGGCTTTACCGGTTTATCCAGTGCTCTTTATCTTGTAAAGAATAGCCATCAGGTTACTGTTTTTGAAAAAGAAAAATCCCTTGGTGGTCTGGTACAGGGTTATAAAGAAAAAAATTGGCAATGGACTATTGAAAAACACTATCATCACTGGTTTACCAATGACGATTATGCGTTAAAGCTTATAAAGGATTTGGGACTTCAAAAAGATCTCCTCCTCCCTTCTCCTTTGACTTCAATCTTTTATAATAATGTTATCTCTCCTTTTAACTCGCCGATTGATGTTATTACCTTCCCGCATTTGAATTTGCTTGATCGATTAAGATGTGGAGTTGTCTTATTATTTCTGAAAATTCTTCCCCCGCAAATTGCCATACGTCTGGAAAAATATAAAGCTTCAGACTGGCTTAAAAAATATTTCGGTGCTAAAACCTA
>MFJA01000038.1:16392-17792 GCA_001779055.1 Candidatus Gottesmanbacteria bacterium RBG_16_37_8
CAAATTCGGCAAGTTAATAAACCAAGTCAATATGGCCTGGTTTTGGGCCAGAATTAAAAAAAGAACACTAAAACTTGTTTATTTAAAAGGAGGCTACCATCGTCTCTTGGAAACTCTGGCAAAGGAAATAAAAAAATCAGGCGGGCAAATAATACTTGGGTCTTCCTTTGAAAAGAATATGTTGAGAACATTCGACAGAGTTATCTTTACTGCTCCTTCAAGTGTTTTTGTCAGAATTCTTCCCGATTTGCCTTCAAGCTTCAGTAAACGGTTAAAAAGCATTCCCCATCTCCATGCTCTAAATCTTCTTTTAATCACTAAAGATAAAATTTTGGAAAAAGAATATTGGCTTAACATCAATGACCGCAGTTTTCCCTTCCTGGGAGTTGTCGCCCACACAAATTTTGTCGATAAGAAATATTACGGCGGCAAACATCTGACCTGGATCGCCAATTATCTTCCTTCTGAACACCCCTATTTAAAAATGACCAAAGAAAAACTTTTTTCTATCTATAAACCCTACCTCCAAAAAATCAACCCGCATTTTAACTATCGACTAACGACTAACGACTATCAGCTATTCTTCGGTCCTTTCGCTCAGCCGGTTGTAGGAGTTAATTACTCCAAAATCAAACCTGATTTCAAAACACCGCTAACAAATGTCATTTTGGCTAACATGGATATGGTTTATCCCTGGGACAGGGGCACCAACTACGCAATAGAATTGGGAATCAACGCCGCCAAATATCTGGAAAAAACAATTGAAAATTAGCAGCCATTCCCCTACAATTCCTATTGAATGTTTAAATTTCTGAAAAATCCCATCATCAGAGCTCTTCGTCCCAACCAATGGATTAAAAACCTTGTTCTCTTTACCGCCATCATTTTCACCGGAGAACTGTTTAACCCCTATTATTTCTGGATGACCATGCTCGGATTCTTTATCTTTTCAGCCCTTTCCAGTTCTTCATATCTCTTTAATGACATTATAGATCTTAGATTTGACCGTCTGCATCCTCTCAAAAAAACCCGTCCTCTCGCTTCAGGCGAGCTTCCTCTAAACAGAGCCGCTGAACTGGCTTTTCTTCTTGGTTTTTTCGGACTTATAGCTGCTCTTCTTATATCTCTCCCCTTTTTTGGTGTCTCGCTTCTTTTTATCCTTCTTCATATTTTCTATTCCGTTCTCTTTAAAAAACATGCTGTCTTTGATATTTTCTGCATATCTTTATCATTTATACTCAGGGCTTTTGCCGGTGAAGTGATTACTGGTTTTCATCTGCCTTTTTGGCTCTTTCTGACAATTCTTTTCGTTGCTCTGTTTGTGGCCGCCACTAAAAGGCATGCCGAATTATTAAGGCAGGGATCAAAAACCAGACCTGCTCTTTTTCAGTATCGGGATA
>MFJA01000038.1:17808-21036 GCA_001779055.1 Candidatus Gottesmanbacteria bacterium RBG_16_37_8
GATCAGCCTCAATTATTGCTTACTCCCTTTTTACCTTTCTGGAAGAACCACCTCAATTTTCTACTCCCTTTCAAAAATTTCTGACTGATGTTTTTCCCGGAGCTATAGACAGAAAATGGATGGTTGTTACAATTCCCTTTATCATTTTTGGTCTGATGCGCTACTCCCAATTAGCTTATGAAGGGAAAGAGGCTGAACAGCCGGAAAAAATTGTCACTACCGATATTCCTTTAATCATTTCAATATTAGTCTGGGGTTTGACGGTAATCTCAATTCTATATATCCTCTGATTATCTATATAAATGAAGAAGCATATCATCCTGATCTTAATTCTCCTTATTGCAGCCTTCTTGAGATTTTTTAATTCATTGCATGACTCTCCCTACTTCTTCAATCCCGATGAAAGAAATATGGCTATTGCTATTAGCAGGTTTGTCCTGCCTTCAAAATTAACTGCAATTCCTTCCTGCCTTGCTTCCGAATTTTTTCCTAAAAATCTAGACTCTAATGACTGTTCCCTCAATCCCCATTTCTTTTCTTATGGTCAATTTCCTCTCTATTTAGCCTTTACCAGCGACCAAATTACTAAACCGGTCATTAACCTTATTAACCCGCAACCCGCACCTAAAAACATGCAGCTAACAACCGATTTCCCTTCTGCTGTCTATTGGCTCCGCTTCTACTCTGCTCTTTTTTCTGTTCTAATAGTTCTGGCGGTTTTTCTTATCTCCCGACAACTCTTCAGTTTTAACTTATCGCTTATCCTGGCTGCCTTCTCAGCTTTTACCCCCGGCCTTATTCAGGCAGCTCATTTTGGAACTACAGAATCACTCCTCACTTTCTTTTTTCTGTCTGCTGTTTTCTTCTCACTCAAGCTGCAATCTAGCCTAAGTCTTGATAAAAAATTGTTTTCAAATAAATTAATTCTATATTCTTTCTTCATCTCAATCTCGGTTGGTCTTGCTCTTGGAGCAAAACTTACCGGAGTATTTTTCCTTATTCCGCCATTTCTGATTCTTCTTTTTGAGTTATTCAAATCTGCATCTCAAAAGAAAAAAAATTGGCCTGTTTTTATAATAGGTTTAACTGTTCCTGCCAAAAAACTTTTCCAACTGTTTTCCATTGGATTATTCATATTAATAATTTCTTTAATAATTTTTGTTATCTTTTCACCCTATAATCTGGTCGAACCAGCTAATTTCACGTCAGCTGTCTTTGGTTATGAATCTGATGTCGCTACGGGTAAATTCGAAGCCTTTTACACCAGACAATTTGTCAATACTCTTCCCTTCATCTTTCACATGGAAAAAATATTTCCTTTCGCCCTGGGTTGGCCTTTATATTTACTTGGAATTATCGGTTTTCTGCTCCTGAATTTAAAGCTTACAATTAAGTTCTTTTTAGTCTTATTAAAAAGAATGAAAATTATAAAATTACACTCCAAAAATCCGCTTCTTTTAATAACTGTTTTTGAAGAGAAGTCTTTGCTGATTATTTTTTCCTTTTTGATCTTTCTTCTGCCCAATACTATTCTCTTTGCCAAATGGACCCGTTTTATGACTCCCATCTTCCCATTTTTCGCTATTTTTTCAGGATATTTCATTAATTATTTTGAAAGAAAATTTTCTAAAAAAGTATTCTTACTTCTTTCTTCTAGCTTCTTGATTCTTGCATTATCTCCCGGTTTTGCTTTCATGTCGATTTATAAAAATAAAGATTCAAGAGTTACTGCCTCCTATTGGATATACCAAAATCTCTCCAATAATTCATACGTCCTTTCAGAAACTGCCAATGTTGTGGATATTCCTCTTGGCCTTACAGACTATCGTCGCCCGGATTTCAATGCTACTGTAATCTCATTTGATTTCTATCATCTTGATGAAAAACCGGAATTATACGCAGGTCTCCTGGATCATTTGGAAAAAGCGGATTATATTTTCATTCCCTCACGAAGAATATTTAAAAATCATCTTCAACAACCTGAAAAATATAAGCTGGTCACAAAATATTTTCAATTATTGTTCTCCGGAAGATTAGGATTTGTTAAAGTAACAGAATTTTCCTCTTATCCTTCTCTCCGACTTGGACCAATCAATTTGCAATTCCCTGATGAAGACGCTGAAGAAACTTTCACTGTCTTTGACCATCCTGTTATAAGAATCTATAAAAAAGTCACTCCTATGTCTAAAAACGACTATCATTTATTATTTATTAACTAATGTCAAAACTTACCTCAATTATTTTTTTTCTAGCTATTTTAATCTTAGCCGCCTTCTTCCGCTTTTATGGTCTTAATTGGGATCAAAATCAACACCTTCACCCGGATGAAAGATTCCTGACTATGGTAACCGGTGCTATCTCCTGGCCCCGCTCAGCGGGGGAATATTTTGATACCAATACCTCACCTCTGAATCCTCAAAACCGTAACTTCGGTTTTTTCGTTTACGGCACCTTTCCCCTTTTCCTAACTAAAATAATCGCTGAAGGATTAAAAACAGCTGACTACAGCGGACTAACCCTAACAGGCAGAAAACTCTCCGCTCTCTTTGATCTCTTTACAGTCATTCTCGTCTTTCTTATAGCCAAACAAATTGTCTTAAAATCTAAAAAATCCGCCAACTTCAAAATACCAGCGACTAATTATTTTCCCCACCTCGCTATGTTTTTCTATGCTGTTTCAGTGTTACCCATCCAGTTATCCCATTTCTATGCTGTCGACACCTATCTGACATTCTTCACTCTTCTATCATTTTTTCTTTTAACCAAAATACTTTATATCCCGCCTCAGCGGGACTTCATTCTTTATACTTTTCTTCTCGGTATTTCCTTCGGTCTAGCCATTTCCGCCAAAATCTCCGCAATTTACTTTGCTCCCATAATAGTTCTTGGCTTTCTCTATTTTTTCTTCAAAAACAGGAATTTGTACCTGTTTCTTGTTTCCTGTTGCTTATTGCTCGTTTCTTCATTTATTACTGTCAGACTTGCTTATCCCTATCTTTTTGCCGACGGAAGGTTAGTTAATTTTTCCCTTAACCCGAAAATCCTCGACAATTGGAAACAGCTCAAATCGTTTGATGATCGGGGCGGAGGATTTCCGCCGGCTGTTCAATGGATTACCACCAAAGCCTATCTGTTCCCTCTGAAAAATCTGGTCTTCTGGGGCTTGGGTTTACCACTCGGATTACTTGCTCTACTTTCAGTGGTGTATCAAGTATTAAGTTTTATGTA